>DASTGR010000026.1:0-13310 GCA_035718885.1 Pseudolabrys sp. | reverse complement strand
CGAATATGATCCATTTCGATGCGCGGCCGTTTGCCGCCGCGAGAAAGCAAGCCCGCCGGCTCGGAATCGATCCGCACAAGCCATGGAACTTGATCGTCCTCGTTCAGATGCTTCGCCTGAAGAGGACGAGGCGGCAGCGGCCGAGTTGCGCAGGAGCGAGCACCGCCTCCGGCGCCTTGCGGAGATCGTGGAGTCCAGTGACGACGCGATCATCAGTACCGATCTCGCGACAATCATCTCGACATGGAACAAGGGTGCGGAACGCCTCTACGGCTATCCGGCCGAAGAGATCATCGGGAAACCCATTCGGGTGCTCGTGCCGCCCGACCGGGTGGAGGAGGAAGCGGCGATTCTCGCCCGGATAAGGCGCGGAGAACGCATCGAAGCGCGCGACACCGTGCGGAAGCGCAAGGACGGCAGTCTGGTGGACGTTCTGCTCACGGTTTCCCTTCTGAAGAATGCCGCGGGCGAGATTGTCGGTGGTTGCAGCATCGTCCGGGATATCACCGACCGGAAACGGCTGGAAAAGGACGTGCAGCTCCTCTCGCGTGAGGTCGATCACAGGTCGAGAAATCTTCTCGGAGTCGTCCAGGCGATCGTAAGCCTGTCCAGCGCCCCTACTCCGCAAGGCCTGAAGGCCGTCATTGAAGGACGCATTCAGGCTTTGTCCAAAGCGCATACGCTCCTCGCCGAATCCCGATGGACCGGAGCCGATCTCGCCACGCTCATCAGGCAGGAACTGTCACCTTATTGCCTGGGGCAAGATGCGCGCGGCGTCGTGAGTGGACCTGACACCCACCTCGAGACAGGCCAGGCGCAACCCTTCGCGCTTTTGTTTCATGAGCTCACGACGAATGCCGTCAAGTACGGCGCCTTGTCGGCGCCGAGCGGCACGGTCGAAGTGCTTTGGACGAAACAAGATGGCGGAGCGCTGACGATCAACTGGATCGAAAGAGGCGGTCCGCCCGTCGAACCGCCAAAAGGGCGCGGCTTCGGAATGCGGGTCATCGACGAAGTCGTAGGCCGGCAGCTCCGCGGTCAGGCGCGCTTCGACTGGGCGCCGGGCGGACTGTCGTGCAGGATCGAGCTGCCGGATTTCTTCAAGGCCCCGATCTGACGCGGAACCAGGCTGTCGAACCGCGGTCTCATCGCGCGGTCCCATCTTGCCGATTGAAATATCATCGGAAATGCATTTGCAAATACCAATGCCGGAAGCATGGTCCTATGTCCACGAATCACAGCACTGTGGCTTTGCTGACAAACAACGACACGAAGTCACAGCGAAGGGAGCGCCGCTCATGTCCGCGGAGAGCCTTAGTGCGCCTGGTGTTCGCGTAATTGTCGTCGCCAACGAAAAAGGCGGATCCGGCAAATCCACCGTGGCGATCCATCTGGCGATCGCCCTGCTGCGGTCCGGTCAGAGCGTCGCGACCGTCGACCTCGACGGTACGCAGCGCAGCTTCACCCATTACATCGACAACAGGCTCGCATGGTCACGCCAGCGCGGGCTCGATCTGCCGACACCGACGCATGTCTGCTTCAGCGAGGACGACGAGTTCGCATCCCTCGACGGCGAGGCGGGACGCTGCGCCGCCTTCGCCAAGACCATCGGACGGCTCTCCGACACGCACGCCTGCATCATCGTGGACACGCCCGGTCACGACAGTGCGCTGGCGCGCCTTGCGCTGACCTTCGCGGATACGCTGCTGACGCCGCTGAACGACAGCTTCGTCGATCTCGATTCACTCGGCAGCGTGGATCCGGAAACGTTTCAGGTTTCCGGCATCAGCCGCTACGCGCGCGTGGTCGAAGAAGCGCGCAGCATACGTGAGAGCAAGGGCAAGGCCCCGACGGACTGGATCGTGCTGCGCAACCGTCTCTCGACGCTGAATTCGCGGAACAAGCGGCTCGTCGACAGCGCCCTGCACGAACTCTCGCTACGGCTCGGCTTCCGCTACGTGGAGGGCTTGGCCGAGCGCGTAATCTTCCGCGAATTCTACCCGCGCGGATTGACCGCCGCCGACGCGCTGGACGCGACGATCCTCGGCACACGGCCGACCATGTCGCACGTTACGGCCCAGCTCGAGGTTCAGGGTGTGATCGGAACTCTGCTCGGCGCTCCCATCGCGGAAGCCGTGCCGGAGCCGCAGGCAAACGTGGCATGACCCGCTTTGGGCGAGGCCTTCGGGCCTCGCTCATTCCTCTCCGCCCGTGGGCTTGATCAGCCCGTTCCGGACAGCGACGGCGACCGCGTGCACGCGATTGCGCGCGCCGAGCTTGCGCGCGGCGACGCGCAGGTAGTGATGCGCCATCCCCTGGCTGACGTTCAGCGCCGCCGCGATCTCGTCCGCGGACTTCCCATTGGCAAAGAGAGCCAGCGCTTCAAGTTCGTTGTGGTCAAGCGATCGTCTGATCACGATGGTGTTCCAGCTGCGCGCAGCCGGGACCATGCGAGAATGCTGCGGCTTGCTTCTGTCGCGTTTGAGCCGGAGCTGGTGCGGAATGTGGGCGGAAAAAGGTACCTATACCGCCCGACCGTTCGGTGCAGCTGTCTGAGCGCAAGCCAAAGTGCTACTGCGCGGTCGCGACAGCGGCCAAATCCTGCGCGCCCGTGGGATCCCGGCCGTAGCCTTGCGCACTCGGCGCTGTCTCGGTTCCCAAACCGGTCACTTGCTCCGGCGAGAGCGCGGGAACAGTTCCGGCTTCCTTTCCGGCATTCTCGACCAGTTCGCCCGCCGCTGACGCGACGTCCCGTTGGCGGGACACGCTGAATATCGCGGCCGCTATTCCGGCCGCCGCAATGCCGACGCCGGCGATGAAAACGGGATCGTTGCTCGCGAGCTTCGCACCTGTGCTCACGATGCGAGACGCCCGGCTTGTCAGGTTCGAGGCCGCTTGGGTCGCTGCGCTGCCGTTGGAGCGCGCCGTATTCATCACGCTCGCAACGCCGGCCGCAACGTGGGAACCGAGCGCGCGTCCCTGATCGCCCACCGCTTCGGCAGAATGAGCGGCCGCAATGCTGCCGCGTTGCGCCGAACGGGCGACAGCCGCGCCTTTGGTTTGCACCTTGGCCACGCCCGCCCCCACCGTACGCGCGAGGTCCGCAGCCGCTCCGATCAGCGTGTCGCCGAAACCGACGAGACTGTCCATTGAACCCGGCGCCGGCCGCGTTCCCGCAGCAGAGCGCTTGTTCGCGACGGCCCATAGCACGCCTGCCGCGAGCATGGCGATTGGAACCGCACTGTTGGCCGCATCGTCACGGAGCCCCGTCGCGAACCGCGCCGGGCCCGAGTTCGACATCGCGCGCAGCGCTTCATCCTGGAGGCTGTGCGGCGACAATCGTGCGCGGAGTTCGGCGAGCGAGGCCGCCAGTTCCCTGCGGCTCGTCTCCGCGTCCCGGGCGAGTTGCGTGGTCGAGGTCATGCGGCGCTCCTTGTCTTACGACAGAAACGTCGCCGGCGGCGGACCCGTTCCGTGCAAACCCGAGGCAGCGCGCTACTTGCGCAACAAGGCGCCGAAGATGTTGGAGTAATCGTCGGTCCAGGCCGCTACATTGGGATTGAGCGGCAGCGGCGCCCAGCCCGGGACACGCTCGAACCCGCGCAATATGTCCGGCGACCGCGCCAGCACGGCGACCTGTGCGCTGGTCCGATAATTCGTCTGCACGCTCTCCGCGGGCACGTCGATCTTGCTTTCGGAGGCGAGCCCTTCACCGGCGGCAATGGCGGCGACCACATTCGCCAGTTCGAGATAGCGGTTGGAGATGTGCAGCACGAGCGCGCCTTTCGGTGCGAGGTGCGACAGATAACCCTCGATGGCCTCGCGGGTCAGCAGATGAACTGGAATGACGTCGGAGGAAAAGGCATCGAGCACGATAAGGTCGTAGGTTTCCTTCGATTGCGCGAGCGTCAGCCGCGCGTCGCCCAGCACCACGCCGGCATCGGGGGCGCACGAGCTCATGAAACTGAACAGCTTCGGATTGCGGGCGATCTGCACCACCACTGGATCGATTTCGTAGAAGGTCCAATGCTCGCCGCGCTGGCTGAGGCACGACAGCGTGCCGGTGCCGAGCCCGACCACGGCCACACGCCGGAAGCCGCCTTGTGCGCTGCGGACGGTCTTTATGCTCTGCGCGATGGCGCCGTCCGGAAAATAATAAGTGAGCGGCTTGGGCGTGTTGCCGGCGAGATCGGCGATGCGCTCCGCGCCGTGCAGTGTCGTGCCGTTATAGAGCAGCCGGTATTCGCCGTCCGCCGTATCGACCACCTGATGCACGCCAAAGAAACTGCGCGCCGCAAGCACCCGGTTCATGCCGGGCTGCCAGAGCGCGGTCACGACGAAGGCGAGAACGGCGAGCGCGGCGAAACGCGGCGGCCGCTTGCGCTGGAAGAGCATCAACGCGGCCAGGCCGACGAGCGCGATACGAAAGGCGGTTTCGGCATTTGCGGGCAGGTCCAGATCGAAGACGAGTCGCATTACCGCCGCGGCGGCGGCCAGGAAAAGCGGCGGCGCGACGTCGAGCGCGAGCCGCCGCCCTCTTATTTCGACCGCTCCCGGAATTGCCATGAGCGCGATCACGATCAGCAGCGGGTATTCATAGGCCAGCGGAAACAGATGCGGCGCGGCAAGCGCGGCGAACAAGCCGCCAACCACGCCACCGAGCGACATGCAGAGGTAGAACTCAGTGAGCGTGGCCGGATCGGGACGGCGCCGGTACAGCTCCGCGTGGCACAGCAGCGTCAACAGTACGAAAGCAAGCAGGTTGAGCCCGATCATCGCGAACATGTAGCGCTTGGCGCCGCCGAGAAGGCCGATGGCCAGCGGCGCGACCACGATGGGCACAAGCATGATGACAGTCGAGGTGGGCACCCACGGCCGATCGCGAAACACGGCGACGAAGGTCAGAAGATAGAGTGCGAGCGGGATAACCCATAGGAACGGCGCGGAGGCTATGTCCGTGCTGATGTAGGTCGTCACCGAAATGACGAGGCCGACCGGGATCGCGGCAAGCGCCATCCAGCGCAAGCGAACCGGCCACGGCGTCGGAGCGGTTTTCGACGCCGCGGCCGGCGCCGTCTCGGCCCCGTGACGCGCCGCAAGCACCGCCGCGATGGCGATCAGCACGGCGAGCACGGCAAAGCCTGTCGACCAGAGCCGCGACTGCTCGCGCAAGGTCAGGAACGGCTCGACGACGACCGGATATGCAAACAGCGCCGCGAAGGATCCGAGGTTCGAAGCGGCATAGAGGACGTAAGGGTTGCGCGCTTTCGCGTGGTCGATACCGGCGAACCATCCCTGCAAGAGCGGTGCGCTCGCCGAAAGCGCGATGAATGGCAGGCCGATCGAGGCCGAAAACAGGCCGATCAACCAGACCGGAATGCCCGCGCTCGGCGGCTCGCCGAACAACGAGGAGATCGCGATCGGCAACGTCGCGCCCGCGCAGGCGAGGAGACAGAAATGCACGAATGCGCCGCGCCAGGGCGAGAGCCGCCGCACCAGCACGTGCGCATAGCTGTAACCGGCGAGCAGCGCCGCCTGGAAGAACACCATGGCGACGGACCAGACGGTGGGCGCGCCACCAAGCCGCGGCAGCACCATTTTCGTGAACATGGGCTGGATGAGAAACAGCAGGAGCGCCGATACAAACAACGTGGCAGCGTACAGGGCGGGCACAAGCCGCAGCGTGTTGGCAGCGGCAGGCATCTCAACGCGTTGGACCGTCATTCCGGGGGAACCACTGTTTTGAGGTATTCCGGAACGAATGCTACCTTGCCGAGTATTAAGCTCCGCTTAGTGGGATATCTTGCATTGCCAAAATAAGGGCCCGAGCACCCTTTTCCCCTCCCGACCGGCCTCGGATGTCCCGAGCATCGGATCGGGGGCCGCCGGCCTCACAAGACCTTCTCGAAAAAGAAGTCCGGATACGGGTCGTCGTTGAACCGCTCGATTTCGGTCCAGCCGGAATTCCGGTAGAGCGCGATCGCCTCCGGCAGAGCGCGATTTGTGTCGAGGCGTAACACCCGGATATTGAGTTCGCGCGCGGCGGCTTCGGTCGCCGCCATCAGCCGCTTGGCGAGTCCCAGGCCGCGCGCCGAGGGCGCGACCCACAGGCGCTTCACTTCAGCAGCGTTCCCTCCATGGCCCTTGAGGCCGACGCAGCCGACGGCGAGACCATCCGAGATCGCTATCAGGAATGCGCCGCGCGGCCGGATCATGTCCTTGGCGTCGGGATCGCGCGACAGGGAGACGTCGAAGCCCTCCTCGAAGCGACGACCAAGCTCCGCGTAATATTCGCCGAGACAATACCGCGCGTTCTCCGACCGCGGGTCCACCTCCTCGATCGACATCCGCGCGCGCCCAAGCGCCGAAGCCACGAGATCCATCGCGGCAAGCAACGCCTCGCGGCGCGGGTGCCGCGCAATCATGGCTTGCGCTTGCGCGTCCGACAAAGCCTCGTAGGCGTCGAACTCGCGGCGGCCTCGCTTCGTCAGCCGCACCAAGCGGCGGCGCGCATCGTCCGGATGAGCGACCGTCTCGATCAGCCCCTCCTCCTCGAGCCCGCGCAGCACCCGGCTCATCAACCCGGAATCCAGGCCGAGATAATCGCGGACCGCGGCGACGTCGCCACGGCCATGGCCGATGGCGTTGAGCACGCGCGCGGCGCCGAGCGACCGTCCGCGTCCGAGAAAGGATGTATCGAGCGCGCCGACTTCAGACGTGACGGCACGGTTGAAACGGCGCACCCGGGCGACGTCATCAGGCTGCATATTATCTGACTACAGTCAGATATCAGGCCGGTCAATCGCCCGGCCGTCGGCGGCACGGTTAATGGAAGGCAAATTTCCGGCGCGCTTTCTGCGCCGATTGTAACGGGTTTTGAAAGGGTTTCGGTATACATGTGACGCCTGCTGGGGCCCGAAAAGCGGTCCGGGAGGCGTCTTGTCGCAAGAACTGGCTTGGAACGGCGTGCATGCGCTCGTGGCTCCGGCGCCCGCCGACGCGCGCGACGCCGCTGCTACGTCCGCCGCGACGCATGCGGTGGCAGTCTCCGTTGAGTACGTGTCCGGCGCCCGCCTTGCCGCGCTCGCCGAAGACTGGAGCGATCTCGCGCGACGCGCCGACGCCGCAAATGTCTTCATGCACCCTTCTCTGCTGTCCGAGGCCGCCTCCGCCTATCCGGAACGCGAGATTGGAGCGCTTGCCGGTTTCGCCAATGGCCGCCTCGCTGGGTTGTGGGGCTTCGCGCACACGGGCGCCCACCAGTCGCCCTTGCCGCTGACCGTGCTCGCGTCGCCGCCGGCTCCGAACGCCTACCTTTCGACGCCGGTGATCGACCGCGGTCTGCTCGAGCCGGTATTCGAAGCCTTCCTCACATTCATCGCAAGCGATGCCGACCTGCCGAACATCGTCGCGCTCGACGCCATGGGGACGGATACCGCGACCTTTGCCGCGCTCGAACGCGTCATCGCCGCACGCGGCGGCGCGATGCACGTCTTCTCCCGCGCGCAGCGGCCGAAGCTTTCTTCCGATCTCGACCCAAAAGCGTATTTCGAGCAGGCCATGTCGGCCTCGAGCCGCAAGAAACTGCGCCAGCACCGCCGACGCCTTGGCGAAAAAGGCGTGCTTGCCTCGATCGTCGTCACCGAGCCGCACGCCGTCGGGCGCGCCTTCGAGGATTTTCTCTCGCTCGAAGCCGCCGGTTGGAAGGGCCGCCAGGGCACCGCGCTGGCGAACAACGCCGCGGATGCGCAATACACCCGCGCCATGATTGCCGCGCTTGCCGCGCAAGGCGATGCCGAGGTCCACAGCCTCACGCTCGACGGCCGGCCCGTCAGCATGCAGATGCTGCTGCGCGCCGGCCGCACCGCCTTCACCTGGAAGACCTGTTACGACGAGTCGCTGCACGACGTCTCGCCCGGCACCCTGCTGTTCGAGGACTACACCGCACATCTTCTCGTCGACGAGCGCGTCGACGCCGTCGACTCCTGCTCATTCGACGATAGCGGCTACATGGGCTCGTGGCAGGAGCGCAGCGAGATTGCGACGCTCTGGTTCGACGCGCGGCCGCGCCGCTCGATGACGTTTCTTGTCTTCGCGCAAATGCAGAGCGCCTGGCTTGCGCTGCGCGCCCGCGCAAAGACTCTCTATCGGAAACATCTGCGCAAAACAGGACGCTGACCGTGCAGAATACAGATGTGGTAATTGTCGGAGGCGGACTTGCGGGCTCGCTCGCCGCGGCGATGCTGGGCCGCGCCGGTATCGACACAATCCTCGTCGACCCCAATCCCGTCTATCCGCCCGACTTCCGCTGTGAGAAGCTCGACAGCACCCAGGTCGAGATCCTGAAGAAGACGGGGCTCGCCGACGACATCCTCCGGCACACCACGCCTGACCGCGAGACCTGGGTCGCCCGCTTCGGCCGCATCGTCGAGAAGCGCCCCGGCGACCAGCAAGGCATCTATTACGCGCCACTGGTCAATACCGTGCGCGCGCTGATTCCGAGCAATGTGCGCATCGTCAACGCCAAGGCGACCGCGCTTGCCGCCGGTGACGAGCGCCAGCGCGTCACGCTCTCGGCCGGCGAGGATATTTCCGCGCGGCTCATCGTGCTCGCCAACGGTCTGAGCGTCGGCCTGCGCCACAATCTCGGCCTTACGCGCGAGACCGTCAGCCCGACGCACTCGATTACGATCGGCTTCGACGCGGTGCCGGCCGGGCGCCCGGCCTTCGAGTTCCCGGCGCTCACCTATTATGCCGAGCGCACGAGCGACCGCGCGGCGCTGATCACCCTCTTCCCGATCGGCGCGAACATGCGCGCCAACCTGTTCGTTTACCGCGACATGCAGGATCCGTGGTTGCGCCAGATGCGTGGCGCGCCGCAGGAAACGCTGTTCGCGATGTGGCCGGGCCTGCGCAAGATCATGGGCGACTTCACCGTCGACGGCCCGGTGCAGATCCGCCCGATCGACCTGTACATGACCGAGGGTCATGTTCAGGGCGGCGTCGTATTGGTCGGCGACGCCTTCTCAACCTCATGCCCCGCCGCCGGCACCGGCGCGCGCAAGGTGCTCAACGACGTCGAGCGGCTGTGCAACGTGCATATCCCGAATTGGTTGGCCACTCCCGGCATGAACGCCGCCAAGATCTGCGCGTTTTATGCCGATCCGATCAAGCAGGCCGGCGACGCCTTCGCGCGCGACAAGGCTTATAGCTTGAAGGCGTTCTCGACCAGCGACGCACCTGCATGGCGCGCGCGGCGTGTCGCCAAGTTCCTGATGCAGTATGCGGTCGGCACGTTGCGCCACCTGTTCGGCGACGTCGACACGCCCGAGCCCGCCAGCGCACCGATTGTCGCCGAGGTCGACGTCACCCTCGTGCCGGCGGCGCCGACGCGGCAACGCGTTAACGATCCATCAACCCAAACTGCCGCGTGAGCGGCCCTTGCCGCGTTCATTTACGGGCCTGTGGCAATCTGTCGCCTAGATTGCCGCGACATTGATCACTCCCGCGCAAGGCCAGCCGATGCCACGGGCGATCGCCGCCCTCAATGCCCACGACGACGCGCTTCTCGCCTCTCCGCGCCTGCGGGTGGATGCCGAAGCTGCGACGCTGCGCGTGTCGATCGAGCTATCGGTTCACGAAGACCTCGCCGGGATCGAGAGCGATTGGCGCGCCTTCCAGCGTGGTGCCGACTGCACCGTGTTTCAGACGTTCGAGTGGCTCGACGCGTGGCAGCGCCGCGTCGGCGCGTGCAACGACGTGCGCCCGGCCATCGTCGTCGGTCGTGCAAGCGACGGCAGCGTTCTGTTCATTCTGCCGCTGGCGACCCGGCCCATGCCGTTCGGACGCGAGCTCGTCTTCCTCGGAACGGAACTCTGCGATTATAACGGCCCGCTCCTTGCGCCGGCCTTCACGGCCGCAGTCCCCGACATCGCCGCCTTGTGGCGACGCATCGGCGTGGCGCTCGACGCTCATCCGCGGCTTCGCTATGACGTCGTTCATCTGGAAAAAATGCCGGCCACACTTGGCAGCCAGCCTAACCCTCTCATCGCACTCGGCGTGACGGACAACCCCAGCGGCGCTTATGCGACCGCGCTCGGCGAGACGTGGAACGCCTTCTACGCCGCCAAACGATCATCGTCGACGCGCAGCCGGGATCGCGGCAAGCGCAAGAAGCTCGCCGAGCACGGCGCCGTCGCTTTCGTCGAGCCTCAGGCCGCCGACGACATCCTGACCACGATCGACGCGCTGGTCGAACAAAAGTCGCGCTCCTTCGCGCGCATGGGCGTGTCCAACATCTTCGCGCGCCCTGGCTATCTCGACTTCTACCGCGCGCTTTTCACCGACCCCAAAGCGCAGAGCCTCACCCATCTCAGCCGTCTCGATTGCGGAACACAGCCGGTCGCCGTCAATCTCGGACTGACCTTTCGCGGCACTTATTATCACCTTCAGGCAAGCCACACCGACGGCGACGCTGCCCGCTTTGGGCCGGGCGCCGCGCATCTGCACGACCTCCTGCGCAGCGCGATCGAGCGCGGCTTCACGCGTTACGACTTCACGATTGGCGACGAGCCGTACAAGCGCGACTGGTGCGACGGCGTCATTCCGCTGTACGACCATTTTGCCGCCGCGAGCGCGCGCGGTGCGCTGCTTTGCACGCCGCTCTACGTAAAGGCGCGACTTAAACGCCTGATCAAGCAGAACCCGGCGCTTTGGGACGCCTTCCGCCACATTCGCAGCCTTGCCGGCCGGCTGATGCCGCGCCGCTGACGGCGCCAGAACTATTCGGTTGAAAACACGAGGGAACTTCGGCGACGCGCTTGGCGAATCCACGCGCGCGCTCCGACAATGCCTGGTGCTCAATCGCCTGGCATTGGAATCGATGATGCGCTTCGTGCCGCTCGCCGCTCTCGCCGTAATTGCCGTGTCCCACTCCGCTTCGGCTTACACCGCCTCCGAGGCGAAGAACTGCATGAAGGACGCGTTCAAGCTCTGTTCCAAGCAAATCCCGGATGTCGACAAGGTCGCGCAGTGCATGCGCGACAAGCGCAGCGAATTGACGCCGGACTGCGCCGAAGCGGTCGACCGCTTTTTCGCGACCGGGTCGATCAAGCGCGACAAGCCGGTCGTCTACCGCAACTGACGCGGCTTCACCCCTGCGCGATGAACCGCTCCACGGCGCGCAACAGAACTTGCGCGCCGCGCACGATGTCGGCGTCGCTGGTGTTTTCCGCGATGTGATGGCTGCGGCCGCCAATGCTCGGCACAAACAGCATCACGGAAGGCACATGGCGCGACATGACCTGCGCGTCGTGCCCGGCGCCGCTCGGCAGCGCCACGCTCGATGCGCCGAGCTCAGAAGCCGACGCACGCAGCAAGTCGACCAAGGCTGGCGCCATCACCGCCGGCTTCATGTCGAGCATCGGCTCGATCTCGACCTTCGCCCTGAAGCGGTCGGCGCAGGCGCCGGCGATCTCGCGCACTGCCGGCTCCACCTTGGCCAGCACGTCGGTCGAGACGTCGCGCACTTGAACGACAAGCTCGGCGAGGCTCGGCACGATGTTGGAGACGCCGGGTTCGAACCGCATGCTGCCGATGTTCCAGACGATGTCGGCGCTTCCGAACGTCTTGACGCGCTCGCCCATCTCGACGCCGAAATGCATGGCGGCGGCGCCGGCGTCGCGGCGCATCGTCATCGGCGTCGTCCCGGCGTGGTTCGCCTCGCCGCGGAACTTGAGACGGAACGTCTTGATGCCGACGATCGCCGTGACGGCGCCGATGTCGATCTTGCCCGCCTCGAGGCGCGGCCCCTGCTCGATGTGCGCTTCGAAATAGGCCCGATGCCGCTTAGGATCGAGCTGCGGGGTGACCCGACCGGTCAGGCCGGCTTCGCGCATGGCGTCGCTCAATGCCATGCCGTCCTTGTTCCTGGCTGCCGCGACCGCCCGGCTCACATCCTCGCCCGCAAAAAGGCACGAGCCGACGAAGCCGAGGAACGTGCCCTCCTCGTCCTGGAAGTTGATGACGTCGACGCCGGTGCCTTTCGCGCCGCTTTCGGCAACGCACCGCGCGATCTCGAGTGCATAGATGACGCCCATGGCGCCGTCGAGCCAGCCACCCTGGGGCACCGTGTCGGTATGCGAGCCGACCAGCACCGCCCGCTCGACACCCTTCATGCGGCCATAGACGTTGCCGACCTGGTCGATGCTCGCCTCGAGCCCGGCTTCCGCAAACTTGTCGCGGGTCCAGGTCCGGGCCGCCATATCGTCGCGGCTGAAGGCGGGGCGGTTCACCCCGGTCTGGAATTGGCCGATCTTGGCCAGCGCACGGAGGTCGGAAAGCAGTCGGTCGGCGTTGATCGGCATTGTCGGTCCCGGGACATGAGTGACCGACAAAGGGTCCCGGACCGGGCCCGCGCCGTCAAGGCCGACCAGCGGACGTGAAACAGCACTCAGTGCGCCGCGATCTGCCGCTTCGCGCCCGCCAGGACTGCCTGTGCCTGCGGGCTGAGGTCGTGGCCGCTGGTGCCGTGGCTCCGGAATTCGAACACGAACAACCGGATCGCCGAAGACAGGTTGCTGTGCTGGCGTACGCTGTCGATACTTCCCACGAGCTGCGAGAGGTGGACGCCGAGATTGTGCGCGATCGACCGCAGCTCGACCCAAAATGCGTCCTCAAGGCTGACGCTCGTCTTGTGGCCGCCGACCACCAGTGAGCGTTTCGTCACCTGTGAGCGCAGGTGACCGCCATTGCCCCCGCCGTCACCATCCTGATGCGGCCTCGCGGGTGGATTGCGCCTGTTGCTACGTGTCGGGTCTTTGATGGTCATCGGCCCCTCCGCGTCGCAGGCCAATTTTTGCTTTTGCTTTGAGGCCGACCGAGCCTCCGCCACCGACCACATTGTGTGGTAGCCGGCATACTACCGAGCCGAGTACCCGCGAAAGTAGTATTATTATAGCTTTGTTCTATGAAAGTGGGAGGAACTTTGACATTGCGCAAGCGATCGTTTCGTACGCAAACAAATCGAAGCCAGGGCGGCCGCATCGGTGCGACATTTGGCGCGGCTCAAATTGATATACATCAGTTTTCTGTCCATTTGGCCGGCCTTTCTATTCAGCTCTATCACGCGGGCCGACCGCGAGGCCGGAGGGCGACCGCTGCTAATTGCGTTTGATCAACCCGTGGCGATGGGTTTTGCCGCACAAGCGCACGACGCGGGTTTTGCCCAACACACCAGTGGTTGTACGGCGCCCACCCGCGAGACCAGGGTGGACCGACAGTGCGCAGCAGCCGCACCCCTACGCGCAGCC
>DASTGR010000025.1:0-2610 GCA_035718885.1 Pseudolabrys sp. | reverse complement strand
CAGCCAACGCTCCGCCGCCCGTATTGTTTAGGTCGGCGCCGGGTACGCCCTCGCTGAACTCCAATTCTTCGCTCCGGACTGAGGGGAGCGGAGCGCCGGCAGACACGGAGGATTGCGAGTCCTCCTGAGCGGCTGGCGAAGCCGCCCGAGACGCTTGCGAGGCGTCTCCTCATCCCATGCGATCGGGACGAGGCGCCTCCCGGCGCTCTGCTGTGCGGCGTCTTGTGTCCCTTTGAGCCGTGCTTCCGAACGACGACAGATCCCCCCAGTGGGACCTCGATCCGGAGCGGTGGCCACCGCTCCTTCGTCGCCGCCACGTGCAGCCCCTGACATGGGGCGGCCGGTCTTTGTGCCGGCGGACGGCTGGCCAGGGCCTCCCGGGGCTCGGCTTACGAGGCCGGACCGCGGGCGCCGCATCAACGAAGCGGGTTTCCCCGTTTCGTCCGAGGAGACGACAAGGCCGCATCTCCGGCCTTGTCCCTCACCGCTGCTCCGTCCTCGGCACGTCTCCGGCGACGCCCCTTGAAGAGCAGGACGGTGCGGAATATAGACCTTATAATAGGAGTGTCAATAGTCCTAGTCAGAGAATTTGTGCTGCGCTGCGGCGGCGGCCATAAACGCGGGGCATGGCGCAAGTGGCTGCGCCCTCTCCCCTTGTGGGAGAGGGCAACCGCAGAGATGCAAATCCAATGAATGGGTGAGGGGGCGCCCCCTCACCCATCATGACATGCGGAAGGTCTCTCAATGCCCTCTCCCACAAGGGGAGAGGGCGCAACGACTGGCGCTGCGCATGCGCGCGGGCTCCTCAGGGTGACGGGAGAGGTTCGCGGGAACGACAACCCAGCTAAACCCCCAAATACCGGTGCTGCACGTCGGGCGCGGCGGCGAGCGCGGCGGAGGCGCCCTGCCAGACGACGCGGCCGCGTTCGATGATGACGTGGCGGTCGGCGACGCGCATCAGCGCACCGACGTTCTTGTCGATCACCAGAATTGACAGTCCGGTCGCCTTCAGCCGCGCCAGGCAATTCCAGATGTCGCGGCGGATGAGCGGGGCAAGCCCCTCGGTCGCCTCGTCCAGGATCAGCAGCTTCGGATTGGTCATCAGCGCGCGGCCGATGGCGAGCATCTGCTGCTCGCCGCCGGACAGCTGGTTGCCCATGCTGGTTTCGCGCTCGGCCAGCCGTGGAAACAGTTCGTGCACGCGCGCGAGCGTCCATTCGCCCTCGCCCGCCGCCGTGGCGACGAGGTTTTCACGCACGGTCAGGTTCGGGAAGATCTGGCGGCCCTCCGGCACGAGTCCGAGGCCGAGCTTTGCAATCTTGTAGGCCGGCAGGCCGCGGATCTCCGCGCCACCGAGGCGCACGCGACCGGCGCGTGCCGGCGTCAACCCCATGACGGAGCGCACGGTCGTCGTCTTGCCCATGCCGTTGCGGCCCATGAGCGTCACCATCTCGCCGGGCGCAATGGTGAACGACACACCGAACAGCACCTGGCTCAGGCCGTAGCAGGTTTCGAGGCCGTCGACGGCAAGGATCGGCTCAGACATGCTCGTCCTCGCCGAGATAGGCCTCGCGCACCTGCTCGTTGGCGCGGATCACATCCGGCGCACCGGACGCAATGACGCGGCCATAGACGAGAACCGTGATGCGGTCGGCGAGCGCAAACACCGCCTCCATGTCGTGCTCGACCAGCAGGATCGTGTAGCGCCGCTTGAGGCCGCGCAAAGTCTTGACCATGCGCGCGGATTCGTCGGGACCGAGCCCCGCCATCGGCTCGTCGAGCAGCAGCATGCGTGGCGTTCCGGCGAGCGCCATGGCGAGTTCGAGCAGCCGGTGCTCGCCGTGGCTGATGAGCGAAGCGCGCATGTCGGCACGATGGCCGAGCCCGACCTGCTCCAGCGCGGCACGAGCCGGCTGGCGCAACCCCGTCTCCAGGCGCGCATTGCGCCAGAAATGAAAGGAATGCCCCGCATGCGCCTGCACGGCGAGCGCGACATTGTCGAGCACCGAGAGGTCGAGGAACAGCGACGTGATCTGGAACGAGCGGGCGAGGCCGAGATGACTGCGCCGCCAGGCCGGCGCGCGCGTGATGTCGGCGCCGCCGAAACGGATGCGGCCGGAGTCGGCGACCAGCGTGCCGCTGAGCTGCGAGATGAGCGTGGTCTTGCCGGCGCCGTTCGGGCCGATGACGGCGTGGAGTTCGCCCTCCGGCACGGCGATGTCGACGTCGTCGGTGGCGACGATGCCGCCGAAGCGCTTGGCGAGACGGTCGACCTCGAGCAGCGCGTCAGCCATTGTTCTGCGTCCTGCGCTGCACGAGGTTCGAAAGCGAGCTCAACAGGCCGTCAATGCCGCCGCGCGCGAACAGCACGATCACGAGCAGGAGCGGCCCGAGCACGATCTGCCAGTATTCGCCGGCCTTGGCGGCGTCTGCCGCATCGAAGGGCCGCACCGCCGTGCTGATGACCGTGGGCAGAAACTGCTCCAGGAACAGGAGCGCCAGCGCGCCGAACACCGGCCCGAACAACGTGCCCATGCCGCCGAGCACGACCATCACGATGAGGTCGCCGGAGCGGGTCCAGAACATCATGGACGGGCTGACGAAGTCGGT
>DASTGR010000024.1:0-15373 GCA_035718885.1 Pseudolabrys sp. | reverse complement strand
TGGCGAAGCCGGCCGAAACGCTTGCCGCCGACATGGCCATCGGCGATGTGGTCAAGTTCTTCACCAACGACCCGTCGAATCGGCACAAGAGCTATCCGGTGGTCGAGACCGACGGGAAGCTCTGCGGCATCGTCTCGCGCTCGGACGTGCTGCGCTGGACGGTGGAAGGCTGGCCGACCGGGCAGCTTTTGCGAGACGTCGTCTTGGAGCAGGAACTCACGACCGCCTATGAGGACGACCTTGCCGGCCGGCTCGCCGACCGCATGGCCGCGGCCGATGCGAGCCGCGTGCCGATCCTGAGCCGCCACGACGGCGCCGTGGTGGGCCTCGTCGCACGCCGCGACCTGCTGCGAGTGCGCCTCCAGGGCCGCCGCCAGGAAACCGAGCGCGAGGTGCTCATTCCGCTTCGCGGAGGGCGGACGTCGGCGGCGGCGGAGTAGGACGGCAAAAGACTGGTGCGGCGACCTCCGATTCCGGTTAGAAATCCGGCTTTCGCGAGGAAATACCATGTCAGACATGCCGCGCGCCGATGAGGTCACCAACCTGACGCCGGAGGAGGTGGCCGAGGGCCTGCGTGCCGGGCGCATGCTCCTGGTCGACGTGCGTGAGCCGAACGAGACCGCGCTCGAACGCTATCCCGACGCGGCGATCGTTCCGCTCTCGGCCTTCGATCCGGCAGCGATCCCCGATCCGCAGGGCAAGCAGGTCGTCTTCGCCTGCCGCTCGGGGCGGCGTTCGATCACGGCGTCGGTCGCGGCGCAGGACGCCGGATATCCGTACAAGTCGCATCTGGCCGGCGGCATCATCGCCTGGAAGGCCGCCGGGCTGCCGACCGAAACCTGATCCCCGCCGACGACGAGCAACGTCATGCGCCGCGCCCTTGCACTCGCCGCTGTAGCCCTGTGTCTCGCGCCGGGATTGGCCGCCGCACAGCAGCGCACCGTCAATGTCTACAATTGGTCGGACTACATCGACCCAAGCGTGCTCGAGGACTTCACCAAGGAGACCGGCATCAAGGTGCAGTACGACACCTTCGACGCCAACGAGACGCTGGAGACGAAGCTGCTCGCCGGCAAGTCCGGCTACGACGTCGTCGTGCCGACGGCCTACTTCCTCGAGCGGCAGATCAAGGCCGGCGTCTTCCAGAAGCTGGACAAGTCGAAGCTGCCGCATCTCGCGAACGCCTGGCCGGAGATCACGAAGCGGCTCGCGGCCTACGACCCCGGCAACCAATACGCCGTCAATTACATGTGGGGCACGACCGGCATCGGCTACAACGTCAAGGCGGTCGAAGAGCGCCTCGGCAAGGGCGCGAAGATCGAGTCCTGGGACGTCGTGTTCAAGCCGGAGATGCTCGCCAAGTTCAAGGACTGCGGCGTGCACATGCTCGATTCAGCCGACGACATCATGCCGGCGGCGCTGCACGAGCTGAAGCTCGACCCGAACTCGGTGAAGCCGGCCGATCTCGAAAAGGCGACCGCGCTGCTGTTGAAGATCCGGCCGTCGGTACGCAAATTCCATTCCTCGGAATATCTCAACGCGCTGGCGAGCGGCGAGATATGTCTCGTGGTTGGCTGGTCGGGCGACATCAAGCAGGCGCAGAAGCGCGCGGCCGAAGCCAAGAACGGCGTCGAGATCGGCTATGCGATCCCGAAGGAGGGCGCGCAAATGTGGTTCGACAACCTCGCCATTCCGAAGGATGCGAGCCACATCGCCCAAGCCTACGCCTTCATCGACTATCTCTTGCGCCCCGAGGTGGCGGCGAAGAATTCGAACATGGTGTCCTACGCCAACGGCAATCTCGCCAGCCAGAAATTCGTCGACAAGGCCGTGCTCGACGACAAGAGCGTGTATCCGGACGCCGCGACCATGGCCAAGCTCTACACGGTCGGCGCCCGCGACCAGCGCGCGCAGCGGCTGATCAACCGGCTGTGGACCAAGGTGAAGACGGGGGAGTGAGGACCGTTGCTGTCGTCCCCGCGAAAGCGGGGACCCAGATTCCTCAGCGTGTCATTTCTGCTGCGGCGTATGGGTCCCGGGCCTCGCTTGCGCTCGCCCGGGACGACAGAAGCTCTTCTACCGCCATCGCCGGTGCAGCCACAGCCACTGCTCGGGATGCTCGCGGACCCAGCCTTCGACGACGTCCATGATCCGCTGCATCGTGCCGGCGATATCGACGTCGCCGTTCGCGTCGCGAACCGGCGCGATCTCCTCGGTCAATTCGGCGCGGTAGCGGTTGCCCGGCAGGCGTACGATGCGCGTGCCGTGGATCGGGCAGTTGAAATGCCGCGCCAGCCGCGCCAGCAGCGGATTGGCGTTGGTCTTGCGGCCGAAGAACGTGACCTCGACGCCGCGCACGTAATACTGGTCGACCAGCATGCCGACATGCGCGCCGCGCGCGAGTGCGTTCGATATCTTCACCGGCGCGTCGAGCCCGGTGGCGATGATCTCGCCCATATGCGTCGCGCGCGTCTCCGAAATCCAGTCGTTGACCGCCTTGATGTTCGGCCGCCGGTAGAGCACCGCGCTGTCGAGCTTATAGGTCGCGGCACAGATCGCCGGCAGTTCCCAATTGCCGAGATGCGCGGCGAAGATGAGCGCGGGTCTGTCGTCGCTCAAGAGTTTGCGGAAGCGGTCGATCGTCGGCTGCTCGAGCGAGATGCGGCAGTCGCGGTCCGGATGCTCTGGATCCCAATCCCACAGCCGGTCGAGATGCGCGAACTCCGCGCCCATGCGGCCGAGATTGTCCCACACGCCGGCGAGGATGCGCTCGATCTCTGCCGGCGATTTCTCGGGGAAAGCGGCGGCCAATTGCGCGCGCGCGATCCTGTTCTCGCGGAACATGGGCCCGATCGTTCGCATAAAGCGTCCGGCGCCGTTCGCCAGCGTATCGAACGGCACGCGGTGCAGTGTGCGCAAGAGGCCGACAGCGAGCGCGCCCACGGCGGCGTCGCCGGCGCGCTTGGCCGATCGCCGGAAGCGCCGCATGATGCTGCTCATCGGCGCCTCAGAAGTTGACGATGACCTTGCCGAATACCTGGCGCGTTTCGATGCGGGCGAGGCCCTTCTCGAAGTCCGTCAGCGCGAACTCGCTGTCGATGATCGCACCCATGCCTGCCGCCATCTTCGACAGTGAGTCACGGATGTTCTGGATGCGGCAGCCGAACGAGCCGAGGATCTTGTACTGCTGCTGGAACAGCTGCATCAGGTTGATGGTCACGGTCGGGCCCGCGGTCGAGCCGCAGGTGACGAGCCGGCCGCCGCGCTTCAAGACCAGCAGCGAGCCGTTGAAGCCCTCGCCGCCGACATGCTCGAACACGACGTCGACGCCCTTCTTGGCGGTGAGCTTGCGCGTCACGCCCTCGAAGCGGTCGGTTTTGTAGTTGATGACGTGGTCGGCGCCGATCGCCTTCGCCTTCTCGGCCTTGGCGTCGTCGCCGACGGTGGTGATGACAGTGCAGCCCATGGCCTTCGCCATCTTGATCGCCACCGAGCCGATGCCGGAGCCGGCGGCGTGCACGAGGATGGTCTCGCCGGGCTTCAATTTGGCGTTGTCGAACAGCATGTGCTCGGTCGTGCCGAAGGCGATCGGCGCGCAGGCGGCGTCACGCAGTGAGACGCCGTCCGGCACCGGCACGACCAGCCGCGCCGGCATGTTGATGAGGTCGCGCGCGAAGCCGTCAATGTGGAAGCCGAGCACGCCGGCGACGTTTTCGCACAGGTTGTCGCGGCCCTCGCGGCAGTTGACGCAATGCCCGCAGGTCATGGCGCCGTACATCACGACCTTATGCCCGGGCTTGAAGCCGGTGACGCCCGCGCCGATTGCGGCGATTTCGCCGGACGCCTCGGCGCCGACGACGAGCGGCAGCTTGCGCTTGGCGAAGGCCATGCCGCGGAAGCCCCACAGGTCGAGGTGATTGAGGCCGACCGCCTTGATGCGGACCTGCACCTCGCCTTCGGCGGGCGCGGGCGGTTCGGGAATGTCGGCCAGTTCGAGCTGGCGGTCGCCGATCAGTTGCAATGCGCGCATGGGGAATGACAACGGCCGGCGGTTACGCCGGCTCGATCCCGACGACGAGCGAGACGTTCTGACCGCCGAAGCCGAACGAGTTCGAGATCGCGTGCTTGAGCCTGGCGTCCCGCGCCTTGTTCGGCACGACGTCGAGCGGGATCGCCGGATCGGGCACGTCGTAATTGATGGTCGGCGGCATGCGCTGCTCCTGCAACGTCAGCACGGTGAACACCGCCTCGATCGCGCCGGCGGCCGAGAGCGTGTGGCCGATCATCGATTTGTTGGACGAGATCGGTAGCGTGCCCATGCGCTCGCCGAACACGGTCGAGCAGCCGAGATATTCCATCTTGTCGTTTTCCGGCGTCGAGGTGCCGTGCGCGTTGACGTAGTCGATGTCCGCGGGCGCGAGACCCGCATCCTCGAGCGCGTTCTTGATGCAGGCGATGATCGGCTTGCCGTCCGGGCTCGAACGCGTGCGGTGGAAGGCGTCGGTTTTCTCGCCGCAGCCTTCTACCACGCCGAGGATGGTCGCGCCGCGCGCCTTCGCCGCGTCATAGCTCTCCAGCACGAGCGCGCCGGCGCCCTCGGCCATGACGAAGCCGTCGCGGTTCTTGGAGAACGGGCGCGCCGCCTTCTGCGGATTGTCGTTGCTCGTGGACAAGGCCGACAGGAGCGAGAAGCGGATCACCGCTTCTGGGTTGACCGAGCCGTCCGTGCCGATGCAAAGCGCGGCGTCGGTGTCGCCGCGGCGGATCGCCTCGACGCCGAGCTGGATCGCGCTCGCGCCAGAGGCGCAGGCCGTCGACAGCGAGATCGGCGAGCCGCGCGTGCCGAACCTCTCGGCAATGTGGTCGGCGACCGAACCGAACAGGAAACGGCCGTGATAGGCCGGAAACTGGTTGCTCACCCGCAGGAGGTCGGCATAGGTGACCTGGTCGTTGCTGCCGGAGCGGGCGCCGACTTCGAGCCGCTGCGGCCATTCCATCTCGATCGGCGGCACAGCGAGGAAGAGGGGGCCCGGAAAGTCGCCCGGCCGGCCGAGGCCCGACTGCGCGATCGCCTCTTCGGCGGCGAGGTCGGCGAGCTGCTCGGACAGGGCCGCGGTGCACATCGGCTCGCCGAGGAAATCGACGCTGCCGGCGATGCGGGTCTTGAGCCCGTCGGTCGGGAAACGGCTGATGGCGTGGATGCCGCTCTCGCCGGAGGTGAGCTTCTTCCAGTTATCGGTCTTGCCGGCCCCGAGCGAGGTCACGACGCCGACGCCCGTGACGACCACGATCGGACGGCCCATCTTGTCCTTGGTCGAGCTCATGTTCGCGCTCCTCAGGCGACTTTTTCGACGAGGGCGAGGCCCTCGCCGCGCCAGTGGCCGACGCCGGTCACCACGACCTGGCTGAGCGGGCCGTTCATCGGCTTTTCCAGCCCCGACGCGTCGCAGGGCGGGAAGAGACTACCATGCTGCAAGGCCACCGCTGCCAGCGCCAGGTTCATGGGGAATTGCGGCTCCAACCCATGACCGAGATAGGAACCCGTGGCGCGCACGGCAAGCTCGCCATGCGCCTCGAGGAACGCGCGCTCTTCGGCCGTGGCCGGGTTGGCGCCGGTCGCGCCGGAGATGACCGCCGCGGCTTTGGCGTCGACGCGGTCCTTGACCTGATCCCACAGGCCTTCGAGCGAGGCCGTGACATTGCCCGGCTGGCGCCTGCGGCGATCCGAGACGATGCTGGCGATGCGCGCGAGGGGCTTGGCGCCGCGCGCTTGCGCGTGCTCGCGCGCCTCGATGACGAGGAAGGCGCCGAGCGAGCCGAGGGCGAAGCCGCCCTTGCCTTCGCCGCGCTCCCACACCGTCGTGAACTTGTCCTTCAGGGCGATGCCGGCGAACTCGTAGAGCATCATCAGGTCGGGCCGCTCGCCATTGTGCGCTCCGCCGACGAGGGCGATGTCGCTCTGGCCGGCGCCGATGCGCGACACGGCGATGCGCACCGCGTCGAGCCCGGCGGATTCCTCGCCCATGAACGTGCGCGACGACGAGGTGACGCCGTGCACGATCGAGATATTGCCGGCGAGCAGGTTCGAGAGCTGGGCCAGGAACAGGGTGGGGCGCAGGTCGCTCATCAGCCTTTCGTTGAGGAAGGCCGATGGATTGGTCGCGCCCGGCATGCCGGACAGGATCGTGGAGTCGACCGCGAGATCGCGTTCGCCGCCGCCGGCCGCGACGATCATGTCCATGTGCGAGAGCACGTCGGTCTTGCCCTTGACGCCGGCGCTATCGAGCGCGAGGCCGGCGGCATAGGTGCCGATGCGCTGCCAGTTCTCCATCTGGCGCTGATCGCCCTTCTTGGGGATTTGCAGGTCGAAATTGATCGGCGCGAGAGGATGCACGATGTAGGGCGCGAAGGTCGTCGTGTCGGCCGCCGGCTTTGCTCCGGACAATTTCTGCCAATGCGCGTCGGCGCCTTCGCCCAGGCAGGAGACGATGCCGATGCCGGTGATCCAGGCCTCGCGCGCGTTCTCAGCCATGCGCCGGCTCCACGCTCGGCACGCCGAGGCGCACGGCCTGCTCGCGCATGTGCTGGCGAATCTCGTCGTTGGGGAAGGGCATGACGCGCAGCGTGATGGTTGCGTCGCAGATCGACTTGCCGGACGACGTGATGCTGCAATTGGTGATGGCGTAGCCGGAGCCGTCGTGCTCGAGCTTGGCTTCGACCTCGAGCACCATGCCGGGCACGACGAAGGTGCGGAACTTGGCGTCCTTGAGCGCGGCCAGGAACGGCATGCGGTCGAATTTATTGAGCGCGACCACGAGCCAGCCCGAGGTCTGCGCCATGGTCTCGGCCAGCAGCACGCCGGGCATCAGTGGGTAGCCGGGGAAATGCCCCTCGAAGACCGGGCTGGCGGAGGGGACCGTGTTTTCCGTGCGGATGGTTCGGTCGGCGAGATTAAGGTCCGTGACGCGGTCGATGAGCTGGAAATACTCGAGTCGCATTGCCCCTCATCAGGCCCCTTTGGCTGCCACGAGCTCGTCGATGCGGGCGGCGAGATTCTTCAGCACGAAATACTGGTCCGTGGTCGCCTTGCCGTCATTGACCTCCTGCGTCCACTGTTCCAGCGGCAGCTTGATGCCGAACGCCTTGTCGATGGCGAAGGCGATGTCGAGGAAGTCGAGGCTGTCGATGCCGAGGTCGTTGATCGCGTGGCTCTCGGGCGTGATCGAGTCGCGCGGGATGTCGCACGTTTCGGCGATAATATTGGCGATGGTGTCGAACGTCGAGGACATCGGGTAACTCTCTGATTAAAGGGAAGAATATGGCATTCGCCCGGACACGCGCCACCCCGAGCACGTGTCAGTATCCGCGCGGCCTTCGACAACCGGCTGACAGTCGGGTGCCCGTATAGCGAACGGGGCGGCTCCTTTCAATGCCGGCCGCAATCTGCGGGGAAAACTGGCTAATTCGGGCCGCGCCAGGGTTGCGGCGGAGCGCCCTCCAGGCCCCTCAGCGGCCGCGCTCATACTCGACCGGCGTGCAGCCGCGCCGGCCGGACAGGACGCAGTCCTGGTTCCGGCGCATGTCGGCCATTGTGTCCGCCAGCCAGATGGCGACGCCGATCAGGGCCAGCACCACGAGGGCGACGGCGGCGTTCACCGCCATCCTGTGCCGGTACTCGGCCGGGTCCTCCGGCGTGTGGGCATAGGCCGACAGATCGTCCTTCGCGGCGTGCTCAGGCGGGCCGGCCGCCGGACGGCGGGTCCGGAAGCTGATGACCTGACGATCGCCATCCGAGGGAGTGCTGTTGGTCACGCGCGATCCTACCACGTCCGATTGGTGCCGGGCGGTCCCGGATGCCTCGATTTATGCAACGGGCCGGACGGTTGCATCCTGCCCTCGGTTCCGGGCGTGGACGGCTCTGCCGGCGCGCATTACAACCCACCCGGAATGCGCAAACGCCCCTTCAGCAGGAGCCTGATCGGCCTCGCCGCGGCCTATCTGGTCGCATTGCAGGCGCTGATCCTGCCGCTGTCTCTGCCCGCCGTAGCGCAAGGCGGCGCGCTGTGTGTCACGACGGCGGACGGCACTGCGCCGCCGCCGGCCGGCGGGGATCATGGCTGCCCCTGCGACGCCGGCTGCGGCATGCAATGTCACGCGCCGGCGCTCGATCTCCTCAGGCCCGGCGTGGCCGCAAGCCTGCCAGCGCCGCGAGCCGCGCTCGCCGCGTTGCTGGTCCTGCCGCCGCCGGGGCCATCGCCTGCGCCGACGACACGCGGCCTGCGAATGCCGCGTGGGCCACCAGCGGCCTGAACGTCAGACGCATCAATTCACAGGTTGCGCCGGCAATGCCGGCCGCCCCAGGACAATCGTTCAGGAGCCTTTCGATGCTGCGCAAATCCCTCTTCGGTCTTTTCGTCCTCGCCGTCTCGGCCGCGCCGGCTTTCGCCGCGGATTATTCCGTCGGCGCTCTCAAGATTCACGATCCGTGGGCGCGCGCCACGCCCAAGGGCGCGCCGGTCGGCGGCGGCTATCTCACGATCACCAATACCGGCACGGCGCCGGATCGCCTCGTCGGCGGCGCGACCGACGTCTCGAAGGGCTTCGAGATCCACGAGATGTCGATGGACAAGGGCGTCATGAAGATGCGGCTGATGCCGAACGGCCTCGAGATCAAGCCGGGTGAGACAGTGACGTTCAAGCCGAGCGGCTATCACCTCATGTTCACCGGCCTGAAGTCGCAATTGACGAAGGGCGGCCAGGTCGACGCCACGCTCAAGTTCGAGAAGGCGGGCGAGGTCAAAGTGCAATTTGCCGTCGCCGGCATCGGCGCGATGGCACCCGACGGCGGTAATCCGTCCGGCGGCATGCACGACATGCCCGGCATGAAGATGGGGCACTGAGACCTCGAAGTGGCTCTGACTCGCAGTCGTAGGGCGGATTAGCGAAGCGTAATCCGCCGATCCCCAAAGCGCAGACGGCGCGCTATGCCTCCGGCTAACGCGCCCTACGGACCTGCAGCATCTTCAGGCGTGGCGTCGTCAGCAAAAATCCATGGGACCAGCCGCAAGTATTTCGCACTCTATGTTGCGGAATTACAATTCCGGTATAAGAATCGCCGCAATGCCGAAATCCTCGGTGCGGCGATTGGGAATGTGTGATGAGGGTGCGAGCGAACATCCCCGAAATTTTCATCGGGGCGTTTCTGTCGATTGCAATTTTGTCTTTTGGTTTTGTTTGGGGTTCATCTAGCAACCCGCCTGCCTTGCAGCAGCCGTATGCATATTCAATGCATGGGAATCAAACTCACGATCCCGTACCATTCTCTTGGGGTTGGCTTACGCGAGACGGCGCCGCTTTCTTCACCTTTGTATTGGCCGTGATTGCCTTCCTTCAAGCGTGCCTATTTTTCTGGCAATTGGTTCTGATAAAACGGGGAATGAAGGAAACGACCATCGCTGCCAAAGCTGCGGAGGTTGCAGCTCGATCCGCTGTGATCGGTCAATTGCCCTATTTCGATTACCTAATTGAGCTTCTTGATCGGGATACGAGAGAGCCTATCCCGCCAAATACCATCCCAAAGAGTGCCTTTGTCGATGTAAAATTCACAAACTATGGCGATCTTGGCGGTCTGGTAGATGAGGTCAGGCTTGCCGCAATCGTTGCACCTACTATTCCAAACGACGGCGAGACCTGCGTCCGTGGCACGAAGGTTCCGTCCGTCCTCGCGTCCGCCGCGAGGCAAGACGAGTTGCCCCCGCGCTCCCTGTTTGTGAAAGAAAAGGCTAGGTCCATTCAAGACCCGGACTTCGTCATAAGCATCCCTTCCAATGATCAAGCGATGATATTGGCTGGAGGAGCCAGTTTGTGGGTCTATGGGATTGTCGCATTCCACGCCTTTGCTGATTGGCCCGGCGACGTTCGAAAATTTTGCCGACGTTGGGACGCCAAAAGCAACGGCTTCACCCATAAGGGCGTGCCCCCCGGCCTGAACGATTAAGGTTCAAATGAGCAGTCCCGTTGGCGCAATGCAGCACAAATTCTTTTCAAAGGACTATTGACCGGTCCTTTTAATTGTATATAGTCCTTCCGTCCTGCTCACCCGAGGGGCGTCGTCATGGGACGCCGTGAAGACGGAGCAGCGGTGAGGGAGGGGCGGAGATGTGCCCAGAACTCACCGGGTCGGCCAAGCGGGGAAATCCCGCCGTCGATCGATGCGGCGCCGCGGGTGAGGGCTGACGTGGCCTTTCACCCCCGGGCGATGGCCGGGCTCCGCCTCCGGGCACTAGGACCCGGCGCCAGGAGCTGGCTGACGGGCGTGGCTGGTCCACGTTCCGAAAGCGCGGCCCGCACATCTCGAGATACGCCGCAAGTGGAGCGCCGGAAGGCGCGTTCCTCCGATCGCAAGGAGGAACGGGGCGATCGTAAGACGCCCCGCCCGGATGGTCTCGCCGGCCATCCATCGGGGGTTTCGCACACCCCCGCGTCTGCCGGCGCTCCGCTCCCCTCGATCGGGAGCCTGTGAATTGCAATTCAGCGAGGGCCTGCCCGGGGCCGACATCAAGAATACGGGCGATGAGTCATGTCTTCGCGCGAAGCGCGCAGGCCCGCCGCGCGCTGCCTGGCTCTCCGGCCGAAGCGCGCAGCGCGAGGGCGGGGCTGTTTGACAATTGAATCGATTGCGACGCGGGCAAGCCGCCTGAAACCTTTTGTCGCATGCCGCGTTGCCGGTCCGCTGTTTTGACCAAGGAGGCAACACATGAAGACGTTTATTCTGGCGGCGGCTGTCGGCGCGCTGGCCCTGTCCGCTGCGGTTCCGGCAAACGCTGTCGTTGTCGTGAAGGAGCGGCCCGGCGCGGTCGTCATCCACAAGCGCCATCACGCCGACTGCCGCGTCGTGAAGGTGAAGAAGCGTCTGCCGAACGGCAACGTGATCGTGAAAACCCGCCGCAGCTGCTGATTCCGGCGTTGCGGCGAAGACCGGATACCGGCGCGGCGACGCGCCGGCGTCCGGTGTTTCATTTCGCGTTCAGGCTTTCGGCTCGGCGAAAGCGAGCTTTTCGCTCTCCGGCGGCAGCATGCCGAAGATGTTGAGCGTCATCGAGATCAGCGCGTAGTAGCCGAGGATGCCGACGAGCTCGACGATCGCCGCGTCGTCGAGGAACGCGGCGATGCGCTTGTAGTTGCGGTTGCCGACGCGGCGCGTCTTGTAGAGCTCCGCGACGAAATCGTGGATCGCGCGTTCGTCCTTCGGCGCCGATGTCGGCACGCGCCCCTTGCGGATGTCCTCGATCGTCTTCGCCTTCACGCCCGCCTTCTGCGCGATCGGCGCGTGCGCGAACCATTCGTACTGCGCCTTCCAGAACCGCGCCGTGCACAGGATCGCGAATTCGGACAGGCGCGGCTCGAGCCGCGTCTTGTAGCGGGTGTGCGCGCCGAGGGCCTGTGCGTGTTGGCCGAATTCCGGCGCATACATCCAGGCGGCGAAGGGGCCGCGGATGTTCAGCGACTGGCCGCGCGGGCCGGCGCGCAGCGATGCCAGAAGCGCGCGCTGCGCCTCGTCGAGGTTTTCTTCCTTGAGCGGCGCGAGACGGGGCGCCGGGCGCTTGGCGGGCATGGGCTTTTGTCCTGGCATATGGGTGGATGTCGCGGGCGGGAGGCGCTGTAATATAGCCAAACGCGCTGCCGCCAAACCGGAAAGCGCGAATGGAGGGGGTGCGTCATGCGATTTCGGCTTCTGAAAATGTGCAGTGCCGCGCTGCTGCTTGCCGCGGCGGCGACGCCGGCGTTCGCCGATGCGATCGACGGCGACTGGTGCCATAGCGATGGGCGGCACTTCGCGATCCGCGGGCCTGACATCGTCACGCCGGCCGGCGCCCGCATGCAGGGCGATTACGCGCGGCACTCATTCGCCTACAAGCCGCCCGCGCCGGAGCGCGGCGCCGGCAGCACCATTGCGATGCAGCTCGTCAACGAGAACACGGTGCATCTGAGTTACGGAGACGCGGCGGCCGCGCCGGAAGTCTGGTCACGCTGCTCGCCGACGACGAGCGCCTTGCCGGGCCGTCCTGCCGCCTAAGAGGACTACTGCTCGACCGATGCGGTGACGTGGGCGAGCCCGCGCCCGAGGATGCGCAGCTCTTTCGCCGCGGCGAGCGAGAGGTCGAGCACGCGGCCGCGCGTGAACGGGCCGCGATCGTTGACCACGACCTCGACCGAGCGGCCGGTCCTGCGGTCCGTCACCTTCAACCGTGTGCCGAAGGGCAGGGTGCGGTGCGCGGCCGTGAGCTTTCCCGGATCGTACTGATCGCCCGCGGCGGTTCGGCCGTGATAGTTCTTGTCGTAATAGGCGGCGACGCCGGAGAACTGGCCGGTCGTCGACTTGCCGGCGGCAAATGCCGGGGCACCCGCGACTGTCAGCGCGAGCGCCATTCCGATCGGCAGCCGAAAGTCCGGCATTGTCGTCTCGCCCCAGGTCGAAATCCCATCCTAGCGGACAAACATTACCTGCGTCTTCATGGCGAAATCGGGGTCACGAATCGGTCGCCGCGGCGCTTCTGCGGCGCGAGGATTTCGCCCTCGCTGCGGCGGTGCGCGGCTTGCGTGCGGCGGCCCCGTTCCGGGTCGCTTTCCTGACGGCTTCGTCCGCCGCCTCGTCGGCAATCTGCTCCTTGGCGTCGCCGCGGCGGCGCTCGATGTGGTCCAACGTATGTTCGGCGCGGCGCTTGCACTGCTCGTGCAATTCCTGGAGCTCGTCATCGGTCAGGTCCTCGATCGCGGCGAAGCGGTTCTCGGCGCCCTTCATCGCCAGCACCAGCTCGGACAGCTTGAGCTGAACGGTGAGGATGTCGCGGTTCTGCGTGTTCTGGATCAAAAACACCATCAGGAAGGTGACGATGGTCGTACCGGTATTGATGATGAGCTGCCACGTATCGCTGTAGTCGAACATCGGCCCGGTGACGATCCAGACGACGATCACGGCGATGGCGAGCAGGAACGCGGCCGGATGGCCGGTCCACGTCGCCACCGCCTGCGCCATGCGCGAAAACTGGTTGCTGAGCCAGCCCCCCTTGTGCGGATGCTTCTTGTGATTGGCCATCGTGCCCGTCGCGGAAAATCGTGCCTCGCCCGTCGGCGCTTCAACGCGGCGGCGGGTTCCCGGTTCCCGGCGGCGCCGGCGAACTACTTCAACTTCGGCAGGGTCTGCCGGACACGGCCGATGCCCGCCCACGGATCCTTCTTCAGCCGCGACAGGCGCTGCATGACGTTGGCGACCGTGTACTGGCTCGCGCTCTTGAGGCTGCCCAATTCGTCCCAGTCGATCGGCACCGACACCGGCGCGCCCGGTCGCGCGCGGGTGGAGTAGGGCGCGACAGCGGTGGCTTCGCGTGAGTTGCGGAGATAATCTAGGAAGATGCGACCGTCGCGCTTGGCCTTGGTGGCGGTCGAGACATAGCGGTCCGGATCGTCCGCCTCCATGGCGCGGGCGACGGTCTGCGTGAAGGCCTTGGCCTCGTCCCAGGGCGTCGGCGCGATCGGCAACACGACGTGCAGGCCCTTGCCGCCGGACGTTTTCAGGAAAGTCTTGAGCTTGATCTTGGCGAGACGCTCGCGCACGTCCCGCGCGGCCGCGACGATGTCCTTCCAGCCGAGGCCGGGCCCGGGATCGAGGTCGAAGACGAGGCGGTCGGCCTTGTCGAGGTGCTCGATGGTCGAACCACGGGTGTGGATCTCCAGCACGCCGGCCTGCACCAGCGAGATCAGCCCGTCGAGATCGTCGACCGAGATGATCTTGTCGCCCTTCTCCTTGGTCTCGTGCAGGTGCTTCGCGCTGATGCCGGCGCTGGCGTGCTTCTGGAAGAAGCACTGTCCCGTAGCGCCTTCCGGGCAGCGCACCAGCGCCACCGGGCGGCCGACGAGGTGCGGCGCCATCCAGTCCCAGACCGCGACGTAATAGTCGGCGAGATCGCGCTTGGTGACACCGGCATCCTCCCAGTAGACGCGGTGGGGATGCGACAGCGTGATGCCGGCGACAGTGTTGTCGGGTTTGGCCTTGCTGGCGTTGGTCTTCGCCGGTTTGACCGGCGCGCTGCGCTTGACCGCGCGCTTGGCGGCTGCCGCAACAATGGGCTGCTTCACTTCGCGCACGACATCCTTGGCGGGCTTGTCCTCGCGCAGCCCCTGGAACGAGGCCTGACGGATGCGCTCGCCGTGGGTCCAGCCGTGGAAGGCGACCTCCGCGACGAGCTTGGGCTCGACCCAGACGGGACCGCGCACGCCGCGCTCCTCTTTCGGTACGGGATCGAGCGGCGCGGTCTTCACGGCCAGCGCCTTGAGCTTGCGGAACAGGTCGCGCGCAACCTTGTGCGTGAAGCCGGTGCCGGTACGGCCGGCATAGTGCAATTTGCCTTTCTCATGAATGCCGAGCACTAGAGCGCCGACGGCGTTCGCATCGGCCGTCGACGGCGCAAACCCGGCAATGACGAACTCCTGCCGGTCCGAGCATTTGGTCTTGAGCCAGTCGTGCCCGCGGCCCGAGCGGTAGGGCGCGTCTGCGACCTTCGAGATGATGCCTTCCAGCCCCATCTTGCAGGCCTGCGCGAGCAGCGCCGGCCCGTCCTGGTCGATCGAGGCGGAGAAGCGCAGGGGAGAGGTCTTGGTTGTCCTGCCAAGGAGTTCGTCGAGCGCCTCTTTCCGCGCCGTCAGCGGCAGCGGCGTCAGGTCGTGTCCGTCGAGATGCAGGAGATCGAAGGCGAAGAAAGTCATGCGCTTGTCGTCGCCCTCGCTCAGCGCCTGCTGGAGGAGCGAGAAGCTCGATACGCCGTCGTCGCCCTCGACCACGACTTCGCCGTCAATGAGCGCCTTGTCGGCCGGCAGTTCTGCGACCGCCGCCGCCACCGCGGGAAACTTGCGCGTCCAGTCGAGCCCGCGGCGCGTCAGGAGCTTCACCTTGCCCCTGTCGAGCCGCGCCTCCAGCCGGTAGCCGTCGAATTTGATCTCGTGCAGCCAGTTCGCTGTCTCGGGCGCCTTGTCGGAGAGCGTGGCGAGCGCCGGCGGGACGAAGGCGGGCAGGGCGGCTTTCGGCGCGGCGGCGAGGCCGTCGCGCGCGCCCGCGGTCTTGGAACGCTTGCGGATCGGCTTCACGTCCGCCGCACGTGTGCGCGATTTCTTTTTCGCAGTCTTCTTCTTGGTCTTCTTTTTTGACGCGTTTTTCGTGTTCGTCTTCTTCGTCCTTTTCTTCCGCGCGGCCTTCTTGGCGGTCGTCTTGAGCGCCGCCACGTTCGCCTTGACGCTGCGGTTGCTGTGCCAGACCTTTTTCGACCCGGCGATCTCGTCGAGGTCGCGGCCGCTCACCACCGATAGCGGTTGCTCCTCG
>DASTGR010000023.1:0-4770 GCA_035718885.1 Pseudolabrys sp. | reverse complement strand
GACGGCGTCTTCCTCGAGGAGCTCGAGCATCATCCGGCGCAGTATCTGCCGGAGGTCGATCAGGAGAAGCTCGGCGGCGAGGTGGTCAAGGTCGACCTGAAGAAGCCGATGAAGGAGATCCTCGCGCAGCTTTCCAAGTATCCGGTGAAGACGCGGCTCTCGCTCACCGGCACGATCATCGTCGCGCGCGACCTCGCGCACGCCAAATTGCGCGAACGTCTCGAAGCCGGGCAGGGGCTGCCGCAATACTTCAAGGATCATCCGGTCTATTACGCGGGACCGGCGAAGACGCCGGAGGGCTATGCCTCGGGCGCGTTCGGCCCGACCACCGCGGGCCGCATGGACTCCTATGTCGAGTAGTTCCAGGCGGCGGGCGGCTCGATGGTGATGCTGGCCAAGGGCAACCGCTCGGCCGCGGTGCGCGACGCCTGCAAGAAGCACGGCGGCTTCTATCTCGCCTCGATCGGCGGCTCGGCCGCCAATCTCGCCGAGCACTGCATCAAGAAGGTCGAGGTGCAGGAATATGCCGAGCTCGGCATGGAGGCGATCTGGAAGATCGAGGTCGAGGATTTCCCCGCCTTCATCGTCATCGACGACAAGGGCAACGACTTCTTCAAGGAATTGAACCTCGGCTAGCGGCCGCGGCTGATGGGCGATCACGACGATCAGTTGCGACGAAAGTCGTAAGGATCGCGCCTAAGTCGGTTATCCGCCGCACATAACGTCCATGCGCGCGCGATCATCGCAAAACATCGCGTTACGACATTGTGCGGCGCAGCAATCGCGTGCGTCGCAAGAATTCAAAATTTAAAATATGCGGCAGCAAATACCGCCTCGACGAAAGACGCATTGACGCCACGGGGGAATTGCCCGGCAAATGCGGCATTGATTGTGGCGGGGGCCGCACGCCGTCTCGCGTGCGCGTCAGTTCGTCTCCGACATAGAGAGACGCCCGAAGGGGGGAGCGAGCCAAAGCGCCGGGCGACGGCGCGATACCTGCAACGACAATCAGAAAACTGCAAACACGAGTGACATTCGAGGGGCGACTCGAACGGACCTCATAGGGAGGATTGACATGGACGATCTCAAGCACGGCGTATCACGCCGCACTCTTCTGCAAGCGGGCGCAGGTCTTGCCGGCGCCGTCGTTCTGCCGGGCGCAATGGTCATGCCGGCCTGGGGCGCCAACGAGCCCGCAATGGGCACCTGGCCGGCCGGCTCGCAGGGCGACACCGTCTCCATCGGCGCCGCGGTGCCGCGCACCGGCGCCTATGCGGTGCAGGGCGAGGACGAGCTCAAGGGCTGGCAGCTCGCCGTCGAGCACATCAACGAAGGCAACCCGCTGATCAAGAAGATCGCGCCGAAGGTCTCCAAGGGCCTGCTCGGCAAGAAGGTCAACCTGGTCGTCGCCGACTCCGGCGCCAAGCCGAACGACGCGGTGCAGGCCGAGCAGCGCTTCATCAACGACAACAAGATCGTCCTGATGACCGGCTCGACCTCGTCGGCCGTCGCGGTCGCGCTCAACAAGTTCGCGCAGCGCGAGAAGGTGCTCTACGTCACCGGCATCTCCGGCTCGAACGACACCACCGGCAAGGACTGCGCGCGCTACTCGTTCCGCCAGAACTTCTACGGCGAGACGGCGGCGAACGCGATCGGCCCGGTGCTGGTCAAGACCTACGGCAAGGGCAAGAAGGCGGCGTTCATGACGCCGGACTACACCTACGGCCACACCGTCACGAAGTCGGTCAACGACTACCTGACCAAGAACGGCGGCTGGACGATGGTGACGAACCAGATCTCGCCGCTCGGCACGTCGGACTTCTCGCAGTACCTGACCAACATCGCCAATTCCGGCGCCGAGGTCATCGTCAACGTCAACTGGGGCCGTGACGCCGTTCTCTCGGTGCAGCAGGCCAAGCAGTTCGGCCTGACGCCGAAGATGAAGATGGTGATCCCGTACCAGATCCCGTTCATCGCCAAGGAAGTGGGACCGGAACTCACCGAAGGCGTCTACGCCGCCACCGACTTCTGGTGGACGCTCGAGGACAAGTACCCGCTGGCGAAGATGTTCGTCGAGGCGTTCGACAAGAAGTACGGCTACAAGCCGGAGTGGGGCGCGAACAACTCCTACATGTCGTTCGCCATCTGGGCGCGCATGGTCTCGGAGGCGGGCACGTTCTATCCGCCGGCCGTGATCAAGCAGTACGAGAAGGGCGAGACCTTCGACTCCACCGTCGGTCAGGTGCACTTCCGTCCCGAAGACCACCAGCTCGTCCGTCCGGTCGTCATCGTCAAGGGCAAGGCGCCCAAGGACATGAAGAACAAGGAAGACTACTGGGAAGTGCTCGAGGTTCTGCCCGGCGCGCCGCTGATGCAGAAGCCCGACGCCTTCGGCTGCAAGCTCGGCGACTACACCTGAGCCGAAGCGAACCGTGTGTCCCGGGCGCAGCGCGGCACGTCAGTGCTGCGCTGCAGACCCGGGACCCCGGTTGCCTTACAAGAAACCGGGACCCCGCATCTGCGGTGCAACGCTGGCGCGCTGCACCGCGTGCGGGGAACGCTGTAGCGAATACCGCCAAGACTGGGGCGCGCGTTGATCAACTGGGCTAACTTCGTCTCGCAATGCTTCAACGGGCTGGTGCTCGGCGCGCTCCTCGCGCTGATCTCCTCCGGCCTGACCATCATCTACGGCACGCTCGGCGTCCTGAACCTCGCGCACGGCGCCATGTTCATGCTCGGCGGCTACGCCGGCTGGCTGGCCTTTTCCTATACGGGGTCGTTCATCGTCGCGGTCATCGCCGGCTCCTTGTTCGTGATGCTGGTCGGCATCGTCGTCGAGCGCGGCATCATCCGCACCTTCTACGGCCGCCCGCACGAGGACCAGCTGCTCGTCACCTTCGGCCTCGGCATCGTCTTCGTCGAGGCGGTGCGCTTCTTCTTCGGCAGCCTGTCGAAGATCGTGCCGCCGCCGGCGGGGCTCGGCGGCATCGTCAATCTCGGCTTCATGTTCTACCCGACCTACCGCCTGGCGCTGCTCGGCATCGTCGCGGTCGCGCTCGTCGTCCTCTACATCATCCTCTACCGCACGCGGATCGGCATGATCGTGCGCGCCGGCATCGAGGACTCGGTCATGGTCGATGCGCTCGGCATCGACGTCTACAAGGTGTTCATGCTGGTGTTCGGCATCGGCGCCATGGCCGCCGGCTTCGCCGGCATCGTCAACGCGCCGGTCGTGTCGATCGCGCCCGACGTCGGTGAATCGATCCTGGTGCAGACCTTCGTCGTCGTCGTCATCGGCGGCGTCGGCTCGTTCCCCGGCGCCGTGCTCGGCGGCCTCATCGCCGGCGAGATCATCAGCATCACCTCGATGTTCAATCCCGGTTACGCCTATGTCATGCTGTTCGCGGCCATGACGCTGGTGCTCGTGCTGCGTCCCTACGGGCTGCTCGGCACCGCCGGACGCGAATAGGGCGCTCGTCAGATGGTCAGAAAACGTCCTCTTCTCGTGGAAGCACTGACGGCGGTCGGCCTCGTCGCCGCGCCCTTCGTGCTGCCGCATCTCGGCTTCTCGCCGACCACGATCAACCGCATTTTGATCTGGGGCCTCTTCGGCATCGGCTTCGACATCCTGTTCGGCTTCACCGGGCTTTTGTCGTTCGGCCAGTCCGCCTTCTTCGGCACCGGCGGCATGTTCGCCGCCTATCTGCTGACGCAGCTGGACTTCCCCTACACGATCCCCGCGGTGTTCATCGGCGCCTTCGTCGCCGGCGTCGTCGGCTGGCTGATCGGCCTCATCGCGCTCCGCCGCACCGGCATCTACTTCGCGATGATCACGGTCGCCATCGCCGAGGTGTTCTTCTTCGTCGAGTTCAATCCGCTGTCGGCCTTCACCGGCGGCGAGAACGGCCTGCCGGGCGTGCCGACGCCCTCGATCACGCTCGGCTCGTTCGTGATGAAGTTCAACACCGACTGGTCGATGTATGGCTTCCTCGCGTTCTGGTACTTCGTCGGTCTGGTGATCGCGCTGCGCATCGTGCGCTCGCCGGTCGGCGCGGTGCTCTCCGCGATCCGCGACAACCCGCTGCGCGCCGCCGCGGTCGGCCACAACATCCATAGCTACAAGCTCACCGCCTTCGTCATCGCCGCCACCTATGCCGGCTTCGCCGGCGGCCTGCTCGGCTTCATGCAGGGCTTCATGCCGCCCGACGCCTTCATGTTCGATACGTCGGGCCAGCTCGTGATGCAGACCGCGATCGGCGGCGCCGGCACGCTGTTCGGACCGCTGGTCGGCGCCACCGTGTGGCTCTATCTCTCCGATTTCTTCCAGACGACGCTGCATCTCGGCGCCACCTGGAAGCTGGTGCTCGGCATCGTCTTCGTGCTGCTGGTCGTGTTCCTGCGCCACGGCATCGTCGGCGGGCTCGCCTCGCTGTACCGGCTCGCAACCGGGCAGACGCGCGCGCATCGCGAGGCGGCCGAGAGCGATCCGAACGCCGTCGCGGCGGCTTCGCTTGCGGCAGCGACCGCGAACAACATGCCGGTCGTCGAATTCGTGCCTTCGCCGCGAAGGCCCAAGCCCGCCAATAGCGGCGAGATGATCCTCGAGGCGACGGGGCTGACGAAACGCTACGGCGGCATCGTCGCCAACAACAACATCGATTTCTCGGTCAAGCGCGGCGAGTTGCGCGGCATCATCGGTCCGAACGGCGCCGGCAAGTCGACCTTCTTCAAGATGCTCACCTGCGAAGTGCATCCGACCGAAGGCAAGAT
>DASTGR010000022.1:0-32659 GCA_035718885.1 Pseudolabrys sp. | reverse complement strand
GGCGCTCCTAAGCGGGATGGCCGGGACGAAGCCCGGCCATGACAAAGGTTGGCGTCAGTCGCGCAGCAGATCGTTGATGCTCGTCTTGGACCGCGTCTTCTCGTCGACGCGCTTGACGATGACGGCGCAGTAGAGACTCGGGCCGATATTGCTGCCGGGCATGGCATTGCCGGGCAAGGTGCCGGACACGACGACCGAGTAGGGCGGCACTTCACCGTAGAAGATCTTGCCGGTGGCGCGGTCGACGATCTTGGTCGACTGGCCGAGATAGACGCCCATGCCGAGCACGGAGCCCTCGCGCACGATCACGCCCTCGACGACTTCCGAGCGCGCGCCGATGAAGCAGTTGTCCTCGATGATGACCGGGCCTGCCTGCAAGGGCTCGAGCACGCCGCCAATGCCGACGCCGCCTGAGAGATGCACGTGTTTGCCGATCTGCGCGCAGGAGCCGACCGTCGCCCAGGTGTCGACCATCGTCCCGGTATCGACATAGGCGCCGAGATTGACGAAGGACGGCATGAGCACGACGTTCGGCGCGATATAGGCCGAGCGGCGCACGACCGAGCCGGGCACAGCGCGGAAGCCTTCCTTCTTGAAGCGCGCGGCGCTCCATCCCTTGAACTTGGAATCGACCTTGTCCCACCATTTGGCGCCGCCGGGACCGCCGGGGATCACGCTCATGTCGTTGAGGCGGAAGGACAGCAGCACCGCCTTCTTCAGCCACTGATTGACCTGCCACGCGCCGTCGGCCTGTTTCTCGGCGACGCGCGCCTTGCCGGAATCGAGGAGGCCGAGCGCGGTGTCGACGGCCTTGCGCACGGCGCCCTTGGTCTTGGGGCCAATCTTGTCGCGGGCCTCGAAGGCATCGTCGATGGTCCTGGCGAGCGTCGCGTCGGTCATGGCTGGTCCGGCCCCTTGTTTTCGGGCGGTTTTGTCGGGGGCGGGGCGGGGGATGTCAAGCGCGCCGGTCCGCGCTAGCCTGCCCGGGTCAAACGGGGGCGGACCATGCATTTCAGCTACAAGCGAATGACGGCGATCGGGTGCGGTCTGGCTGGTCTCTTCTTGGCGGCCGAGCCGGCGCTGGCGCATCACGTCATGGGCGGCCGGATGCCGGCCACTTTCGGCGAAGGCTTCCTGTCCGGCCTTGGCCATCCGGTCATCGGGCTGGATCACTTCGCGGCAGTGGTCGCGGTCGGATGTCTCGCCGCCGCGCACCGGGCCGGTGCGGTGCTGGCGCTCGGCTTCGTCGCCGCGATGATGCTCGGCGTGGCCGCCCATCTCGGCGGGACCACCGTTCCAGGCGCCGAACTCCTGGTGGCGCTGACCGTGATCGGTCTCGGCGTCGCCGTGGTGCGAACGCCGCCGCTGCCGGCCGCCGCCGCCGTCGCGCTCTTCATCGCCGCCGGTCTCGTGCACGGCTACGCGCTCGGTGAATCGATCTACGGCGCGGAGCGCGCGCCGCTCGCCGCCTATCTGGTTGGGCTGGCGATCATCCAGAGTGCGATCGCGCTTGCTGCGATGTCTCTGGCGCAGCGTGTAAGTCTCGCGGTGCGTTTGGCGGGCGCAGCCATTGCCGGCGTCGGCTTGACGTTTTTCGTGCAGCAGATCGTCCCGGCCGTTTAGATCGGCGCGCATGAAAAAGGCCGCGGCCTTGCGGCCGCGGCCCGGTTGCTCTGACGACGCGACGGTCTATTCGCCCGGCTGCATGGCGCCGGCCATGCGTCCGGAATCTTGTGCTGTCGCCCGCGTCCGCATCGGCTTGAGCACGAACAGCGCCATCGCCACGACCAGCAGATTCATGATCGCGGTGATCACGAAGACCATATGCCATGAGCCGGTCGCGTTCTTGATCATGTTGGCCACCGGCACCAGGAACGCCGACGCGCCCTTGGCGGTGTAGAGCAGGCTCAGGTTCACCGTGGCGAACTTCGCGCCGAAACTGTCGGTGCAGGTCGAGGGGAAGAGGCTGTAGATCTCGCCCCAGGTCAGGAAGATCAGCGCCGCGAACACGACGAAGGCCCAGGGGGAGCCGCCGGCCGAGCCGAGCAGCCAATATGACAGCGCACCGAGCGTGAAGGCGATCGCCATCGTGTATTCGCGCCCGATGTTGTCGGACACCCAGCCGAACAGCGGGCGCGCGAGCCCGTTGCAGACACTGTCGACGATCAGCGCGACCGACAGCGCCGTCGCGCCGCCGATCAGCGCGATATTGGCGATATTGTAGTCGCGTGCGATCAGCGCCACCTGCGCCGTGGCCATCAGGCCGCTGGCGGCGACGATCACGAACATGACGTACATGATCCAGAAGATCGGCGACTTCAGCACTTCGGCCGGCGTGTAGCTGCGGCCCGAGACGGCCACCTTCGGCGGTGCAGTGCCGACGAGTTCGCCCGCGTCCGGCGCGCGCAGGAGCCATGCCAGCATGAACACGATGGCGCCCTGGCCGAGGCCGAACCAGAAGAACGTGCTCTCGTAGCCGGCGCTGGCGATCATCTGGCGGATCGGTACGACGGTCAGCGCCGCGCCGGCGCCGAACCCGGCCGCAGTGATGCCGACGGCGAGGCCGCGACGATCGGGAAACCACTTCACGGCCTGACCGACGCAGGTCGCGTAGACCGCGCCGCCGCCGATGCCGGCGAGCACGGCGCCGAGATAAAGCATCTCGAGCGAGTTGGCGTAGGAATTGACGATCCAGCCGGCAGCGATGGTGATGCCGCCGAAGGCGACCATGAGCTTCGGGCCGTTATGCGGGCCGATCCTGTCGACCAGCCATCCTTCGACGGGCGTCAGCCAGGTTTCGAGCGCGACGAAGATCGCGAAGGCGAACTGGATCGACGCGACCGACCAGCCGTGCTTCTGCGCGATCGGGTGCACGAACAGGGTCCAACCATATTGCAGGTTGGCGATCATGATCATGCAGATGACGCCGGCGATGAGCTGCGTCCAGCGTTCGCGGCCTAGTGAATGCGATGTTCCAATGGCGCTTGCCATGGGTGTTCTCCTGGGTTTCCGTTTTGGTTCTTGCTTGGGCGGTGTGCCGATGGCGCCGCATGCGCTGCACGCGCGTTCGCGCCGAGCCAAGGCGGCTCGGCGTGCGTCAGTTCCCTGTGACCGACGCAGAACTCCAATGCGAAGTTGAGGAACGTAGCGGAGCCGGGGTGAGCGCATGCGGGTGCCCTGTCGGCACCTCTTGCGTCTTCCGGACGCCGAGCAACGCTCGTGCGCATTCAGGCCTTAACGGTACAAGCCGCCCCGCTTGTGGGCGCATTAGTGTCTCGCCCACTGAGGGGGTCAAGGCAATTATTATGTATACTGGTGGAATAAGTCGCTGCAGCGCAATGAAACGCCGCCGTCCATTAACGCCGGAGGTTGCCGAGTAAATTCTGTATAAACTCAACGATGTTTTCCGTAACATAATCGACGTGCGCGGCGTCTCGGCCTTCGAGTTCCCACTGCTCGCGGAACACTTCGCGCTGGCCTTCCGGAACGACGAGGACTGTGACCATGCCGAGGGCGTGGGGCGTCTCGAGATTGCGCGACAGGTCCTCGAACATTGCCGCCTTGGCCGCATCCACCTTGTGCCGTGCGAGGAAGCGCTCATAGACGCGCGGTAGCGGCTTCGGGTCGAGATCGGCGGCGGCGATGTCGAACACATCTTCGAAATGGTGGTGGACGTCGAGACGCCGCATCACGGCCTCGGCGTGTTTGCGCGTGCCGTTGGTGAGGATGAGCTTGCGGCCAGGCAGGCGCTCGAGCGCGGCGCCGAGCGCCGGATTCGGCAAGAGCGGCGAGTGGTCGATCTCGTGCACAAAGTCGAGATAGTCGTCCGGCTTCATGCCGTGCTCGGCCATCATGCCGCGCATCGTGGTGCCGTAACGTTTGTAATAGTCCTTCTGAAGCCGGAACGCCTCGTCCTTTGACACCTTGAGGAAGTCGGCGACGAAGGTGCGGATGCGCTCGTCCACCTGCTGCCACAGGTTCAGGTGGTGCGGGTAAAGTGTGTTGTCGAGATCGAACACCCACGTCTCCACATGGCCGAAGCCGCGCGGGGCGGGCGGGGAAACTGGCACGATTCAGGGTTCCTTGAAGCGGATGGTGGCGGAGGGCTGCGTCGACAGATCGATGACGGCAAATCCGGCCGAATTCAAGCCGCGCGCCGCGCAGTCCTTCTGGTCCGACAGTTCGAAACGCGCATCGCGCGTGCAGAGAGCGACATTGCCGCCCCATGCGAGCGCGCCGTCGCCGTGCCGGACAACGCGGCCATCGGCGTCGACCGCCTCGGCATAGCTGTAGAAACGCTGCGCTCCGGCGCTCACCTCAGGCTTGAGGCACTGTCCCGATGCGATGCGGTACCAGCCGCGTGTGACGATCGCGCCCATCTCGACGGTGCCGACCGCGGCCATCACCGTGTAGCGGCTGTCATTGCACCACAGGAAGCCGGCGCCCTTCGGGTCGCGCGCGGCCGCGATCAATGTGTCGAAGATGTCCGGCCGCGCCGCAGCGTCCGCCGCGAGGTTATGGTCGCGCAGAAACTTGGCGATCGCCGCCCGCGTCTTGGCGCCGTCGACGCCGTCGATCGGATTGGCGTCGTAGCCGGCAATGCCGAGCAGGCGCTGGATGCCGGCAAGCCGCGCCTGGGCGTCGTCATAGCCGGCCTGCTCGCCGAGGCTGATGGTCGGCCCCTGGTCGGTGTCGGCGGGCCTGGCGGCCGCGAAATGCGCCTGCTCGGCGAGCGCGCAGCCGCGGCCGTCCGGAAAGTCGAAGTCGCCGTCGCGCACGCAGAACGCCGCTTCGCCGCCCTGCGGCAGGGGCGCGGGGCCGTACACCGCGGGTGCGCGTGCGTGCACGTAGGTCATGTCGGCATCGAGCGCCCCATCGACGACCTTGCGGCATTCGCCGGGATCGAGCTTGAACCAGCCGCGCGTCTCGATAGCGGCGCGGCGCTCGATGCCGAGCGCGGCCTGCATGCGGTAGCTGGTGCGATTGCAGAGTGTCAGATCGGCCCGCGCCGAAGTCGCCGCCGTCACGAGCGGCAGGGCGGCGGCGAGGATGAGCAGGCTCGCGCGAATCATCGCGCCGATATTAGCGCGACGGCGACAGCGCGTATGGCTCGAGGTTGCGCGCGATCCTCTCCGCGATCGGCTCGGCGCCGGGCACGAAAGCCTTGCCGGTGATCTGCTCGTACATGCGGATGTAGCGGCGCGACAATTCCGCGACGAGCTCCTGCGGCGCCGGCGGCAACACCTTGTCCTTGTACGGGTCGCAATTGTCCCTGAACCAGAGGCGCAGGAATTCCTTGTCGAAATATTCCGGCTCCTCGCCCTTGCCGAAGCGGAGGCCGTAGGTTTCGCGCTGCCAGTAGCGCGAGGAGTCCGGCGTATGGATCTCGTCGATCAGGACGAGCTTGCCGTTCGCATCGGTGCCGAACTCGTATTTGGTGTCGACCAGGATCAGCCCGCGCTTCTCGGCGATCTCGGCGCCGCGGCGGTAGAGCGCGATGGCGGTGCGCTCGACGAGGTCGATCGTCTCCTTCGGGACGATGCCTTCGGCGACCAGTTCCTGCGGGCTCATCGGCCGGTCATGCGCCTCTTCCTTGGTCGAAGGCGTGAACACCGGTTCGGGCAGCTTCTGGTTCTTCTTCAGACCCTCGGGCAAACGGAAGTTGCCGTAGTCGCGTTTGCCCTTGGCGTAATGCGTCCACAGCGAGGTGTCGGTGACGCCGGTGATGTAGCCGCGCACGACGGCCTCGACCGGCACGGTCTTGAGCTTGCGCCCGACAGTGACGTTCGGATCCGGCACCGCCAGCACGTGGTTCGGCACGATGTCCTTCGTCTGCTCGAACCAGTAGGCGCTGATCTCGTTCAGCACCTGCCCCTTGTGCGGGATGTGCGCGATGATCCGGTCGAACGAGGAATGCCGGTCGGTGGCGACGAGGATCAGCCGCTCGGGCTGCGCGTAAACGTCGCGCACCTTGCCGGTGTACTTCGGCCCCAGGAAGTCGAAATCGGTGCCTTGAAGGATCGCGGTCATGTGTTAGCGGTGCACCAGCGTGCCGACGCCGTGGTCGGTGAGCAGTTCGAGCAGCACCGCGTGCGGCACCTTGCCGTCCATGATCACGACGCCTTCGACGCCCTGATCGAGCGCGTAGATGCAGGTCTCGACCTTCGGAATCATGCCGCCGGAGATGGTGCCGTCGGCGATGAGCCGCCGTGCATCCGAAACCGAGAGCTGGGGAATCAGCTTTTTCGATTTGTCGAGCACGCCCGGCACGTCGGTGAGCAGAAGCAGGCGCTTGGCCTTCAACGCTCCGGCGATGGCGCCGGCAAAGGTGTCCGCGTTCACGTTGAAGGTGCCGCCCTCGGAAGCCGCCGCCACCGGCGCCAGCACCGGGATCATCTCCTTGCCGAGCACGTGGTTGAGCACGGTGAGGTCGACCTTGTCGGGCTCGCCGACGAAGCCGAGGTCGACCACCTTCTCGATGTTGGAATCCGGGTCCATCACGGTGCGCGTGACCTTCTTGGCCTGCACCATGTTGCCGTCCTTACCGCACAGGCCGATCGCCTTGCCGCCGGCAGCGTTGATGTAGCCGACGATCTGCTTGTTGATCGACCCGGCCAGGACCATCTCGACGATCTCGACCGTGGCGGCGTCGGTGACGCGCAGGCCGGCGGCGAATTCCGACTTGATGCCCAGCTTCTTGAGCATGGCGGCGATCTGCGGGCCGCCGCCGTGCACGACCACCGGATTGATCGCCGCCTGTTCGAGGAGAACGATGTCGCGGGCGAAATCGCGCGCCAGGGCTTCCTCGCCCATGGCGTGGCCGCCGTATTTCACGACGACGATTTCCTCGTCGTACTGCTGCATGTGAGGCAGCGCTTCCGACAGGATGCGCGCCTGCTCTTGCGGGTCGGTGGCCATGAAGGTTCGCTTTCGAAAGGTGCCGGCGGGTGCCGCTCTTTTAGCGGGCGGCGGGGGAGGGCGGAAGTCCCGTCAGGCGCCGCGGGAGGCCGCGAGCGCGGCGGCGATCAGGACCAGCCAGCTCGCGATCAGGATCAGGCCGCCGGCGGGCGCGGCGAAGGGAAACAGGCGAGACCCGAGATAGGCGCGGGCGGAGACGTCCGCGGCGAACAGGCCCGCGCCAAGGACGAAGCCGCACAACGTGACCAGGCCAAGCGGGCGCGCGATCAGCCCCTGGCGGGCGAGGGCGACGCCGGCAAGCACGCCCACGGCATGCAGGAGCAAGAGGTAGCCCGCGCTGTCGAGTCCTGCGCCGGGCTTGCCGTGTGCCCCGGCGGCGGTGAGCACGACGCCGGCGGCGCCCATGAGGCCGGCGAGAGCGATGAGGATTGGGTCCATGGCCGCCATCCTAGAGGCTCACGCCAAAACGACAAAGCCCGGCCGCGAGGGCCGGGCTTTGCACAAGAACCGGGAGTGACTGGTTACTTGTTGTAGTTGAACTGCGGCATCGCCTTGAGCTGATCCTTGGTGGTGTTCAGCGTGGCATGATCCGGATAGTTCTTCTTGCTCGAGGAGGTGCTCGACGACGTGCTCGACGAGGCCGCGCCGGTCGTGCGCGCTGCGCCGCCGGTTGCGCTCGAGGTCTTGCTCGGCACCGGCTGGTCGGAGAACTTCAACTCGGTCCACTTCACGGCGACGTCGTGCTCGCCCATGCCGAGGAAGCCGCCGACGCCGATGGCGACCTGTTCGATCTTGCCGTCCTTGTCGACCATCAGCTCCTTGATGTCGCCGATCTTCTCGTTCTGCGTATCGTAAACGTTCAGGCCGATCAGCTTCGAGCCCTGCCACATGTTCATGGCCGAGGCGTTCTGCTCGTTCTTGTTCGTGCTCGTGGAGCTCGACGAAGACGACGAGCTCGAAGCGGCCGGCGCGCTGGTCGCAGCCGGGGCCTTGCTGGCGGGCGGCGGATTGGACTGCGCCAGCGCGGTGCCGGCGAGCAAAGTGAGACCGAGAGCGGCCACGGTCAGAGTTTTCATGTTCGATCTCCTTGGGTGGAAAAAACCTTTGTTCCCTCCCAATGCGCCGATACCGGCATTGTTCCGACGTCAAATTGACAAACTTGGGTTCCGCGCGAGGGGCTTCACCGCGCGTCGCGACAGTCCCGGAACCCCGGCGATGGAACTTCGCCGCGAGCGAATTTCGATCTTTGCTCGAATGGAACCTTAGCCGCGCCGCTCGGCGAGCAACCGCGCCACGGCGGCGCGAACGTCCTGCACGCCGGTTCCTTCCTCTGCGGAGGTGACCAGCACGCCCGGGAACGCAGCCGGCCGTTTCGCAATGGCCGCCTCAACCTCGGCGATGCGTCCCGCGAGTTCGGACTGCTTCACCGCATCGGCCTTGGTCAGGATGACCTGATAGCTGACCGCGGACTCGCTCAGCGCCTTGAGCGTCGGCGTGTCGGTGTCTTTGAGCCCGTGCCGCGCGTCGATCAGCACGTAGACGCGTGCGAGGTTGCGGCGTCCGAGCAGGTAGGCGTGGATCAATTCGGTCCAGGCCGCGATCTTGCTCTTGGCCGCGGCGGCATAGCCGTAGCCAGGCATGTCGACGAGGTTGAGCCCCTCGCCGTTGGTGAAGAAGATGAGCTCCTGCGTGCGGCCCGGCGTGCGCGAGGTCCGCGCCAGCGCCTTGCGCCCGGTGAGCGCGTTGATCAGGCTCGACTTGCCGACATTGGAGCGGCCGGCGAAGGCGATCTCGGTGCCGCGCATCGGTGGCAGCGAGGCGACCGAGCCCGAGGCGGCGACGAAGTCCCAGTTGCCGCCGAACAGGCGGCGGCCTTCCTCGATCTCGGCGCGGGTGAAGTCAGGGGTCATGCGGCGGGCACCATAAACGAAATCGCCGGGCTGTGCCCGGCGACCCGTGTGATTTTTGCTTGGTCTACTGCGTTCGTCTCTTGCCGAACAGCGCCTTGATGTTGTCGAACAGTTCGATCTTGGCGCCGTGGCGGCGCATGATGATCGACTGCTGCGCCACCGACAGCGAGTTGTTCCAGGCCCAGTAGATGACGAGACCGGCCGGGAAGCTCGCCAGCATGAAGGTGAAGATCAGCGGCATCCAGTTGAAGATCATCTGCTGCGTCGGATCCGGCGGCGCCGGGTTGAGCTTCATCTGCATCCACATCGTCACGCCCATGATCAGCGGCCACAGGCCGAGATGCAGGAAGTGGCCGACCATCGGGACGGTCGTCGGGTCGTAGTGCAGGAGGCCGAACAGCGTGAAGACGTTGGTCGGATCCGGCGCGGAGAGATCGTGGATCCAGCCGTAGAACGGCGCGTGCCGCATCTCAATGGTGACGAACAGCACCTTGTACAGCGAGAAGAAGACCGGGATCTGGATCGCGATCGGCAGGCAGCCGGCGATCGGATTGATCTTCTCCTTCTTGTAGAGCTCCATCAGCTCCTGCTGCTGCTTCACCTTGTCGTCGGGGTAGCGCGCGCGCAGCGCCTGCATCTGCGGCTGTACCGCCTTCATCTTCGCCATCGAGGCGTAGGACTTATTGGCGAGCGGGAAGAAGATCGCCTTGATCAGCAGCGTGACCAGCAGGATGGCGATGCCGAAGTTGCCGACCAGCCGGTACAGCCAGTCGATGACGATGAACATCGGCTTGGTGATGAAGTAGAACCATCCCCAGTCGATCAGCAGGTCGAAGTGGTTGAGCTTGAGCTGCTCGTTGTAGGCGTTGACCGTATGCACTTCCTTCGCGCCGGCGAAGAGATGCGTGTCGGCGGATGCCGTGGCGCCCGGTGCGACGGTCTTGGCGTCGAGCAGGTAGTCGGCCTGGTAGGTCGGCGTCTTGCCGATCTCGCCGGTCGAGAAGCGCGCCTTGAGATGCGCGTCGGTCGCCGGCAGCAGCGTCGCGGCCCAGTATTTGTCGGTGATGCCGAGCCAGCCATTGGTGACGTCGAATTTGACGTCCTTTTTCTCTTCGATCTTCTTGTAGGTGTATTCCTGAAGGCCGTCGCTTCCGAGGTCGCCGACGAGACCCTCGTGCAGGATGTAATAGCCCATCGTCTGCGGCGTACCGTGCCGCGAGATGAGGCCGTAAGGATGGAGCGTGACCGGGGAGGAGCCGTTGTTCACGACCTCCTGCCGGACGTTGAACATGTACTTGTCGTCGACGGAGATGACGCGGCGGAAGATCAGGCCTTCGCCATTGTCCCAGCTCAGCGTCACCGGATGGGTCGGCGACAGCGCGCCCGTGCCGTCCTGCTTCCAGACCGCATCTGCGCCCGGCACTTTCACGTTGCCTGACGGCGCCCAGCCGAACTCGGCGTAGAACGGATCCGCGGTTCCGGTCGGCGAGAGCAGGAAGATCGGCGGCGAATTGTTGTCGACGGTCTCGTGATATTTAACGAGGGCGAGGTCGTCGAGCCGGCCGCCCTTGAGTGCGATCGAGCCCTTCAGGCTTGGCGTGTCGATCGCCACGCGTGGGGAGGCTGACAGCGCCTCGGCGCGCGGGATCGACGCGGGCGCGGCGGTCTGTACGGCGCCGGGAATCTGGGGCGTCGTGCCGGGCGCCTGCGGCTGCGTGGTCGAAGACTGCGTCGGCTGACCGGCGGGCTGCGCCGTCTGCGTCTGCGCGGTCTGCTTGGCCTGCTGCTGTTGCAACTGCTCCTGCCGCGCCTTCTCGTGCGGGATGCCGTAGAAATACTGCCAGGCGATCAGCACCAGCGCCGACAGCGCAATGGCGAGGATGGTGTTCTTGTTGTCGGTCATTTCGATCCTGTCGTGCCGCCAGCGCGCCTCTTGTGCACGCGCTGTAGCGCCCCCTCGTAGTCCTGCGCGATCCGCGCAAATGGCAGGTTCAGCGCCGCCCGGCGGCCGACCAGCACATAGTCATGGCCGCTGCACAGCGGGAGGTGCGACAGCCGCACGATCTCGCGCAGGCGGCGGCGCACCCGATTGCGCTCGACCGCATTGCCGACCTTTTTCGAGACGGTGAAGCCCACCCGGGCGGGGCCTTCGTCGGTCCGTTGCCGCATCTGCATCACGAAAGCTGTCGCCGGCGCCTTGGTGCCGGTCGCTGCGGCCAGGAAGTCCGCCCGTTGCCTCAATCGTTCCATGTCGGAGCGGCGGGCCGGGACGGTCCGTCCTCAGGCGGACAGGCGCTTGCGCCCGCGCGCACGCCGCGCGGCGACGACCTTGCGTCCGCCCTTGGTGGCCATGCGCGCGCGGTAACCGTGACGGCGCTTGCGTACAAGCTTGCTCGGTTGATAGGTCCGCTTCACGATCGAATTCTCCGCTGATCGCGCCGTGGCGGGGGTGGCAAATCGAGGCCCCAAAACCGCCAAAAGCCCAGACAGTGTCCGGGCCGGCACTTAGATTTGCGCGGCTTATAAGGGAGGGGGCGCGTGCCGTCAATGCGACGGGACGCGCCGGTCCGCATTGGCCGCGGGCCTTCGGTCACGCCGCGTCAAATGCGGGTGAAACGGGCCGCCGGCCCATCCGCCTCGTGTATATAGCGGAAATGTCTGCGGCTTCTCCGTCCGGTTCCGCGCTCTTGCGCCGCCTCCTGCCGCTCGTCCTGCTGCTGGTGGCGGGCGCGGCCGCCTATTGGGCCGCCGGGCGCGGCTCGCTGTCGCTGGAGGCACTGATCCGGCACAGGGCGGTGATCGACGGCTTCATCCGGGACCACGCCGCGGCGGCGGTAGCCGCCTATATCGGCATCTACATTGTCACGGTGGCCCTGTCGGTGCCGGGTGCGACCTTCCTGACCCTGACCGGCGGGTTCCTGTTCGGGGTCTGGATCGGAGCGGCGGCTTCCGCTGTCGGCGCCACCGCCGGCGCGACCATCATTTTCCTCGTGGCGCGCACCGCCCTCGGCGAGCCGTTGCTCGCATTCGCCGGCCCGCGCGCCGCCGAGCTTGCGCGCGGCTTCCGTGCCGACGCCTTCAGCTATCTCCTGTTTCTGCGGCTGGTGCCGGCCTTTCCTTTCTTCCTGGTCAACCTGGTGCCGGCCTTCGCCGGCGTGCGGCTCGGGCCATTCGTCGCCGCGACGGCGCTCGGCGTCATCCCGGCTTCGATCGTCTATTCGCTGGCCGGCACGACGCTCGACGCCATCATTGCCGCGCAGCAAAAAGCCTATGCCGACTGCCTCGCGACCGGCGCGGGCAATTGCCGCCTCGCCTTCGATGCGCGTGACGTCTTGTCTCCCCAGTTCGTCGTCGCGCTGGTGGCGCTCGGCCTCCTGGCGCTGCTGCCGGTCGCTGTGAAGCACTTGAAGGCACGCCGCGCGCGGCCAAACGAGTTGGGTTAAGATTGCACAATGGCGGCTGAGCGGCTCACTCCAGACATCTGCGTCATCGGCGCCGGCGCCGCCGGTCTGTCGGTTGCTGCCGCGGCGGCGGCGTTCGGCGTGTCAACCGTCCTGATCGAACGCCACGAACTCGGCGGTGAATGTCTCCATGACGGTTGCATCCCCTCCAAGGCTTTGCTCGCGGCGGGGAAGCGCGTGGCGCATATGCGCGGCGAGGCCATGGGCATCCGCGCCACAGAGGTTTCCGTCGATTTCGCCAAGGTGCAGGCGCACGTGCAGGACGTCATCGCGCAAATCGCGCCGATGGATTCGGCCGAGCGCTTCACCGGCCTGGGCATCCGCGTCATCCGGGGCACGGCCCGGTTCGTCGACCGCCGCACGGTCGCGGTCGGCGAGACGCACGAGATCCGGGCGCGCCGGTTCGTCATCGCAACCGGATCGAAGGCGATGGTGCCGCCGATCCCGGGCCTCGACGGCGGTCCGTATCTCACCAACGAAACGATCTTCAAACTGAAGGAACTGCCGCGCGACCTCGTCGTCATCGGCGCCGGCGCGGTCGGACTCGAAATGGCGCAGGCCTTTCGCCGCCTCGGCAGCCACGTCACCGTGCTCGAGATGGGCGCGGCACTGGCGCAGGACGATCCGGAAGCCGTCGGCATCGTCCTCGCCGCGCTCGAGCGCGACGGCGTGGTCATCCGCACCGGCGTGAAGGTCACGCGCGTCGCGCACGCGATCGGCCATCTCGCCGTCACCATCGAGGCCGACGGTAAGGAAGAGCACATCGGCGGCACCCATGTTCTCATCGCGGCCGGCCGCAAGCCGACGACGGACGGGCTCGACCTCGACAAGGCGCGCATCCGCCACGACGGTCACGGCATCGCGGTGAACCGCAAGATGAAGACGAGCAACGGACGCGTCTATGCCATCGGCGATGTCGCCGCCGGCCAGCCGCGCTTTACTCACGCCGGCAATCATCAGGCGGGGTTGGTCATCCGTAACGCGCTGTTCCGCCTGCCGGTGCGCGCCGATGCAGGCGCGATCCCGCACGTCATCTTCACCGAGCCTGAACTGGCGCAAGCCGGCCTGACCGAGGCGCAGGCGCGCGCGCGAAAGCTCAAGTTTCGCATCCTGCGCTGGCCGTACCACGACAATGACCGCGCCGTCGCCGAAGGCACGCCGCACGGCTTCATCAAGGTGCTGGCCGACCGGAAGGGCCGCATCCTCGGCGCCACGATCGTCGGCGCCAATGCCGGCGAACTGATCACCGCCTGGAGCCTGGCCATCGCGCAGAAGCTGACGCTGCGCGCCTTCACCGATCTGGTCGTGCCCTATCCCACGCTTTCGGAGATCGGCAAGCGGGCGGCAATCGAATACTACCTGCCGAGTTTGACGCGTCCCATGTTGCGGCGCATCATACGGTTCCTTCGCATCTTTGGTTGAGACGGTCCTTGAAACCGGAAGCCCAGCCAGTCGAGGCGAACGCGCCTGCCGAACCGCGCCACCGCGGCGGCTGGGGCATCGGCCTCTCCGGCAAACTGCTCATGCTGACGATCGTCTTCGTCATGCTGGCGGAAGTGCTGATCTATGTGCCGTCGGTTGCGAACTTCCGGCTGAACTGGCTCAACGACCGGCTCGCAGCGGCGCATACCGCGGCGCTGGTGCTGGAGGCCGCGCCGAGCGGCATGGTGCCGGAGAGCCTCGCCAAGAAGATCCTCGACAGCGTCGGCGCGCGCGCCGTGGCGGTGAAGATGGGCAACCAGCGAAGGCTGCTTGCCTCGACGATAATGCCGGCCGGCATCGCGCAGGACGTCGACCTGCGCCACGTGCCGTGGTGGCGCGCGATCGCGGAAGCCTTCGACACGCTGGTCTATTGCCGGAACGGTGACGCAATGCGCATCGTCGGCCCCGCGCCTATGACGGACGGCGATTTCCTCGAAATCGTGATGGACGAGACGCCGTTGCGCAACGCGATGTGGACCTTCTCGGTCAACATCCTGCTCCTGTCGCTGGCGATCTCCGGCATCACCGCGATGCTCGTATACCTCGCCCTGCATTATCTGCTGGTGCGGCCGATGGGCGGCATCACCCAGAACATGGTCGCCTTCCGCGCCGATCCGGAAAATCCGGCGCGCATCATCGCCTCGTCGGGGCGTAACGACGAGATCGGCACGGCGCAGGAAGAGCTGGCGGCGATGCAGCGCGAGATCGCCTCGATGCTGCATCAGAAGAACAGGCTGGCGGCGCTCGGCCTTGCCGTGTCGAAGATCAACCACGACCTGCGTAACCTGCTGGCCTCGGCGCAGCTCTTCTCCGATCAGCTTTCGACGCTGCCCGACCCGAAGGTGCAGCGCTTCGCGCCCAAACTGATGCGCGCGCTGGAGCGGGCGATCGCGTTCTGCCAGTCGACCTTGTCCTACGGCGCGGCGCAGGAGGCGCCGCCGGAGCGCAAGCCGATCAAGGTCGAGGAGCTGATCGACGAGGTCTACGAGGCGCTCGGTCTCGGCCTCGACGTGCCGGTCCGCTGGATCGTCGCGGTGGAGAAGGGTCTCGTCGTCGATGCAGATCACGACCAGATGTTCCGAGTGCTGGTCAACATCGCGCGCAATGCAATGCAGGCGCTCGAAGCGCGCGGCAATCGCGACCCGGCGCGCGATCAGATCCGCATCACCGGCCGGCGCGAGGGGAGCGTCGTGGTGATCGAAGTTTCCGACACGGGTCCCGGCGTGCCGGAAAAGGCGCAGGCCCATCTGTTCCAGGCGTTCCAGGGCTCGACGCGGCCCGGTGGTTCCGGGCTCGGACTGGCCATTGCTGCCGAATTGGTGCGCGCCCATGGCGGCGAGATCAGGCTGGTGCCGGGAACCATCGGCGCGACGTTCTCGATCTCCATCCCCGACGGCGCGGTCGACCTTGGGGCGCATCGCGACGCCCGGGCGCGGGCGTAATCCGGCCGCGTGAGCGCACCCTTGCCAATCGGGATGCAAGACGATAGCTAGTGCCCCGGCTCGCTCCTCACCGAGGGGCACTTATGGCCAAAAGCGCCCGTAGCTCAGCTGGATAGAGCACCAGACTACGAATCTGGGGGTCAGAGGTTCGAATCCTTTCGGGCGCGCCATTTTCCTCGTCTTGAAGCGATCGCCGGGATGCGCTTGACGCGCATCAGCTCCCCTTCATGCCCTGCGCCTCGGGGAAAAAGTAATCCTGCCAGGATTTCGGTTTCGCCTTCAGTCGGCCGACGCTTCCCATGAAGTCGGCGAACTTCATGGTGTTTTCGGGCACCATGGTCCAGTGCACCTGTGCGCCCGAGACGATCGCGGTCGCCTTGTCGAGCGGCAGCTTCGATTTCGAATCCTCGATCCAGTAGCTCGCGGCCTTGCGCTTGTCGGCGTTGACGCGGTCGGTGGCCTCCTTCAGCGCCTCGATGAAGGCCTTGTACATTTTCGGGTTCTCGTCGCGGAAGCGCTTCGATGTCCAGATCGCGGTGAAGGTGTGCGGCCCGCCGAGCACGTCGTACGAGTTCAGAACGGTGTGCACCTCCTTGTCGTCGAGCTGCATGAACTGGAACGGCAGCACGCTGAATGCCGCCGTGATCTGCGCTCCACCCTTGAGCAGCGCGATGGTCGCATCAGGCGGTGTCATCGAGATCGTCAGCGGATCGAGTTTCTCGAACTCCTTCGGACCCCACTGCTTGGCCGCGGCCATTTGCAGGGTCAGCGCCTGCACCGAGGTGCGCACCGCCGGGACAGCGATGCGATCGCTGTCCTTGAAATCCGCGATGGTCTTGATGGCCGCATTGCGCGCGTTGAGCAGGAACGGCTGCGACGACAGCGCCGCGATGCCGCGCACTTCTTGCGGCGTGCCGGTGGTGCGCGCCCAAAGGGTCAACAGGCCGGGCACGCCGCCCGAGCCGATGTCGACATTGCCAGAAATGAGCGCCTCGTTGACCGCGGTCGGGCCATTGAACTTGAACCACGACACTTTGGGATCGGCGACGCCGAGCGCCTTGGCGTGCTTCTCGATCAGTTGCTCGTGCTGCATCACGTTGAGCTGGAGGTAGCCCATGGAGAATTGTTGCGCCAGGCGAATTTCCTGGTCCGCGGCAAGCGCCGGCGTGGACAGCGCGGCGGCAAGCGCGGCGCCTGCAAGCAGGCGCGACACGGGCTTTAAGTGCATCTTGTCCTCCCGGGCTGAATTATTGGTCTTGTCGTCGGCGAGTGACGTTACTGGAGCGTCTCCGGCTCTGGCAACTCCACGCACTTCTTGCGAATTGGCGGGGCGCGTGCGCGAACTCGCAAAGTTCGCGTGGTGAAAAGTCCTGTGGAAGGCAGCCTCGGCCGCGACTAGAATGGCCGACATTGCAGCCACGAACGAGCCCGTCGTCTCAGAGCGCGAGTAGGGAGCCTCCGATGCCAGCAACGTCGCCGCGAAGCGCGGAATCCGCAGCGGCCGCCGCTCCGGTGTTCAATTCAACCTTCGACGAGGACCTGCGATCGGCGTCCGCCTATGTTTCGTCGGTCGAAGAACGCATCGCGCAGCACGGCGCCGCCGGCAGCCGCAGCGCGGAGGCGCACCGCAACGCGCTCGCCATTTTGCGCGAAGCGCGCGCGGTTCGCGCGGCGTTCTTTTCGCGCTACGCGACGACGATGTACGACCAGCTCACCGCCGGCCGGACCCGGCATTTGCGCGTCTCCGAACTGGTGTACGGCGGCGCTGAGAAATTTCCCGGATTGCTTCCGACCCGGCGCCAGATCGACCAGGAGCGCGCGCTCCAGCGACAGTCCTTGAAGGAAGGCCGCGAGATCGAGCAGGGCCTGTTCATCGCGCACGTCCTGTCCGACGCCGCCTGCGGCCTTCATCTGATCCACGCCATGCTGCGCCCGCGGCGCAATGCGGAGGAAAATCTCGCCGAATTCGTTCGCACCGGCTTCGCCGATTTCGGCGCCGCGACGGTCACGCGCAAAGGGGTCACCGGCGAGGTGTGCCTCACCAACACCAAATTCCTGAACGCCGAAGACGATGCGGCGACGGCGGCGCTGGAAGCCGCGGTCGACCTCGTCCTTCTCGACGACCAGATCAAGGTCGGCGTGCTCAGGGGCGGCGTGGTCGATCACCCGAAATACAAAGGCAAGCGCGTCTTCAATTCCGGGATCAACCTGACGCATCTCTATTACGGGCGCATCTCGCTCGTGGAATTCCTGCTCGAGCGCGAGCTCGGTCTCGTCAACAAGATGTTTCGCGGGCTCTGGCGCACGGAAACCTGCCACGAGCTGATGGAGGACTTCGTCGAGAAGCCGTGGCTCGCCGCGGTCGACCAGTTCGCGATCGGCGGCGGCTGCCAGATCCTGTGCGTCATGGACCGCGTCATCGCCGGGCCCGGCGCATATTTCAGCCTGCCGGCCAGCAAGGAAGGGTTCATCCCGGGCTTCGCCAATCTCCGATTTCCGCGGCTCGTCGGAATCCAGCGTGCGCGGCACAGCATTTATTTCGAGCGGCAATTTCCGGCCGACACGCCGGAAGGCGCGATGATTTGCGACGAGCTCGTTGGCGCTGACGAGATGGACGACGCGATCGCCAGGAACACGGCGCAGATGATCCGCGGCGGTCTGGTCAGCACCGTCGCCAATCGAAAGGCGCTTCGCGTCGGGCAGGAGCCGCTCTCGGCCTTCCGTCATTACATGGCGGTCTATAGCTGGCAGCAGGGGCTTTGCCTGTACGATCAGGACCTGATCGACAATCTCGAGCGTCACTGGGAGCCGCAGAAGCGGCGCATGTGATCCGCAGCGGCCTAGCGTTGGCGCGGATCGAGCGCGTCACGCAGGCCGTCGCCGAGCAGGTTGAACGACAGCACCGTCAGGAAGATCGCGAGCCCTGGCCACACCGCCATCCACGGCGCGTTGATGAGGAAACGCTGCGCCGAGTTGAGCATGCTGCCCCAGGACGGCGCCGGCGGCTGCTGGCCGAGCCCGAGAAACGATAGTGAAGCCTCGGCAATGATCGCCGCGGCTATCGACAGGGTCGCCTGCACCAGAAGCGCCGGCAGGATGTTCGGCAGGATGTGCACGATAGCGATGCGCCAGCGCGGATTGCCGACGGCGCGCGCTGCCTCGACATATTCCTCGACTTTCACTGTCAGCACCTGACCGCGCGTCAGACGGATGTAGATCGGCGTTGTGGCGACTCCGATCGCGATCATGGCGTTGCCAAGGCTCGGCCCGAGGAACGCGGCGAGCGCAATGGCGAGGATCAGATAGGGGCAGGCGAGCATCGCGTCGGTGACACGGCCGATCAGCGCGTCCAGCCAGCCGCCGAGATAGCCGGCGGCAAGCCCGAGCGGCACGCCGACTCCCATTGCGATGCCGACCGATATGACGCCGGCGGCGAGCGAGGCGCGAGCGCCGTAGATGACACGTGTGAGCTGGTCGCGGCCGAGGTCGTCGGTGCCGAACCAGTGCAGCAGCGACGGCGCCTTGCGCACCGAGGTCCAGCTCTGCGCCGCCGGATCGTAAGGAGTGACCAGCGGCGCAAGGATGGCGAGCGCGACGAACAGCACGATGATGGCGAGCCCGAGGAGCGCGCCCCGCCGCCGGATGAGGCGTCGCAGCGCGCGGCGCGCCGGCGTTTCGACGCTTTCGGCGGGCTTCAACAGGCTGACGGTGAGGGTCGTATCGGCCATGTCAGGACTCGCGCAAGCGCGGGTTGACCAGGATGTAGGCGACGTCCGCGATCAGGTTGAGCGTGATGTACATCGTCGCCGTCACCAGCACGACGCCCTGAACCACGGCATAATCGCGATTGAACACGGAATCCACGATCAGCTTGCCGAAGCCGGGAATGGTGAAGATCTGCTCGGTCAGCACCGTGCCGGACAGGAGCGTGCCGAGCTCGAGCGCGCCGAGCGTGATGACCGGCGTCAGCGCGTTGCGCATGGCGTGCTTGAAGATGACCGTCCGCTCGCTCAGGCCCTTGGCGCGCGCGGTGCGAACGTAGTCGCTGTCGAGCACCTGGAGCATGGCGCTCCGCGTGTGCCGCATCAGCACGGCCGCGATGGAATTGCCGAGCACGAAGGCGGGCATGATGGTGGCGGCGAGGCTCGCCTTCCAGTCCTCGGTCAGCGGCACGTAGCCGGAGGCCGGCAGCCATTCGAGCTTCACCGAGAAGAAAAAGATCAGCATGATGCCGAGCCAGAAGTTCGGCGTCGAGATGCCCCAGAGCGCGAGGCCGTTGGCGGCATAGTCCCAGGCTGAGTTCTTCTTCACCGCCGAGACGATGCCGGCGCCGACGCCGATCACCAGCGCGATGATGATCGCCATGCCGGCCAGCTGCGCGGTGACCGGCAGCTTTTCCAGCACGAGGTCGCGCACCGGCACGTGGATGCGCATCGATTCGCCGAGGTCGCCGGAGACGACGCCCTTCACCCAATAGATGTACTGCACGGGAATCGGTTGATCGAGCCGGTACTGGTGGCGGATCTGCGCGATCACTTCGGGGTCGCGTTCCTCGCCGGCCATGATCGTCGCCGGGTCGCCCGGCAGGAGTTGCTGAAGCGAGAAGATCAACACCGACACGAAGAACAGTGTCGGGATGAGCTGAAGGAGCCGCCGGGCGATGAAGTTCAGCATCGGCTTGACCTCGTCCGGCGGCTCGTCTCAGCCCGTTACTTGAAGTGCAGGCCGACGACGCGCACGAGCCCGTCCGGCATTTGCTTGTAGCCTTCGAGCTTGGCCGTGTGCGCGATCAGGATGCGGCGGTGATAGAGATAGATCTTCGGCACGTCGGTGAGGATCGCCTTGGTGACCTTCTCGTAGATCGCTTTGCGCGCCTTCATGTCGCTCGGCACGCGCGCCTCGTCGAGCCACTTGTCGACATCCGGATTGCAGTACCCGGGGTAATCCTGCGGCGCCTTGCACTTGTGGAAGATGTAGGTGTTGCCGTCAGGATCGGTGCGGCCGCTCCAGGCGAGCAGGAAGGCCTGGTAGTGGCCCTCCTCAGCCTGCTTCAGCGACGTGGCGAACTCCGTGACGCGGATCTTCATGTTGATGCCGATCTCGGAGGCCATCGCCTGGATGACCTCGGCGACCGCTTGGGTCTCGGCGCCCTTCGGCACCATGAAGTCGACGTCGAACGGCTTGGTGATGCCCGCTTCCTTCAGCAGCGCCTTGGCCTTGGCGACGTCGCGCTTCGGCACGGGATAGTTCTGCTGATAGTACGGGTTCTCCGGGCTGACCCACTGGTTGCCGGGCTTGAACTCGCCGTTGAACACGACCTGGTTCAACGCATCGCGGTCGATAGCGAGTTCCAGGGCCTGACGGACCTTGGCCGACTGGCCGAGCGGGCCCTTCGCGGCGTCGCCATTGCCGACATTGATGTCCATGCCCTGATAGCCGAGCTCGAGCGCTGTCGAGAGAACGAGGTTCTTATCGGCGCGCACGGTCTTGATGTCGGTCGCCAGCACGCGCTCGATGAGGTCGAGCCCACCCGACTTCAGATTGGCGAGGCGTACGGTGGCGTCGACGATCGGCAGGAACACGACCTTGTCGATGTGGACGTTGTCCTTGTCCCAGTAGTCCTTGAACTTCTCGAACACGATGCGGTCCTGCTGCACGCGCTCAACGAAGGAGTAAGGGCCGGCGCAGACCGGGTGCAGGCCGAACTTGTCGCCGGCTTTCTTGGCGGCTTCCGGCGCGACCATCATGCCGGCGCGGTCGGTGAGCTGCGCGATCAGCGGCGCAAAAGGCTGCTTCAGCACGATGTTGATCGTGAGCGGATCGACCACGTCGACGTGATCGACAGCGGCAAGCTCAGGCTTGCGGAACGAGCCGGTCATCGTCATGTGACGCTCAAGCGAATATTTCGCCGCTGCGGCATCGAAGTTTTCGCCGTCCTGGAACTTGACGTTGGGACGCAGCTTGATCGTGACCGTCTTGCCGTCGGCCGACGTCGTATGCGAGAGCGCGAGCTGCGGCACGACGTTGAGCTTCTCGTCGATATCGAACAGCTTGTCGCAGAACGAAGCGAAGACGATGCGCCCGACATAGGTGCGGGCGAGCGACGGGTCGAGCACGTCGGGGTCTTCCGCCAGCCCGATGCGCAGGGTCGTCTCGGCATGTGCCATGCCGGACGCAATGGTGAACACGGCGGCAGCCGCCGCCAGAACGCGCTTGATCCTCATCGTACTCCCCTCTTTTTTCAGCCTTGTCGGAATCGGCCGGTGCGACGGCCGCTCATCCCACTCGCCCAAGTGTACCAACACCGCCGGAGGCGTGAACATCGTTTCTTCGCGCGAATCTGGCCATCAGCCGCTCGAGCCGCGATCCGGGCGGCTCGACCATAGCGGCCGCCGCCGCGGGCGGTAATTCGCGCCAGCGGTGGCAGGCGGTGGCATGGCCTGCGCCGCCCGCGCCGAGCTCGGGCCTCTCGACGCGGCAGCGGTCGATGGCATAGGCACAGCGCGGATGAAGGTGGCAGCCGCTCGGCGGCGAGATCGGGCTCGGCACGTCGCCTTCGAGGAGTTGCCGCTCGCGCCGGGCGCGGGGCTGCGGCAGCGGAATGGCCGAGAGCAGGGCTCGCGTATAGGGATGGCGCGGATTGGCGAACAGCTCGTCCGCAGGCGCAAGCTCGACGATGCGGCCGAGATACATGACCGCGACGCGCGTCGCGATATGCTTCACCACCGAGAGATCGTGCGAAATGAAGATGTAGGTGAGCGACAGCCTCTGTTGCAGGTCGCTCAGAAGGTTGAGGATCTGCGAGCGTACCGAGACATCGAGTGCAGAGACGGGCTCATCGCAGACGATCAGCTTGGGCTCGACCGCGAGCGCGCGGGCAATGGCGATGCGCTGGCGCTGGCCGCCTGAGAATTCATGCGGATAGCGCCGCGCGAAGCGGGCGTCGAGACCGACGAGGCTGAGAAGTTCGTAGACGCGCTCGCGGCGCCGGGCCGGAGGCACGATGCCGTGCAGCGCCAGCGGCTCCATCAGCACCTGCTCCACCGTCATGCGCGGGTTGAGCGAAGCGTAAGGATCCTGGAAGACGATCTGCGCCTCGCGGCGGAAAGCGCGCAGCGCCTTCTCGTCGAGCGAACCGATATCGCGCCCCGCGAAGCGGATTGTGCCCGCTGTCGGCTCGATCAGACGCAGGATCAGCCGCCCAACAGTCGACTTGCCGCAGCCGGACTCGCCGACGAGCGCCAGTGTCTGTCCGGCCTCGAGCGTCAGGTCGACGCCGTCGACGGCTTTTACGGTGGCGAGCGTCTTGCCGAGCGCTGAACGCCGCGCAACGAAATGGCGAACGAGGCCTTCGATTTCCAGCAGCGCGCTCATGCCGCATCTCCGCCGAGCGGCGCGCGCAGGCAGCGCGACCAGTGCCCTTCTCCGACGGTCACGATGGGTGGTGGCGCGGCGGTGCAGGCTTCGATTGCGAACGGGCAGCGGGCGGCGAAGCGGCAGCCCTGCGGCACGTCTGCCATGTCGGGCAGCGACCCTTCGATCGTGGCGAGCTTGTCGACCCGGCGGTCGAGCCGCGGGATCGAAGCGAGCAGGCCGATCGTATAGGGATGCTGCGGATTGTCGAACAATTCGCCGACCGGCGCGCGCTCGACAATCTCGCCGGCATACATCACCGCGACCTCGTCGCACACCTCGGCGACGACACCGAGATCGTGCGAGATGAGGATGATGGCGGCGCCGAGCTTCTCTTTCAGCGTGCGCATCAGTTCCAGAACTTGCGCCTGGATCGTGACGTCGAGCGCGGTGGTCGGCTCGTCGGCGATCAGAAGCTGCGGGTCGCAGGCGAGCGCCATCGCGATCATCACGCGCTGGCGCATGCCGCCGGACAGCTTGTGCGGATAGTCGTCGATGCGGCTCTCGGGCGAGGGAATGCGCACGTCGCGCAGAAGTTCGATGGTCTTCTCGCGCGCCGCGTCTTGGCTGAGGCCGCGATGGCGCACCAGCACCTCGCCGATCTGGTCGCCAATCGTATAGGCCGGATTGAGCGAGGTCATCGGCTCCTGAAAGATCATCGCCAGACGGTCGCCGCGCAAATCGCGCAATTGCGCATCGCTCAGGCCGACGAGATCGACGCCATCGAAGCGCACGTGGCCTTGCACGGCGGCCGCCCCCTTCGGCAGCAGGCCCATGATGGCGAGCGCAGTGACGCTCTTGCCACAGCCTGATTCGCCGACGAGGCCAAGCGTCGCGCCGCGGGCGAGATCGAAATTGACCGTATCGACCGCATGCATGGTACGGCCGCGGTCGCCGTGAAAGACGACCTTGAGGCCGCTGACGTCGATGAGCGCGCTCATGATTGGGACGCCGCGCGCTGTGCTTCGAGGATCGCCGCTTCGATGACGCCGCGGTCGGTGACGCCGACACGGTCGCGATGCGACGGCAGGAAGCGGCGGAACACCATCCAGTGTGTGCGGCTCATCTGCTCCAGTCGGTCGAGCTCGGCGAGCGGGTCCGGATGATCGTCGACGCGCAGGTCGAGATCGGACCAGGCCTCCTCGCCATGGATCAGGAGCGCGGCCGACTGCTTGCCGCGCTTGTCGCCACCGGCGGCCTCGCCGGCGTGCATGGCGGCAATCAGACGCTGGGGGAAGGGCGCTGCGATGTTTGCGAGGTAAGCGGCAGCCGTGTCCTCGATCACGGCCTTGCCGGCCAGCATGTTGCCGGCGACCGAGAAGCCGTCTCCGGCAAGATGCCCGCACCAGTCGATGCAGGCGGTGCCGGTGTGCGCGGCGACGCGGCCGGCGGCGTCCATGACATGCACCTGGCGGTAGTCGCGTCCGGCGTCGGCCGCGATGAGCATTGCGACCACGTCATCGGCGGACCTGCCGTCGCGCAGCAATGCCAGCCCGTCCGTCCCGTAGAACGGATTGACCAGCGCCTGCGTCGCGACAGCGCCGATTCCGGCGGCAATGAACGGCACGCGCGCACCCACGGCAAAAAACCGCGTCGCGACTGCAATGCCGAACGCGCCGCTGGCTTTGTCGCGGGCGATGATCGACCACGTCATGCTTTGTTGTTCTCGCTGCGCCGCAACAGGCGGCGGTCCCTCCACGCAGCAAGGACTATGCCGGAAATGGTGGTGGGGCGCGATAGGACGCTGGCAGGTCAGCCCCTGGCGGCGTCGCGGAGCGATTTCGCGCGCGTCGTGGCCGCTTCGAACAGCAGGCCGTGATCGCTGCCGGACAAGATCATGCGCGCGCCCATGCCGATATAATGTGGCGCCCACTTGTTGTCGTAGATGCCGCCCATGCCGACGATCTTGTTGTGCTTGCGGCAGCCTTCGATGACGCGCTTGTAGGCGTCCTGTAGACGCTCGTGCCCGTACTGGCCGGGGATGCCCATGTCGAGCGTGAGATCGTTGCTGCCGATCAGCAGCGCGTCAATGCCGGCCACAGCGGCGATCGCTTCAGCATTGTCGATTGCCTTTGCGGTCTCGATCATCGGCACGAGCAACAGCGTCTCGTTGAGCGCGCGTTGCATGTCGCCGGGGCCGGGCGGCTTATAGCCGAACTGCGCGCAGGGCCCGCCGGTGCTGCGGCGTCCGACCGGCGGAAAGCGGAACGCCGCGACGATCTCGCGCGCATCCTCGACCGTATCGATGTGCGGGATGACAAGGCCGAGCGCGCCGGCGTCGAGCGCGCGCGTGCCTTCGTCCAGCGCGTCGCGGCAGACGCGGACGATCGGCGCAATGCCGGCGGTCAGCGAGGACAGGCAGAGCTGGGACACGTCGTCGGTCGACAGCGCGCCGTGCTCGGTGTCGATGAACAGCCAGTCGTAGCCGGCCGCCTTGGCGAGCAGGGGCGCCGCCGCGCCGCGCAGGTGCTGCACGCCGAAACCGAGGGAGACGCCGCCGCGGATACGGGTGAGCGCGTCGTTCGCCAGCACTTGCATGAGCCGTCTCTCGATGTCCGGGCGGATCTAGTGGCGGAAGTAGTCAGGGTGACTTTGCCGCAGCGTCTCGACGAAGCCAAGCGAGCGGGACAGGTGATCGCGCAAGGCCGCCTGCGCCTCGTCGGGCTTTCCTGCGGCGATGGCGTCGACGATTGCCTGGTGGTCGCGCATGACGTCGCGCATCTTGCCTGGCACCGGGAGATGCAGGCGGCGGAGACGGTCGATATGACCGCTGTGTCGCGCGACGACGTCCCACAACTCAGGAACCTTGGCGGACTCGTACATCGTCTTGTGGAAGGCCTGGTCGGCGGCGGTGAAGGCGCCGTGCTCGCCGAGGCGGGAGAAGGCGGTCTGCTGGCGGATCAGGCTGTTCAGCCTTTCGATCACGACCGGGTCGGGATTGAGCGCAAGTGTCCTGACGATCTCGAGTTCGATCGAGCGGCGCAGGAACTGGCCCTGCTGCGCCCGTTCCAGATCGATGGGGCTGACGACGGTCGCATGCTGCGGGAAGACCTCGACGAGCCCTTCCTCCTGCAAGCGCATCAGTGCGTCACGCACGGGGGTCGAGGACAGGCCGAACCGGTCCTGCAACTCAGCGCGCGACAAGACCGCGCCCGGCGCCAGCGCCAGCGCGATGATCTCCTGACGCAGCGTCATGAACACGTGCGCAGCGCCGCCGCGTCCCCGCTCTCTCGTTCGGACTGACGCCGTCGTCACGTCGTCCATGATTGGCCGCCTCCGTGTCCCGGATTCGTTTGTAGCATAGCGCAAGTTGACGCACTAATGCATTAGTGCTTTAACGCAGTTCGATCCCGTCGCCAAGAAAGCGGGACGCTTGTCGAGGGAGCGCTTGCATGACCGCCGCCAGACATGGCTGCCGCTGTCCGCGGATGTCTGCGCGCGTCCACGTGCGCTCCCCGCGTTAGGCCGGTCCGCATCCATGTCGCAAAAGAAGCCCAACGAATTGCGCAGCGCGCGCTGGTTCCTGCCGGACGATTTCCGCTCGTTCGGTCATCGCTCGCGCATGAACCAGATGGGCTATTCCGCCGACGATTATGTCGGCCGTCCGGTCATCGGCATCATCAACACCTGGTCCGATCTCAACCAGTGTCACGCGCACTTCAAGCAGCGCGTCGACGACATCAAGCGCGGCGTCTTCCAGGCCGGCGGCTTCCCGGTCGAACTGCCGGCGATCTCGCTGTCCGAAAGCAAGGTCAAGCCGACGACGATGCTCTACCGCAACATGCTTGCGATGGAGACGGAGGAGCTGATCCGCTCGCATCCGGTCGACGGCGCAGTGCTGATGGGCGGCTGCGACAAGACAACGCCCGGCCTTTTGCTCGGCGCCACCAGCGCCGGCGTTCCTGCGATCTACGTGCCGGCGGGGCCCATGCTGCGCGGCAACTGGCACGGCAAGGTGCTTGGCTCCGGGTCCGACGCCTTCAAATACTGGGACGAGCGCCGCGCCGGCGCGCTGTCGGAGAAAGCCTGGCACGAAATGGAGATCGGCATCGCGCGTTCCTACGGCGTGTGCATGACCATGGGCACCGCGGCGACGATGACCGCGCTCGCCGAGGCGATCGGCATGACGCTGCCCGGCGCCTCGTCGATCCCCGCCGCCGATTCCGGCCACATCCGCATGTGCGCCGAGTCCGGCCGCCGCATCGTCGAGATGGTGTGGGAAGACCTGACGCCGGCGATGATCCAGACCGAGGCCGCCTATCGCAACGCCATCGTTGTGGCGATGGCCATGGGCTGCTCGACCAACGCCGTCATCCATCTGCTCGCCATGGCGCGCCGCGCGGGGCACCAAATCACGCTCGACGATTTCGACGAAGCGAGCCGCAAGGTGCCGGTCATCGCCAACATCCGGCCGAGCGGCGACAAATATCTGATGGAAGACTTTTATTATGCCGGCGGTCTGCCGGCGCTGATGTCGCGGCTGAAGCCGTTCCTCGACGTTTCGCACGTCAACGTGTCTGGCCGCACGCTCGGCGATGGGCTCGAGGCGGCGGAGGTTTACAACGATGACATCATCCGTCCGCTGAACAATCCGATCTACGCCGAGGGCGCGCTCGCCGTGCTGCGCGGCAACCTCGCGCCGGACGGCTGCGTCATGAAGCCCTCGGCCGCGGCGCCGCACCTGCTGAAGCATTCCGGCCGGGCGCTGGTGTTCGACACCTATCCGGAGCTGAAGGCCAATATCGACCGCGACGACCTCGACGTCACCGCCGATACTGTTCTCGTACTGCGCAATGCCGGCCCGCTCGGCGGCCCCGGCATGCCGGAATGGGGCATGCTGCCGATCCCGAAGAAGCTCCTGAAGCAGGGCGTGCGCGACATGGTGCGCATCTCCGACGCGCGCATGAGCGGGACGTCCTACGGCGCCTGCATCCTGCACGTCTCGCCCGAATCCTATGTCGGCGGCCCGCTCGGACTGGTGAAGACCGGCGACATCATCACCGTCGACATTCCGGCGCGCTCGATTACGCTCGACGTGTCCGACGAGGAACTCACGCGGCGCCGCGCGGCGCGCAAGCAGCCGGACGTCCGCTACGAGCGTGGCTACGGCTGGATGTTTTCGCGCCACGTTCGCCAGGCCGACCAGGGCTGCGACTTCGATTTTCTGCAAACCGATTTCGGCGCGCCGGTGCGCGAGCCGGACATCTTCTGACGAGGTCTGAACCGATGCTTTCACAAGCGACCCGCGACAAGCTCAAGACCGTCAGCACGGCGACGCTTTGCACCGCGCTGTTCAAGCGCGGCTTCCGCAATCAATACATTCAGGACGTTCGCCCGCTCAATCCGAATGCCGGGCCGATGGTCGGAGAAGCCTTCACGCTGCGCTATATCCCGGCGCGCGAGGACTTGAACCCGATCACGGTGTTTCAGGATCGCGCGCATCCGCAGCGCAAGGCAGTCGAAGAGTGCCCGCCCGGCGCGGTCTTCGTCATTGACAGTCGCAAGGATCCGCGCGCGGCCTCGGCCGGTTCGATCCTCGTCACGCGGCTCATGGTCCGCGGCGTCGCCGGCGTCGTCACCGATGGCGGTTTCCGCGACTCGCCGGAGATCGGTGCGATGCCGTTCCCGACCTATCACAACCGGCCTGCCGCGCCGACCAACCTGACGCAGCACCAGGCGCTCGACATCAATGTGCCGATCGCCTGCGGCGATGCGCCGGTGTGGCCGGGCGACGTCGTTGTCGGCGACGGCGAAGGTGTCGTGGTGATCCCGGCACATGTTGCAGACGAGATCGCGGCGGAGGCGGTCGAGATGACCGCATTCGAGGATTTCGTCACCGAGGAGGTTCAGAAGGGCCGTTCGATCCTCGGCCTCTATCCGCCGACAGACGAGAAGGCGAAGGTCGACTTTGCCGCATGGCGTAAATCGAAGGGACGTTAAATCTTAGAAGAAATGCACGCGGCGAAATCTGCGTGAAACCCAAAGGGAGGATGACTATGTCGATGGATCTTACACGCCGTACCGTCGTGGGCGGACTCGCGAGTGCCGCGGCTTTTCCGGCTTTCGCTCAGAATCTCAAATTGCCGAGCGCGCCGGTCTCTCTGAACTTCGTCGACGTCGCCGGTAACCTGGCCCTGACGCAGAAGGCGATCGAGGCCTATCGCGACAAGAACCCGAAGCTCGTCTCCAAGGTGACCTTCTCCAAGGCGCCGGCGCCGGAACTGCCCGGCAAGATCAAGGCGCAGCAGGACGCCGGCCGCGTCGACATCGACGCCGTCCTCACCGGCATCGACGCCCTTTCGGCCGGCCTCGACCAGAAGCTCTGGATTCCGATCGCCTCCGAATACGCCGGCAAGCTGCCGAAGCTCGACGACGTCTATCTGCCGGGCGCCAAGAAAATGCAGGCGCTCGCTTCGAACAACGGCGTCTGCATCGTCTTCTGCCCGGCCGGCCCGGTCATGGAGTACATGCCGGACAAGGTGAAGAAGGTGCCGGAGACGGCCGAGGAATTGCTCGCCTGGGCCAAGCAGAATCCGAACCGCTTCATGTATGCCCGTCCGGCCAATTCAGGCCCCGGCCGCGTGTTCATGATGGGTCTTCCCTATATCCTCGGCGACAAAGACCCGAGCGATCCGAAGGCCGGATGGGACAAGACCTGGGCCTATCTCAAGGAGCTTGGCCAGTACGTCGAGTATTACCCGGCCGGGACCGGGCCCGTGATGAAGGAACTCGGCGAGGGCTCGCGCGACATGATCCCGTCGCAGATGGGCTGGGACATCAACCCGCGTGCGCTCGGTGTCGTGCCGAAGGAAGCCAAGGTGTTCTTCCTCAAGGGCTACCACTGGATCCTCGACGCGCACTATCTCTGCATCCCGAAGGGCGTGTCGCAGGACAAGCTCGCTGTGCTGATCGACTTCCTCAACTATATGCTGTCGCCGCCGGCGCAGGCCATGACCTATGACGACGGCTATTTCTATCCGGGCCCGGCAGTGAAGGACGTGCCGCTGTCGATGGCGCCGGCCTCCAGCCAGAAGGTGATTCAGGAATTCGGCCGGCCCGAATATGCCAAGGAAATCACCTCACATCCCCAGGAACTGCCGCTTCTGCCGGACAAGCTCGTCTACGCGTTCAGCCGCTGGGACGAGGAGATCGGCTCCAAGAAGAAGAAGTAAGCTAGACTAAGACGGGACGGGGCCGGCGGCGATGCGCCGTCGGTCCCGTCGCGCGCCGATCCGCCGACGGGGACCCCAAAGCAATGGCTATCGCCGGACGTGACTTCCGCGAGCTGCGGCTCGACGACATGAGCCGCAATTTCGGCACCGTCAACGCGCTCAAGGGGGTGACGCTGAACGTGCGCCGCGGCGAATTCATCGCGCTGCTCGGTCCCTCCGGCTGCGGCAAGTCGACGGCGCTCAACTGTCTCGCCGGCCTTTTGACGCTGTCCAGCGGCAGCATCTGGCTCGACCAGACGCGCATCGACCGGTTGAAGCCGGAGGAGCGCGGCTTCGGCATGGTGTTCCAGAACTACGCGCTGTTTCCGCACATGAGCGTGCGCAAGAACATCGCCTTCGGCCTCGCCATGCAGGGCCGGCCCAAGGCCGAGATCGAGCGCAAGGTCGACGAGGCGCTCGCCATCGTTCGCTTGAGCGAGCAGGGCCACAAGCTGCCGGGCCAGCTCTCCGGCGGCCAGCAGCAGCGCGTGGCGATCGCGCGCGCCATTGTCATCGAGCCGCCGCTCGTCCTGATGGACGAGCCGCTGTCCAATCTCGACGCCAAGCTGCGGCTGGAAATGCGCGCCGAGATTCGCCGCATCCACGACCTGATCGGCTCGGCGACCATCTACGTCACCCACGACCAGGAAGAGGCGCTGTCGCTGGCCGATCGCATTGTCGTCATGCGCGCCGGCGAAGTGCGCCAGGTCGGCACGCCGGAGGATCTCTATGCGCGCCCGGCGCACGCCGACGTCGCCGAGTTCATGGGTTATCGCAACCAGCTGCGGGTCACCGCAGCGCGCACCGGTACGGGCGTGACGATCCGCGTCGGCAATGTTACGCTGACCGGCACCGCGGTCGAGCCATTTGCCGATGGCGAGGCCGTGGCCGCGATCCGCCCCGAGGATCTCGACGTCAGTGCCAGTGGCGCGATCGAGGCGAAAACCGAGTCGTCGCAGTATCACGGCGACTGTTTCTATTCGTCCGGCCGCACCGCAGACGGCGTCGAACTTTATTTCCGCTCCGAGCGCCGCCTCGACAAGGGGGAGACCGTGCGTCTCGCCGCCGATCCCGCGCGCGTGCTGGTCTATACGGGAGAGGGCCCGTGACGGACGTCACGCCGGCCAAGCCCGCGGACCGGCCGCCGCTGCGCATGCGGCTCAAGCTGCGCGACATAGACGGCGTCACGCTTCTGGTGTTGCCGGCCGTGCTCTTCGTGGTGCTGCTGTTCATCTATCCCTTCGCCTACGGTTTCGTGCTGTCGTTCAAGCCGAAGGCCGGCGACTGGCTCGCCAATTACCGCAAGTTCTTTTCCGACCCGTTCCTCTACGACACGATCTGGGCGACGTTCCGCCTCGCCATCCCGGCGACGCTGATCAACGTGCTCGTGTCGGTGCCGGTCGCGCTGCGCGTGCGGCGCATGCGCCACCGCCGCGTCCTGACCACGCTTCTCGTCATTCCGATTACGCTCGGCACCGTCCTGATCGCGCAGGGCCTGCTGATCTATCTCGGCCCGCAAGGCTGGTTCAACCGCGCACTCGCGCTCGTCGGCATCGGTCAGGTTCGCCTCGTGCACAACTACACCGGCGTGATGCTGTCGCTGATCATGTCCGGCTTCCCGTTCACCTTCCTGCTGACCTTGTCCTATCTCACCGGCATCGACCCGTCCCTGGAGCAGGCGGCATCGACACTGGGCGCGAAGGCGCGGGCGCGCTTCGTGCACATCGTTCTGCCGCTGCTGGCGCAAGGCCTGGCGATCAACATGTGCCTGTCGTTCGTGCAGACCTTCTCGGTCTTCCCGTCGGCCGTGCTGCTCGGCGCTCCGGCCGGTGAGACGCGCGTGATCTCGATCGCGGCCTATCAGGCGGCCTACGAGCAGTACGATTATTCGATGGCCTCCGCAGTCGCGATGCTCATGGGCTTCTGCCAACTTGCCGTCGTCATGCTGATCCTCGCGGGCCGCAGTTTCGTCTATCGCGGCGCCGTCGCCGGCGGGAAGGGGTGACGCCGATGCAGCAGGACAAACCGGCCGGCGAAAAGCTCTGGGCGATCGCGGTCTGGGCGCTGGTCATCTTCTTCGTCGTCAACGTCATTGCGACGATTGCAGCGGTCGGCGTCGATTCCTTCGGCACACGCTGGTTCAATTCATGGCTTCCGGCTGCATTCACGACGCGCTGGTACAAGGCGGCGTGGGACGAGTTCCAGCTTCACGACGTGCTGATCGTTACATTCGAGGTGGTTGGCGCCGTGGTGCTGCTTTCGGCCGTGCTCGGCGTGCCCGCCGCCTATGCGCTGGCGCGGCGCAATTTTCCGGGCAAGCAACTCGTGCTTTTGCTGTTCCTGCTGCCGATGATGATCCCGCCGATCACTTTCGGCATCCCGCTCGCGACCGTGCTCTACCAGGCGCATCTCGGCGGCAACATGTCGGGTGTCATCCTCGCCAATCTGGTGCCGACCGTGCCGTTCGTCGTGCTGGTGATGATCCCGTTCATCGAGCAGATCGATCCGCGCATCGAAGCCGCGGCGCGCGTCTTCGGCGCCGGCACCGGGCGCCTGTTCGTCCACGTGCTGGTGCCGCTGCTCACGCCGGGCATCCTCGCGGCGCTGCTGCTCGTCCTTGTGCGCACGATCGCGATGTTCGAACTGACCTTCTTCACGGCCGGGCCGGACAGCCAGACCCTGGTGGTGACGCTTTATTACGCTGTCGGCGCAGCCGGCGTCCGCTCGAACCAGTCGATCGACGCCATGGCCGTCATCTACATGGTGACGACGCTCGTCTGGCTCTTGATCGCGCTGCGCTTCGTCGACCCGACGCAGATCGT
>DASTGR010000021.1:0-5292 GCA_035718885.1 Pseudolabrys sp. | reverse complement strand
AGTTGAACTTCGGCATTTCGCGCGAAGTATATGAAAAGATGTCAGAAACGATCCGCATCGAGGGGCTGGGCGGATAGATGTAGGTGTTCCTGACCAGGAACTCCTTGAGGATGTCGTTCTGGATGGTGCCGGAAAGCTTCGCGTGCGGCACGCCCTGTTCTTCCGCCGCGACGACGTAGAGCGCGAGGATCGGCAGCACCGCGCCGTTCATCGTCATCGACACGCTCATCTGGTCGAGCGGGATGCCGGAGAACAAGGTGCGCATATCGTAGATGGAATCGATCGCGACGCCGGCCATGCCGACGTCGCCCGCCACGCGCGGATGATCCGAGTCGTAGCCGCGGTGCGTGGCGAGATCGAAGGCGATCGACAGGCCCTTCTGCCCGGCGGCCAGGTTGCGCCGGTAGAAGGCGTTGGAATCTTCCGCGGTCGAGAAGCCGGCATATTGCCGAATGGTCCAGGGCTGCGCCGCGTACATGGCCGGGTAGGGGCCGCGGAGGAACGGCGCCTTGCCGGGCCAGGTGTCGAGGAAGTCGAGTCCCTCGACGTCGCTCTCGCCATAGACGGGCTTCACGGCGATGCCTTCGGGGGTCAGCCAGGGCTCGGCTGCGACGTCGTTCCCGGCGCGCGCATCGGCGAAGTCGACCGTGGCGAAGTTCGGAATATTGCTCATGGCTTGCTCACGATATCATGGGCGGCTTCAAGCGTCGCGAGCACGTCGCAGCCCACGTAGATATAGGTTTTCACGCCGGCTTCGTTCCATTGCGCCTCATGCTCGCCCGGGCGGCCGGCGAGATGCACGGTCGCGCCGGCGGCGCCGAGCGCCGTGGCGGCCTCTGTGGCCTGCGCGTCATAGACCTTGTCCGACGAACAGATGCAGGCGATGTCGGCGCGCGAGGCCTTGAACGCGGCAAGCATCGCCGCCTGATCGGAAAAGCCGTCATTGCCGACCGTCTCGAGGCCGCCGGCCTCGTAGAAATTCTTGGCGAAGGTGGCGCGCGCGGTGAAGTCGGACGGCTTGCCGAGATTGGCGAGAAAGACCTTCGGCCGCGCGCCGGTCTTTCTTAGAATGGCGTCGGACCTGTCGCGCAAGCGCTCGAACGGCGCGGCAAGGCGGATCGAAGGCAGCGGCTCGATCGCCGGCTTGGCAGCGTCGTCCTTCGGCGGTGATGCGCGCGGCACGTTGAGAACCTGCGCCGCCCTCTCTTGAAGATGCGGATAATCGCTGGTGCCGGTGATCGCGTCCTTGCGGCGCGCGGCCGCCGTCTGCCGCTTCTCGCGCACGGCGGCGACGTCGCGCTGGATCAACCCCTGTTCGAGCGCAGCCCATGCGCCGCCCGCCTTGTCATAAGCCTGGAACAGCGTCCATGCGGATGCGCACAGCGCGTCGGTCAGATGCTCGATCGCGCCCGAGCCGGCGGCGGGATCTGAGACCTTCGCAAGGTTCGACTCTTCGAGCAGAACGAGTTGCGTGTTGCGAGCAACGCGGCGCGCGAAAGAATCGGGCAGGCCGATCGCGGCGGTGTGCGGCAATACGGCGATGGTGTCGGCGCCGCCGACGCTCGCCGCGGTGACAGCGATGGTCGCGCGCAGCATGTTCACGTAAGGGTCGCGCTGCGTCAGCATGCGCCACGCCGTCTCGGCGGCGACGATCGTGCGCCGCGGTGCAAGGCCGCAAGCTTCCTCGATGCGCGCCCACAGTTTCCGAATGGCGCGGAACTTGGCGATGGTCAGAAATTCGTCGGCATCGGCGGCGAGCAGGAAAGTCACACGCCGCCGCGCGTCATCAAGGGCAAAGCTCGCGCCCTCGAGCAGACGCAGATAGTCCACGCCGGCGGAAACGGCGAAAGCGAGTTCTTGTGCCTCAGAGCCTCCGGCCTCGTGCACCGGGCGGCCGTCGGCGCGGAGGAAGCGCGCGTTTGCAAAACCTTTGTCGGCGAGGCCCTTGGCGGTCGCGCCGGCGCGCTTCGACAGTTCGGGCCACGGCAGCAGGGCGCGCCCGGTCCGGGCAATATCGCCGACAGGGTCGAGGCCGAAGTCGATCGCCAGCGTCGCGGGGTCGCGCTTGCTATCCGCGACGAAGCCGGTGATCAACTCCGACACCGGACGGCCGGCGAAGGGCGCGGTTTCGATGCGCAACGCGATCAGGTCGGGCATGACGCCATTGAGCGCACGCGCCAGCGTCTCCGCGCTGTCGGCCTTCACGCCATAGCCGTGCGCGGCGGAAGCGCCGGCAAGCAGAAGCGTCAGCCCGGTCGCGCCGTTCTCGAGATCGTCCAGCGCCTGCTTGTTCGCCATGACCGGATCGGGATGGTCGATCCGCTGCATCACGGTCCAAGGCTGGCCCGGCGCGCGCCCGGGCACGGGCGCGGCTCCGGCGGCACGCGAGTAGAGCGGTTCGACGGCAATGCCGTCGTAGGTCTTGGAGATCAGGCGGTCGAAGGGGCGATCCTTGAGCGCTTTCTCGACAAGGCGGACCCATTCGGCCCGGTCGGTGGCGGGGAATTCGGCGGCAAGAGAGAGATTGTGGTGCACTGCGGTATCGGACATCCCGGCAAAATGCCACGGATGACGGGCAGCGCCAATGCGGGCGTTTGCGGAGGCTCGGAAGGCCCCGGCGAGTGAACCGCCAGGGCCTTTGGGGAGGTGGCGCAGGCCTTAGTGGCCGTCGTTCACCGCCGGGCTGCTCGTGCCGCGCTGGCCGCCCGTGCCAGTGCCGGGAGTCGCGGACGGCGAGGAATGGCCGGTGTTGTCCGTGTTCATCCGGCCCGGATTTTGGGAGGGCTGGTTCATGTGGCTCGCCTGCGAGCCGGAGCCGGTGGTGGCCGAACCCTGCCGGGCCTGACCGCTCTGATTGAAGCCGAGCGCCGCCAGCGTCTGCTGGTTCAGATGGCCGCTGCCCTGCAGCTTCTGCTGATGCTGGAAGTTCTTCAGCGCGTTCGCAGTCTCCGGGCCCCACTTGCCGTCGACTTTGTGCGCGTCGAAGCCCTGCTTGTTCAGCGATATCTGGATCCGACGGATTTGCTGCGTGCTCAATTGCGAGGGGTTGACGCGGTTCTGCGCCTGTTGCTGGCGGGCCGACTGCGACGCGCCGTTGGCCTGACCATTCGTTTGCGTCTTCTGGCCCATCTGGGACTGGCCGTTCGGTTGCATGGTGTTCATGTGGTTCGACTGCGCCATGGCGGGAAGCGACAGGGCGATTGTGGCCACGGTCGCGAGCATGATCTTTTTCATTCGATGTCTCCGATTCATTGTCTGATGCCGGAGCCGGGTGCGAGCATCGCGCGCGTCGCGCCGGCCTCTCAAAGAGAACGCAGCGTTTGCGGAATCGTTCTGGGTGTCCGACCGAATGTCGCGGCCTGCGTCAGGTTGCATTGGCCGCACGATCGCGCGAGCGGTCGGTTCCCGGATTGCGCGGCAAAGCCGTGTCAGCGCGGCGGTAGCTTCTCGATCTTCTCGTGCGCGAAACGTGCGGCGGCATCGGCGACGCGTGTTCCGGATATGATGATGTCCGGCGCGATCTCCGCGAGCGGCACGAGCACGAACGCGCGCTCGAACAATCGCGGATGCGGCAAGATTAAATCTTCGTCATTCAGCGAGAGATGGTCATAGGCAATGATGTCGATATCGGCGGAACGCGGGCCCCAGCGCTGCTCCCGCGTACGATCGCGGCCGAGGGCGCGTTCCACCTCGTGCGCGCGCGCCAGCAAGGAATGCGGCGCGAGCGATGTCTCGACCGCGATGCAGAGATTGATGAACGGCGCCTGGTCGGTCACGCCCCATGGCGCGGTTCGGTAGTCCGACGAGCGGGCGAGGAGGCGCACGTCCGACCCGTTGCAGAGCAGGGCGACCGCCCGGTCGAGGATGGCGCGGCTGTCGCCGACATTGCCGCCGAGCGCAATGTAGGCGCGGCTCATTTTCGCGCGCGCGCACGCACGATGTGCACGCCGACGTCGCTGAAGGTCGCGGCGACCGGCGCGTGCGGCTTGTGGATCGTCACCGCCACCTTCTCGACGCGCGGGAACGCCGAAAGGATCGTGTCGGCGACCGCGCCGGCGGCCGCCTCGATCAGCCGGAAGCGGTGGCCGAGGAAGGCCTCCGTCGCGCGCGTCACGACCTGGTCGTAGGACACTGTGTCGGCGACCTTGTCGCTGCGCGCCGCGTCCGAGAGGTCGATGTCGAGCTCGATGTCGATGCCGAAAGTCTGCCCGACCTTGGCCTCGTGCGACATGACGCCGTGATAGGCGTGCAGGGTGAGGCCCTTGATGAAGATTTTGTCTGTCATCGCGCCTTCTCGATGGCTTGGGACACGCGCAGGGCCTGCACCATCTCGCGCACGTCGTGCACGCGCAGGATCGCCGCGCCGTCGCGCGCGGCGATGAGGTGCGTGGCGATGGAGCCGCCGATTCGCTCTGACGGCTCGGACGGCGAAATCGTGTTGATGAAGCGCTTGCGCGACGCGCCGACGAGGAGCGGCAGGCCGAAGCGCTTGAATTCGGCGAGACGGGCGAGGCAGACGACGCTCTGCTCCGGCGTCTTGCCGAAGCCGATGCCCGGATCGAGCACGATCTTGTCGCGGGCAATGCCGGCCTGGGCCGCGATCTCCAGCGATCGGGCGAAGAAGGCGAGCACGTCGGCGACGACGTCGATCGCGGCGTCCGCCTTGTCCCGGTTGTGCATGACGATGACGGGCACACCGCGCCGTGCGACGAGCGGCGCCATGGCCGCATCGCGCTGGAGGCCCCAGACGTCGTTGACGATCGCCGCGCCCTTGTCCAGCGCCCAGCCGGCAATGTCAGCCTTGATGGTGTCGATCGAGACGGGCACGCCGAGCTTGACGATCTCGGGCAAGACCGGCTTCAGACGCGCCAACTCCTCGCCAGCGCCGACGCCCTTATTGCCGCCATAGGGCCGCGTGGATTCCGCGCCGATGTCGAGAATGTCGGCGCCGTCGCCGATCATCGTCCGGGCGTGCGAGATGGCGATCTGCGGATCGTTGAACTGACCGCCGTCGGAAAACGAGTCCGGCGTGACGTTCAGGATGCCCATTATTACAGGCGTGCCGCGCGCCAAGAGCGTGGTGAGAGGGTCGCGCACGTGTTGCGCGGGATTGACCATGGGACTGGCGGTCGTCATGGGCTGGCTTTGCGCCGGGCTCCCCGCGCTGTCAAGGATGGCTGGCTGGCGGGCGCCGCGCGCGCTCAGTATTTGATCTTGAGCGGCAATTCCCGCGCGTTCTCGATCCAGCGCGCGACGGCGCGTTCCGATGGCAGGAGCCGCACCAGTTTGCGC
>DASTGR010000020.1:0-4641 GCA_035718885.1 Pseudolabrys sp. | reverse complement strand
CGGGCGCGATCAGCGCCTCGGCGGTACGCGCGTCGACCGCGCCGCAATTGAGCCAGAGGTCGAAGGCATCCGGCGCGATGATGACCGGCATGCGCTCGTGCAGCGGCGCCAGCGTCCTGTTGGCGCGCGTCGTCACGATCGCCGCGCTCTCCAATTCCTCGCCGTTCGGCCCCTCCCAGCACTCCCACAGGCCGGCGAAGGCGAGCGGCTGGCCCGACTTCGCATGGATGTAGAACGGCTGCTTCGGCCCCTTCCCCGTCGCCTGCCATTCGTAGAAGCCGTCGGCCGGGATCAGGCAGCGCCGCCGCTTCATGGCCGCGCGGAACGCCGGCTTCTCGACAATCGATTCGCCGCGCGCGTTGATGATGAGCGAGAACTGGCTCGGGTCCTTGACCCAGGACGGCAGGAAGCCCCAGCGCACCAGCGCGAATTCGCGCTTACCCTCGGCGAGGCGCACGATGGCGATCGGCTGCGTCGGCGCGATGTTGAAACGCGCCGGGAAATTGGGCTGCTCCTCGTAGCGGAACAGCGCCCGCAACGCCTCCGGCGCCGAGGTTATCGTGTAGCGTCCGCACATCACCCGAGATATCGGCCTTTGCCGCAGGCGGCGCAAGCTGGCCGGACGCGCAGGCTCCGTGCTAGACGCACCGGGCCTTGCCAAGGATCTCCCCGCGTGGCCGACGATCGCCTCTATCCACAGCGCCCGTTTCTCGCCGTCAGCGCCGCCATCCTTCGTGGCGGCAAGGTGCTGATCGTGCGCCGCGCGAGGAAGCCTGCGCTCGGCGTCTATACCTTGCCCGGCGGTGTGGTCGAAGCCGGCGAGACGCTCGAGGAGGCGGTCCGGCGCGAGGTGCGCGAGGAGACGGCGCTCGACATCGAACCGGTGACGCTTTCCGGTCACCGTGAGGTGGTCATTCGCGACGCGCAAGGCCGCACGGAACGGCACTTCGTCATCCTGTGCTTCGCCGCGCGCTGGTTGTCCGGCGAGCCGCAGCTCAATGACGAGCTCGACGAAGCGCGCTGGATCGATCCGGCCGATCTCGCCGGGCTCAAGACCACCGAAGGCCTCGCCGAGATCGTCGCAGCGGCGGCGGCCCGGCTGCCCGACGCCTGAATGTGGCCGCCTTGCGGACGCCGCGGAGCAAGCGCATATCAGGCCGTTGCCGCGGGGACCTCGGGCTTTTGAAGAAGCTGCTCACCTTTGCATCGATCGTGCTCTGCCTGGCAGCGCCTGCGGGCGCCCAGCAACAGCGGCAGAAGCAGGAGCCGGTGCAGGCGCCAAGCGCCTCGCCCGCCGCGGCGCCCTACGACGCCGATTTGCAGCGGCTCGCCGAGATCCTCGGCGCGCTCGTCTACCTGCGCACCGTGTGCAAGGGCAATGATGCCCAGAAGTGGCGGGAGCAGATGCAGGGCCTGATCGACGCCGAGGCCCCGGACGGCGAACGCCGGCGCAAGATCATTGCCAACTACAATCGCGGCTATCGCGGCTTCCAGCAGACCTACCGTACCTGCACCCCCGCCGCCGACCTCGCCATCCGCCGATACCTCGACGAAGGCGCAAAAATTGCCCGTGAAATCACGGCGCGTTACGCCAATTAATCCACAAACGGGCCTTGCCCGTTAACCTTTCCTTTATTGTGGCCTGTGGCCAGGCGCCTCGCGTGCTAGTTTCAAAGCCGGGATTTGGGGCGACGTTCAATTACGAGCGTCACGAGGAAAGACAGGACCGGATGACCACAGCAGGTCGTTCCGAGCACGCGCGCGAGCCGCTGCCGGACCACGAGCAGAAGCGTGTCGCACTGGCCTATCTTCAGGAGGCCTGGGCGGAGGCGCTGCACGACGGCATTGACGGCGACTGCCTGGCGCAGGCCTGCCTGTTCTCGGCGCTGGCGGAATTCGTGGCGGTCTACGGCGAAGAAGCGGCGGCGACATTCACCAGCGGGCTGGCCAATCGCATCCGCAACGGCGAGTTCACGATCGAGCAGGCCCGGCAATAATCATGCCTCGGCTCACGGCTCAGCCGTAGAAGCCGAAATAGCGCTCCAGCACCGCTTCGATATCCGACACGTAGAACGGCTTCTTCAGGAAGGCCATCACCCCGGCCGCATGCGCGCGGTCGGCGATGGCGTTGTCGACCGTCGACGTCATCATGACCACCGCGATCTTCGGGTGCGCACGCTTGATTTCCCCAAGCGTCTCGAAGCCGTTGATGCCCGGCATCTGATAATCGAGGAACACCAGGCTGAAATGGCCGGTGCCGACCTCCTTGAGCGCGGCGAGGCCTTCCGGCGCTTCGTGGATGTCGAGGGCGAAGCGGGTCGCCGACAGGACCTTGCGCACGATGCTGCGCATGGTCGAGGAATCGTCGACGATCAGCACCCTGGTCGGTACGCGGGTCCGCGCGCACAGTTCGGCGTACTTGCGAGCCTCCTCGAGCGTCGCGGGACGTCGGAGCACGCCGTCGACCCTTCCGCCGTTATTCTGATCGTGTCCGGAGCCGCAGACGAAGATCATCGGTCGCGGCTGCCGGGCGCGGGCGGCGGCGAGCACCGCCTCCTTGGCGACGGCCGGCAGCGCCGAATCGACGATGCAGATGTCGGTGCCAATGCGGTTGAGCGTCGACTGCGCCTCCGTCGGCTCTTGCGCAAAGAAGTCCACAGGCACGGAAATATTGCCGGCGCCACGCAGCCAGAGATCACGCTCGGCCGGCGGCGCGCCGACCAGCAGCATGCGCAACGAGAGAATGTCGTCTCCCACAGGCATCATTGGCTCCCCGGGCGTGCTTATAGCCCGGTCCCGTGCGTCGTAAACGACACGCGTCTTAACCCGTTGTCGTTACTTTTCAATTTCCGCTTGTCCTTTCGGATTGGGGAACTCTAAGAAAATTGCGCCCGAACCTTCCCGGGCTCACGACCTGATGGTGTCATATTACCGGAGCAGGCGCTACCCCTTGGCCGGGAGTTCTGGCAAGAACAGGCCCATTCACGAGGACCGGAATGCAGGCAGCGCTTCTTCCAGACCGTGGCGTCGTCAAGGTTGCTGGCGACGACGCGCGTAAGTTTCTCAATGGGCTGGTCACTTGCGACATGGCCAAGGTCACGCCGGCCGCCGCCCGCTTCGCCGCCCTGCTGACGCCGCAGGGCAAGATCATTGTCGATTTCATCGTCGCCGAGGCGCCGGCTGAAGATGGCGGCGGCTTCTTCCTCGATTGTCCGCGGGCGCTGGCGACCGCGCTGGTCGAGAAGCTCAATTTCTACAAGTTGCGCGCCAAGGTGATCTGCGAGGATCTCTCCGAGGTGCTCGGCGTGATGGCCGCGTGGGACGGCACAGCCACGACCGAATACGGACTCTGCTACGCCGATCCGCGCCTGCCGGCGCTGGGCAACCGCGTCATGCTGCCGCCGCATGTCGCCGCCGAGGCCGCCGGCGATCTTGGCGCGACGCTCGTTGATGCCGACGCCTACGAGGCGCATCGCATCGCGCTCGGCGTGCCGCGCGGCGGCGCCGACTTCATGTATGGCGACACGTTTCCGCACGAGGCGGACATGGACCAGCTCGTCGGCGTCGATTTCGACAAGGGCTGCTATGTCGGCCAGGAGGTCGTGTCGCGCGTCGAGCACCGAAACCGTGCGCGCACCCGCGTCGTATCGGTCACGTATGACGGGCCGGCGCCGCTCGGCGGCCTGCCGGTCGTAGCGGGCGACAAGCAGATCGGCATGTTCGGCTCGGCCGCGCAGGGGCATGGGCTCGCGCTCGTGCGGCTCGACCGTGTCGTCGACGCACAGGCCGCAGGTCAATCGATCAGCGCCGGCGGCGTGACCTTGCAGCCGCGCAAGCCCGATTGGGCGCGGTTCGACTGGCCGAAGGACACGCCCGAATGAGCGCGGTGCTGCACGAGGATGGCCTGAAACGCTGCCATTGGCCGAAGCAGGACCCGCTCTACGTCGCCTATCATGACGAGGAATGGGGCGTCCCGGAATATGACGATCGCGCGCTCTACGAGAAGCTGATGCTCGACGGCTTCCAAGCGGGGTTGTCCTGGATCACCATCCTGCGCAAGCGCGACAACTTCCGCAAAGCCTTCGACGGCTTCCACCCTGAGAAGATCGCACGCTACCGACCGGCGAAGGTTGAAAAGCTGATGGCCGACGCCGGCATCGTGCGCAATCGATCGAAGATCGAGGGCGCCATTCTCTCGGCGCGCGGCTATCTCGATATCATGGAGAAAGGCCCGGGCTTTTCGGCGCTGCTCTGGGACTTCGTCGACGGCAAGCCGAAGGTCAATCACTTCGCGACGCCGAAGCAGATCCCGGCCGAAACCGACATCTCGCGCAAGATGTCCAAAGAATTGTCGTCGCGCGGATTCAAGTTCGTCGGTCCGACCATCGTCTACGCCTTCATGCAGGCGGTCGGCATGGTCAACGACCATCTGACGACGTGTTTCCGCCATCCCGAATGCGCGAAGCTCACCAAGCGCAAATGAGCAAGGCCCCTGCCCGCGCCGCGAAAGCCCGCGCCTGGCAGCGCATGCTGTCCGGGCGGCGGCTCGACCTGCTCGACCCCTCGCCGCTCGACGTCGAGATCGAGGACATCGCGCACGGACTGGCGCGCGTCGCGCGCTGGAACGGACAGACGAGCGGC
>DASTGR010000019.1:0-24149 GCA_035718885.1 Pseudolabrys sp. | reverse complement strand
ACCAATTCGGCGACCCGCAAGAAGATGAAAAAGAAGGAGCGCGCGCTCGCCGCCATGGGCGAGGTTCGCTTCGAGCGCGCGAGCGATCCACGTCAGGTCAACCGCGTACTCGACGCCTTCTTCAAGCAGAAGAGCGCGCGCATGCGTCTCCTCGGTCAACCCGACGTCTTCGCCGATCCGGCCGTGCGGCGCTTCGTCGCTGCCGTTGCCGAGCCCGACGGCGAGCGCGCGGCGCCGGCCGAGATCTACGCGCTGTCAGTCGATGACATGATCGTCGCGACCATGGGCGGCATCGTCGCCGGCGGCCGCTTCTGCGCCATGTTCAATTCGATCCACGGCGGCCGTTACGCCGCCGAGAGCCCGGGCGAGCAACTCATCGTTCGGCTGGTGAAGGCCTGTTGCGAGCGCGGCCTCGACACGTTCGACCTCGGCGTCGGTCAATCGCGCTACAAGCATCTGTTCTGCGAGGATGCCGAGCCGCTGTTCGACAGCTATCTGCCGCTCACCGCTGCTGCGCAGTTGCCGGCGCTCGCTTACCGCGCCGGGGCCTCGGCCAAGCGCATGCTCAAGGAGCATCCGGCGCTGTGGTCGGCCGTTCGCAGCCTTCGCCGGATGCGCGGACGCATCGGCGCGCGCCGTTAAGACCGTCAGGCCGCGGCCGGCTCGGTCATGCCCGCGAGCAGCATCACGTCGCCATAACCCGCCAGCATCAGGCGTTCGCGCACGGCGCGCGTCGCCGGATTGGCCGGATCGGCAGAGACCAGCACCGCTCTTTGCGCCAGCGGCGCGAACCGCTCCACCGGAGCCTCGGTCGCTGCGCCGACATCCAGCACAACGTGATCGTAGCTCTGCACCAGAGCCTCGACGATGGTCGCGAGCATCGGCGAGGTCGCATAGGCCGCCGCGTTGCCTCCGACATTGCCGGTCGCAATAAGGTGCACGTTCGAGTACTGGTCGCGCGTGATGATGTCGCCGAACGAAGCCGCACCGGCGATGATCTCGGCAATGCCCGGCGCGTTCGGATCGGTCGAAATCACCGACAGGTTCGGCGCCGAAAAGGCGAAGTCGACCAGCACGACATTCGCCTCGCGGGCGAGCGTCCGCGCCAGCGTGATGGCGGCATAAGTGGTGCCGACATTGCGCGCGCCACCGACAACCGTGACACGACGGCCGGCGTCGCCACTCTGGCGCAGGCTGCGCGCGATCTGATCGACGGTCGACACCGGCAGCGGCACGATCGCCGGCGCCGCGGCGGCGGCCAGGCCCGAGCCCATCTGTGGCGCAAGCGGCGGCGCGGCCATGCGCGGCGGCAGCGGCGTGTGCGGCGACATGGCTTGAGGAGGCAAAACGTGTGGCGCCATCTGTGCCATCGTCATGCGCGGATCGTAGCCCGGCGCGGCATAGGCTGCGGGCGCGTAGGCGTAGGGATAGGCGGCGGTCGACACGGGCGCATCGCCGCCGGGAGCACCGAGCAGCGCTCCGGTGACGATGAAGCCCGACGACAGCGCAAAGCCGGCGAAGGCGGCGATCAACACGGTCGGCAGCTTCTTCGGATAGGCCGGCTTCAGGGCCGGCGACGCCCGCGAAATGATGCGGGCTTCCGGCGGAGCGGCGTTGATCGAGTCACGCGCGCTCGCCTCGCGGTATTTGCCGAGATAGGACTCCAGCAGATCGCGCTGCGTCTTCGCCTCGCGCTCGAGCGCGCGCAATTGCACGTCCTGCTCGTTGGTCTGCGACGCGGTCTGCTTGACCTGATTGAGGCTGGCGATCAGCGACTCGAGCCGGTCACCGGCCAGCTTGGCATCGTTGTCGAGCTGGCGGGCCAGCCGCTCACCCTCGCTGCGGATCTGGCGGTCGATCTCGGCAATCTGCGACTTAAGCTCCTTGATGCGCGGATGCTGGTCGAGCAGCGTCGTCGACTGCTCGGCAAGCTGCGACTTGAGCGCGATCCGCTGCTCGATCATGCGGCGCATCGATTCAGAATTGGCGATATCCGAGGACTCGATCGGCTTGCCGGTGCGCACCAGCTCGCGCAGCTGCTTGGCGCGCGACTGGAGATCGGCCTGCTGGCCGCGCGCGGCGGCGATCTGCGCGTTCAGGTCGCTGAGCTGCTGGCTCGGCAGCGAGGTGTTGTTGGCGCCGACGAACAGGTTGGTGCGCGAGCGATATTCCTCGACTTTGGCCTCGGCGTCGGCGACGCGCTTGCGCATCTTCTCGATCTCGCCGGCCAGCCAGTCGCCGGCGGCGCGGGTCTGGCTCTGCTTGGCCTTCGCCTGCATTGTCAGGTAGGTCTCGGCAATGGAGTTCGCCACGCGCGCGGCGAGGTCCGGATCGGCTGACGAGAAATCGATCGTGATGACCCGCGACTTGTCGATGGCCGAGACGTTGAGGCGATCATAATAGGCCTCGAGGGTGCGCTCCTCCCTGGTCATCTCGGTCGGCGAGCGGCCGATGCCGAAAGCGCCGAGGATGGCGCGCAGCGGCGACAGGCCGCCAGCCGAGGGGTCAAACTCCGGCTTGTCGGCAAGCCCCTCCTTCTTGATCACCTCGCGCGCGAGATCGCGCGACGAGACGACCTGGGTCTGGCTGGTCACCGCCTGCTCGTCGATGGTCGAGCGCTCCTGCGCCTTGTCGGCATCGGCGCGCAGAAACACGTTCTCGCGCGATTCGAGCAGCAGCCGCGATTCGGAACGGAAGCGCGGCGTCATTGCATTGACGATGACGAAGGCGGCGCCGGCGCAGCACAGGGAGATGCCGATGATGAGCGCTTTCTTCCGCCACAGAATGCGCCCCAAACCGCGCAAATCCGGCTCTCCCGCAGGCACGTAGACGGGCGGCGGCGGCGCTGCCGGGACCGGCGCAGGCTGAGGCAACGGCGCGGCAGCTTTCGTTTTTTTGCGGAAGAACATCGCTACTCCGGTCGCACGTCACTGGGGCACACGGGCGATGACACCCGATTATGGTTGCTTCCGCGTTAATTCCCGTGCGGAGCGCGCGCTGCCGGTGAGGTTTCATTAACTCGAAGGCCACTTCTCGGCGCTATTACAGGCCGCAACGGGGGTATCGATGCCTGCGCAACCATGGCGGCCCGCCTGATGGCGCCACTCCGCATCCTGCATGTCCTGCGCACGCCCGTGGGCGGCTTGTTCCGGCACGTCCTCGACCTTACGCGCGGGCAGATCGCGCGCGGTCACGCGGTCGGCCTGATCCTGGATTCGAGCACGGGCGGCGCGGCCGTCGACGCCGCCCTCAACGATCTCGCGCCTGCGCTGGCGCTTGGCCTCACCCGCTTTCCGATGCGCCGCACGCCGGGACTGGCCGACCTCGGGGCCTTGATGCAGGTGAAAAAGCGGGTCGCTATCGCCAGGCCCGATGTCGTGCACGGCCACGGCGCCAAAGGCGGCCTCTATGCTCGCCTCGCCTCGAACGCGGTCCGCGTTTATTCGCCGCACGGAGGCAGCCTGCATTACAGCGGCGACACGCTCGCCGGGCGAGTTTACCTCGGCACTGAACGGCTGCTGCTCTCACGCACCGACGTCGTCATCGTCGAAAGTGCTTCCAGCGCAGGCATATTCGAGCGGAAAATCGGCACGCCGCGTCTCTCTCGGGTGGTTCATAACGGCGTCGCCCCGGGCGAATTCGAACCCGTGCCGGAGGCTGCGAACGCCACCGATCTCCTGTTCGTCGGTGAGTTGCGCCACCTAAAGGGACTCGACGTGCTGCTTGAGGCCATCGCGCGCCTTCGCGGCGATGGACGGGCACTGACCGCCACAATCGTCGGCGGCGGCAATGACCGGCCCGTTTTCGAGCAGCAAGCGATGCGCCTCGGACTTGCCGGGTTCGTGCACTTCGCAGGCGTCATGCCGGCACGGCAGGCTTTCGCCCTCGGCCGGGTCCTTGTCGTCCCCTCACGGGCGGAAGGCCTGCCCTACGTCATCCTCGAAGCCGGCGCCGCGGGCAAACCTGTGATCGCCACGCGGGTCGGGGGCAATCCGGAGATTTTCGGCGCCGATCTGGACCGCCTCGTCCCGCCGGGCGACGCCCCAGCGCTTGCAGCGGCGATCGCCTCGGCGCTCGACCGCCCGGACGACACTCAGCGGGGGGCGGCGGCCCTGCGCGCGCGCATTGCCGAAGCCTTTACCATCGACGCCATGGTGGAGGGTGCGCTCGCAGCTTATGCCGAGGCGGCCGCGGCGCAGGCCCGCCGTTAATCCAATTTCCGCCGCTGCGATAAGGCTTTCTTGACGGTCAAAGCCTAAAAGTTTCCGGGCCTAGTCAGGTCCGGCGGTAACCTTCGTGGTCGCCGGCGCAGATTTTGTAACGAGTTCTGCAAATGACCGACACCGACGTCCGCGCGCCCTTGAGCGCGACCGCCGCCACCATGATGGGCGGCGCGGCACCGCCCCGCAAACAGGCCCCGCGTCCCCTGTCGCCACAGGCGCTCGAACGGGCCGCCATGCCCGCCGCCAAGCCAATCTCGCCGATCGTGCTCGCCGGCACGGTGCGCATGGCGGAGTTCGCCATCGTCGTCGTAATCGGCATGCTGATCTACGCAGCCTACCTGCCGAGCGAGCCGGAAGCGGTGTGGCGCTATTTCGGCGCGACCATCGCCATCGCCTGCCTTGCCACCCTCGCCTTCCAGACCGCCGACATCTACCAGGTGCAGGCATTCCGCGGCTACGAGAAGCAGTACATGCGGCTCGCCTCGGCGTGGTCAGTCGTGTTTCTGGTCGTCATCGGCGGCTCGTTCTTCGCCAAGGCCGGTGAATTGTTCTCGCGCGTCTGGCTGGGCACGTTCTATCTCAGCGGCCTCGCGACGCTCACGATCTCCCGCAATCTCCTGTTCTACCTCGTGCGCCATTGGACGCGCGATGGCCGCCTCACCCGCCGCACCGTCATCGTCGGCGGCGGTGACCCTGGCGCGCATGTCATCGAGGAGTTGCGGCGTCAAAAGGACACCGGCGTCGAGATCATCGGCCTGTTCGACGACCGCGGCGACGACCGTGCCGGACCGGAGGCCGCCGGCGAGCGAAAGCTCGGCAGCGTCGACGATCTGGTCGAATTCGGCCGCCGCACGCGCGTCGATCTCGTCATCTTCTCGTTGCCGATCTCGGCCGAGAACCGGATCCTTCAGATGCTGAAGAAGCTGTGGGTGCTTCCGGTCGACATTCGTCTCGCCGCGCATTCGAACAAGCTCCAGTTCCGCCCGCGCTCGTACTCCTATATCGGCCAGGTGCCGGTGCTCGACGTCGCAGACCGCCCCATCGCCGATTGGGACGTCGTGATGAAGTGGCTGTTCGACAAGGTCATTGGCGGCCTCGCGCTCCTCTGCGCGCTGCCGGTGATGGGTCTCGTCGCGCTCGCCATCAAGCTCGATAGCAAGGGTCCGGTTTTCTTCAAGCAGAAGCGCTACGGCTTCAACAACGACTTGATCGAGGTTTACAAATTCCGCTCGATGTACACCGACATGAGCGACGCGGCGGCGGCCAAGCTCGTGACCAAGGACGACCCGCGCGTGACGCCCGTCGGCCGCTTCATCCGCAAGACCAGCCTCGATGAGCTGCCGCAGCTCCTCAACGTGGTCTTCAAGGGCAATCTCTCGCTCGTCGGTCCGCGCCCGCACGCCGTCAGCGCCAAGGCGGAATCGCGCCTCTATGACGAGGCGGTCGACGGCTATTTCGCGCGTCACCGCGTCAAGCCCGGCATTACCGGTTGGGCGCAGATCAACGGCTGGCGCGGCGAGACCGACACGCAGGAGAAGATCCAGAAACGCGTCGAGCACGACCTGTTCTATATCGAGAACTGGTCGGTGATCTTCGATCTCATGATCCTGGTGAAAACGCCGTTCGCGCTGCTCAAGACCGAGAACGCGTATTGATCACCGCCCGCGACATGGCGCCCGCGGCGGCAGGAGCTGCGCCGCCACCCCGTGCGGTCTATGCTCCACCCGCGGCAACCGCATCGCTGCGCGAGCGCATCCTCCTCGTCGTCCTCTTCGTCACTGTGCTGGCGAGCTCCGTCGCCTTCATCGAGCCGTCGCCGCATGACGCGCTGATGGGCGTGCTGGCGGTCGCGGCGCTGATCGCCGGCGTGCGCTTTCACCGCACGCTGGCCATGCTCGTCCTCTGTCTCGTCATCTGGAACGTGTCGGGCCTGATCTCGCTGATCAACGCGCTCGATATCGACAAGACGGTGCAGTACGCAGCGACCTCGGTCTACCTCGCCATCGCCGCGATCCTGTTCGCCTGCCTGTTTGCCGACAACACGATGCAGCGCCTGAACACGATGCGCATCGCCTATGTGATCACGGCGACGTGCGTGTCGCTGGCCGGTGTCGCCGGGTATTTCCACGCCTTCCCCGGCGCGACGATCTTCGCGCCGACCGGCCGGGCGCTCGGCGCGTTCAAGGATCCGAACGTATTCTCCCCGTATCTGATCTGGCCGGCGCTGTTCCTCGCCGAGCGCATCCTAAGCCGGCGGATCGGCCTCGTCGATCTCGCCGCGCTCGGCGCGCTGCTCCTCGGCCTGCTGCTCAGCTTCTCGCGTGGCGCGTGGTTTCACTTCGCCGTGTCGGCCATGGTCATGGTGGCGCTCTCCTTCCTGCTCGCGCCGGGCCGGAAGACGCGCGTGCGCATCCTCGGCCTTTCTGGATTGAGCGTGTTTGCGCTGGCCGCCGCGGTCGTCGTGCTCCTGTCGATCCCCTCGGTGCAGCTCATGTTCAATGAGCGCGCCCACCTCATCAATTCTTACGACGTCGGCAATGGCGGCCGCTTCCGCTTGCAGGAGCTCGCGGTCGGCGCGGTGCTCAGCTATCCCGACGGCATGGGGCCGTTCGGCTTCGCCACCGCACAGGGCCTGCAACAGCACAACGTCTATCTTCAGGCCTTCCTGGTCTATGGCTGGGTCGGCGGCCTTGCCTACATCATGCTGCTCTTGTCGACCTGCTATGTGGGGTTACGCGCCGCGTTCGTGCGCACGCCCTGGCAGCCTTACCTGATCACGGGGCTCGCCGCCTTCATCGGCGAGATCGCCGAAGGCTTCGTGATCGACACCGACCACTGGCGTCACTTCTTTCTCCTGCTCGGGATCGTCTGGGGCGCGGCCGCGGCGACCTTTCGCCACGTGCGGACGGCGCGCGCCGCGCACAATCCGTATCCGGCGCGCTGAGGTCTTCTTACTACTGGGTGACCGGAGAGGCTGCCGGCGGCGCGCGCAGGCAAGATGCGTCCGGCCGGTCGGCACGCGCGCCGCGATGCAGATGCGCGATCATCAGATTGAATATCCGGTCGGGCACAACGAGCGCCAGAAGATAGGCGGCGACGCCCTTGCATAGCGGCACGCGACCGCTGCCGTCACGCGTCTGCCGCCACAGTCGCAGCATGGCCGGGACCGTGTAGCTGTCGGCATGATGGTCGCGGATGTAGCGCCAGAGCGCGGCATAAAGCCGCTTGCTGTCGATGTCGGTCGAGCGGCTCGGTATCGCCGCGCTCGCGATCTGGTAGATGTACAACGGCTTGGCGAGCCGCACGCCGCGATAGCCGGCCCGTGCGAGCCGCAGGCTGAAATCCCAATCCTCGTAGCCGTCGCGCATCGCCTTGTCATAGCCGCCGGCGGCCTCGAAGGCTTCCCGCCGCATCACGAGACCGGACGACAGCGTGTTGGTGAAGAGAAGGTCGAAGCGGTTGAAGTAGCGCGTCGAGACGCCGCTCTCGGCGCCGGTCAGGCGGATATCGCTGAACACCATGCCGACGTCGGGCGGGCTCGCGACAAGGAGCGCCACAGTCTCGGCGAGGAAGTCCGGCTCGATCGTATCGTCGCAGTCGAGCATGAACAGGATGCCGCCGCGCGCGGCGCGGACGCCGGCATTGCGGGCCGCCGAAGGCCCGGCATTGGCCTGGTGGATCACGCGCGCGGCCTCACCGAGCGTGGCGAGCTTGCGCAATGTCTCCGGGTCGCGCGAGCCGTCGTCGACGATGACGATCTCAAAATCGCGGAAGGTCTGGCGCGCCAGCGAGCGCATCAGGGCGTCGAGGAAACGGCCGCCATTGTAGCAAGGCACGACGACGCTGACCGCCGGACCTGCCGCCCGCCCTGTGCCCGATGTTGCCGCCGTCGGAGCCACGCATACCCCCGAATTAAGATGTCATATATAGCGCATTGTTACGAATATTCAGTTGAAGATGCTCGCTAGAATTAATGCAGCCGCCGTGAGGATTTGTTCACCACTTTTGTTAAGCGAAAGATCGAGCGAAGCGATTAAGGTGCGCGGGCATGAGCTCGCAGGCGCCGGCCCTTCCCCGCGGATCCGCCTTGCGGCAGCCTTTGCGGCTGCTCGCGAGCCTTCTGTCGCTGCGCTATTTCCTCCTGCGCGCCTCCACCGCCGGCGCGGCCGTCGCCTTCGGCCTGGTTCAGACCTTCGTCTTCGCCCGCGTTCTCGGCGCGCATGAATTCTCCCTCTACATCCTCATCGGCACCTTCGGCGTGTCGCTGTGGCTGTTCGACCTCGGCGCGGCCAAGATCCTGTACGTGCGCCAGCGCGAACGGCATCTTGCCGGCCGCTCCGACAGCGAGGTGCCGGCGCAGTCCGCCGCCGTCGTCATCCTTTACGCGCTCATCGTGCTCGCGGGTGCGCTTGCCTGCTTCGCCGCGACCGCCGCGCGCACGAGCCCGGGTGCCGCTGCCGACTATGCGCTGTTCTTCACCTTCGCGGCGCTCAACCTGGTCTGGTTTCCGCTGCGCAACGTGTCGAATGCGGTCGACGCATACATCCGCTTCGAGACGCTCGAGGCAGTGCGGCGCATCGGGCATATCGGCCTCATGGTGGCGCTGCTGGTCGGCTTGCCGTTCGAAGCCTTTCTGATCGCGGCGAACGCGTTGTGGGCGGCGGTTTTGGTGATCTGCATCGCCGGGCTGGCGCGGTCCGGCGCGCTGAGGCCCCCGCGCGGTTTCATCGCGACCCTCGCCGCCTTCTGGCGCGGCAACCGCGCCGAGATCCTGCGCAGCGGCAACTACGCCGTCGCCGAGCTTGCGATCTACAATTTCCCCTATTTCGTCGTGCCGGCCGCGTTCGGCCTCGGCGCTCCGACGATCGTGCTCGACACCGTGTTCAAGGTGTTCCGCGGCACGACGCTGGTCTATGCGGGCGGACTCGACCCGCTGGTGCCGAGGCAGACGCGCGCAATGGCCGTCCGCGATGCGCGGTCGCTCAAGCGGGCGACTTTGACCGCGCTTCTTCTCTGCGCCGTGCCGACGCTGGCGCTCTGCGCCGTTCTCATGCTGGCCGGCGACCGCCTGTTCGCGCTTCTGCTCGGCCATGCCGCCACGGTGCCGCCGGCGGCAACGAAACTGCTGGTCGTGCTGCTCATCGCCAATCTTGTGCAGAACGTCGCCAGCAATCTGCTGCTGCACACCGGCTTCTTCCGCGAGATTGCGCGCATCGCCACGACCCTCGCCATCGCCATGGCGGCCATGACGGTCGTCGCAATCCTGGTCGGCGCGGGTATCGTCGGCTTCATCGGCGGCTACACCGCCGTCTATATCGGCGGCGCCGCGCTCTATGTCGTCGCTCTCTGGCGCGGCCCATTCCGCCGCGCCGCGGAGCCCTAGGCGTCTCAGTCGCCGTGGCGGTAGTGGTGGCGCGCGCGATGACGCACCGTCTTGTGGCGCGCCGCATGATGCCGCCGTGCGGCGTGATGGCTCCGGTAATGATGACGCCCGCTGCGCGCCGCCCGATGCGACTTGCCGAAGCTCGCCATGTAGGCCTTGCAGTCGCTGCTGACGCGCGAATAGTTGCGGCGCAGGCATGCCTCGATGCGGCCGCGATCGGGGATCGCATCGCCGCACAACGAGAACGCGTCGTTGCCGCAAGCCTGCTGGCCGGCCTGGTCGGCCGACGTCTGCGCCTGCACGGGCGCACAGATGAGCGTAACGGCCAGTGCGGCCATTGCCGGTAGAATAAGCTTCATGAAATTCCTCCCTGAGACACCGGGAGGCAATGCGGCCAGACCAGCAACGTTCCGCCACGGGAACGCAACGGCACCACGGGTCTCGCGCACTATCGGGAATTTCTGGTCGGGGCGGCGGGATTCGAACCCACGACCTCTTGTCTCCCAGACAAGCGCGCTAACCGGGCTGCGCCACGCCCCGACCGGAACGGCGCGGACTATAGGGACGGGCCCCCCGCTTCGCAACTGCCGCATGCCGCGCTGTCCGAAGCGGAATTCCCCTGTTCGGTCATCGCATTCCGGTCGCGCCGCCGCCCCAATAACACCCCGCCAGCGGAACCGCGCGGGAGGAACGTGGCCCCGCAATGAGCGTTCGCTTTCCGGACCCGCGGCGGCGTCTCCGGACCCGGCCGCGGCATTCGGAAGGAGCCCGACCATGAAGAACACAATCCGTTACACCGCCCTCGCCGCCGCCCTGCTCGCCGGCACGGCAGCGGCCAACGCGCAGACCGTCATTACGACCGAACCCGACTATGCGGCGCCGCCCGTCGTCGTGGAACCGGCGCCGGCTTACGTAGCACCGGCTTATGTCGCACCCGCGCCGGGCGTGGTTGTCGAGGACGACAGCGCGCCGGTCGTCGAACGGCGGATCGTCGAACCCGCGCCGCGGGTCGAGACCGAGACCATCGTGCAGCCGGCGCCGGAGCAGCGGATCATCCGCCATCGCGCGACGACGACCCAGGTCCGTCTGACCACGCGTCAGCGCCACGACGTGCTTCGCACGATCCGCGTTGAGCGCCCGGCACGCACGGTGACCGAACGGATCGACTACCGCGTCGGCGCGGCGCTGCCGCGCACGGTCCCGGTCTACGCCATGCCGCAACAGGTGATCTATGAAGCGCCGGCGTTGCGCGGCTACGATTACACGATGGTCGGCGACCGCATGCTCGTGGTCGACCCGGCCAGCAACATGGTGGTCGACGAGCTGTACTGATCGAGCATCGAGACGAAATAGGCGGGCCCGTCGCGAGAGCGGCGGGCCCGTTCGTATTTTCAGTCGGACGTGAGCAGCGAGACGCCGAGCTTGGCGCGACGGCGCAGCCAGGCGGTGGCGCGATATTTCGGGTCGTGCGTGACGGCCTGCATGCCGTCGAGCACGCCGAGAACGCGCGCGGGCCCGAGACCGTCGCCGAGCGCCAGCGGACCTTTCGGATAGTTCAGACCGAGTTCGACCGCGATGTCGATATCGGCGGGCGCGGCAATGCGCAGTTCGGCGATGCGCGTGCCGACATTCACGATCATGGCGAGCAGCCGCTGCACGACGAAGCCGGCGCTGTCGTTGATCGCAGTCACCGGCACGCCGTCGGACAGCGCGGCCACCGCGGCGCCGAGCGTCTGCGGCTTGGTCAACGGGTTCTTCATCACCGTGCGGCGGCCGGCGAAGCGGCCGAGCATGTCGACGGCGACGGTGCAGGCGGGATCGAGCCCGAGCCGCACGGCCGCGCCGGTCGCGTCCTCACCGAGCGGCGTCACGAAACACAGCGTCCCGCTGGCGGGCGAGCCGCCAAGCGTCACCTTCACCCCGGCCTTGTCGAGCCATTGCGCAAGCTCGGGGCCGCCCTCCTCGTCTGCGACCCAGGCGTCGGCCGGCTTCGCCGCTTCCGGCACGTCGATGGTCGGCTGCGACGCGGTCGGTGGGCCATCGTAGTTGTAGAAGCCCTGCTTCGTCTTGCGGCCGAGCAGACCGCCGGCGACGCGCGTCGTCATCTGCGCCGACGGCTGGTACATCGGCTCGCCGAAATACTGGTTGTAGATGCTCACCATCACCGCATGCGTGACGTCGCCGCCGACGAGGTCCAGCAGCTCGAACGGTCCCATGCGGAAGCCGGCCGCTTCCTTCATCAACAGGTCGACCTCGCGCGGCGACGCGATGCCCTGCGCGACAATGCGCAGCGCCTCCGGCCCGTAGGCCCGGCCGGCGTGATTGACGACGAAGCCGGGCGTGTCGGTCGCGACCACCGGATGCTTGCCGATGCGGCGCACGAACCGTGTCAGCGTCTCCACGAGCTTCGGATCGGTGCGCAGGCCGCCGATCACCTCGACGAGGCGCATCAGCGGCGGCGGATTGAAGAAGTGGAGCCCAGCGACGCGCGCCGGCCGTTCGCAGCCGGCGGCGATCTCGGTCACCGGCAGCGACGAGGTGTTGGTCGCGAGCACGGCATCGGGCGCGATGCGCTTCTCCATCTCGCGGAAGAGCTGCCGCTTCGGCTCGACGAGCTCGACGATCGCCTCAATGACGAGCGACGCTTCGGCCGCCTCGTCGTAGGACTTGATCTCGACGAGGTTGGCCAGCGTCGAAGCCTTCGCCTCCGCCGTCATACGGCCCTTGGCGACCTGGCCCTCGAGCGCCTTGTCGATGGCCGCAATGGCCTCCTTCACCACGCCCTCGCGCGTGTCCGACAGAAGCGTGCGGATGCCGGCCTGCGCGCAGACCTGCGCGATACCGCGGCCCATCGTGCCGGCGCCGAACACCGCAACGACGAGATCGGGCGCGAGCAGCTTCTCGGTCATTACTTGCCTTCGAACTTCGGTTTGCGCTTGTCGAGGAAGGCGCGCATGCCCTCCTTCTGGTCGGCGGTCGCGTATTGCAGCAGGTAAGCCTTGCGCTCGAGCATCAGCGCGGTCTCGAGCGGCGCGTTCAGCCCCTCGTTGAGGATTTCCTTGATCTGCATGACCGAGATCGGCGGCATGGTCGCGATTTCCTCGGCGATGGCGAGCGCGCGCGCCAGCGCCTCGCCCTTCGGCGTCATTTCGGTGGCGACGCCCATGGCGACCGCCTCCTGCGCGCCGAACATGCGCCCCGTCATGAGGAGCAGCGACGCGCGCGAGCGGCCGACGAGCCGCGTCAGGCGCTGCGTGCCGCCGCCCCCGGGCAGGATGCCGATCTTAACTTCAGGCAGGCCGAGCCGGGCGCCGTCGGCCGCGACGATGACGTCGGCGCATAGCGCGAGCTCGAGGCCGCCTCCGAGCGCGAAACCTTCAATCGCAACGATCACCGGCTTCGGGCACTCCGCCACGACGCGGTAATACTGCTGCACGTTGCGGATCATGATCTCGATCGGCCCGGCGTCTGCCATCTCGCCTATGTCGGCGCCGGCAGCGAAGGCCTGCTCGTTGCCGGTGAGCACGATGGCGCGCACCTGCACATCGGCGACCGCGCGCTCCACCTCCTCGGCGATGCGCTTGCGCAGCGGCACGTTGAGTGCGTTGCGCCGCTCCGGCCGGTTCAGCTTGAGAACCCTGACAGCCTCGGACGGCGTTTCGACAATAAGCGGATCGGGATCGGTCATGGCGCCCCTCGATTGACGGCGGGCGATTGCTAACACGCGCGCTCCATCGGGCCAAACGGCCCTGGAACTTTCCCCCGCCCGCCCGCTTGTCTCCCGCCACCGACGAAAGCGACGGGCAGAGGCGGTCAATGATTGCGGCGGCCATAGCACAGCAGGTGTCGCCCGCGCTGGCATCGCAACCGCGCGACGTCGGCGAAGGCTTCGCTCAGATGTGGGCGACCCTCGACCGCTGGGGCAACGACTTCCTCGCCCTCGTCCCCAATCTGGTCGTGTCGGTCGTCGTCGCGCTGCTGTTCCTGCTGATTGCCTGGGCGGTCCGCGCGGTGCTGCACAAGACCGTCAGCCGCGGCGGCCGGCACGACCTCGCGCACATGCTGGCGAGCCTCGCCTATTGGTCGGTGGTCTTCCTCGGCTTCCTTGTGGTCATCACCATCCTTTTGCCGTCGATGCACCCGGTCGACATTTTCACCAGCCTCGGCATCGGCTCGATCGCGCTCGGTTTCGCGCTGAAGGACCTGTTGCAGAACTGGATTTCCGGGTTCTTCATCCTGCTGCGCCGGCCGTTCCACCGCGGCGACCAGATCAGGATCGGCGACATCGAGGGCACGGTGCAGGCGGTCGAGACGCGCGCGACGCTGCTCAAGACCTTCGCCGGGCGGCTCGTCATCATCCCGAACAGCGAGGTCTATACCAAGTCCGTGACGGTGCACACGGCCTACGAGATGCGCCGGAGTGAGATCACCGTGCCGGTCGGGCTCGAGGTCGATCTCGGCCAGGCGATCGAGGTGTTCCGCGCGGCCGTGCACGCCGTGCCCGACGTGCTCGCCGATCCGCCGCCGGACGTGCTGCCGTGGGCCTTTAATAACAACAACGTAGACATACGCGTGCGCTGGTGGACCAAGCCCCAGCGCACGTACGAGGTGCGCACGCGCGCCGCCGTGGTGCTCGCGATCAAACGCGCGAGCGAGGAAGCCGGTATCGCGCTGCCCGCCGACACCAAGATCTCCTTCGCCGAGACGCCTTTGTTCACTGCGCCCGCGAGCGAACGCAAGCCGCCAACGCCCAAGCCGGTGTCACAGACGCATGACGATGAGGCGACGCTGACGGCGCCAGCGCAGGAGGATGGACGCGATCCGGAAGCGGAAACGCCCAAGCCCGGCGAACTCAACGAGGCGGCTGACGAGGTGCCACGCTAGCGGCCGGTCTGCTCGACGGCCTTGAATGCGTCGACGACTCCGGCTCCGACCTCGCGGGCGCCGCCCGGCACCTTCTGCGCCGAACCGACGAGGATTCGGCGAAGCGCGTCCGGCGTCAGCTTCGGATCCCGCGCAAGCAGCAACGCCGCCACGCCGCTGACATGAGCGGTCGCGACCGACGTGCCTGACGTCATTTCATATTGCCCGTCCGGTGCGGCCGCGAGCACATCCACCCCGGGCGCCGCAACCGCCACCTGCGGCCCGCGATTGGCCTGTGGCAACAGCTTGTCGTCGGCATCGGTCGCCGTGACGCCGATCACTTCACGATCCGCAGCCGGATAGAGCGGCGGCGATTTCGGCCCGGCATTGCCGACAGCGGCGATGAGCACCATGCCGCGCGCATGCGCCTTGGCGATCATGTCGTGCAGCATCGTGTCGGCCGGCCCGGCAAAGCTCATATTGACGATGCGCGCGTTCTGGCTCGCCGCCCAGTCGAGTCCTTTGAGAATGCTGAACGTGGTGCCCATGGCGCTGTCGCCCTCGCCGGCGAAGGCGCGGATCGCGAGCAGCCGCACCTTCGGCGCCACGCCGATCAGCTTCGAGTGCGCGGCGATGGCGCCCGCCATACCGGTGCCGTGCGCATGTGGCGCGCTCGTACCACCGACCGCGTCGTACTCCCCGGCGACGACGCCGGCGAGGTCCGGATGCTTCGCGTCGACCCGTGAATCGATGAGCGCCACGGTGACGTCGTCGCCATTCGTGATGCGGTGGGCCTCGACGAGATGCAGCTTGCGGACGACGTATTGCGTGCCGGTGTCCGGCGGCGCGGCCTGCGCCTGACCAAAGGCATACAGCCAGTTCGGCTGCGCCGCGCCGATGCCGCGATAGCGCGCGAGACCCTGCAAGGTCTGACGCACGGTGCGATTGCCGCCGATGCGGAAGCGCGCGAGCGTGCGTCCCGTGAGCGTGAAGCTCTGGCTCTCGATCTGCGTGAGCAGAAGGCGCTGCCTGATCGCCGCCAGCGTCCGCGGCGAGATCGCACTGTCGATCTCGATCAGCACCTCGTCCGCCACGAAGCGCGTTTCGCCGGCCGGTGGAACGTTGACGCTGCGGTTGCCGCGCGACGGTTGCGCAGTGCGCGCGGGCGGGCCTCGCGGCGGCGGCGTGTTGGTCACGACCGGAATGTCGGGGAAGATCATCGGCCCGATCACCCAGCCGACCGGACCGAGGAAGCAGTTGAGCGTCGAGCGCCCAACTTCCGGTCCGGTCATTTCCCGGCCGAGGATGACCGTGCCGATCATCGGCGACACGGCGGCACAGACGAAGCCGCCGGCGGCGTACCAGGCGAGCGGGGTGAGGACGCGTGTCGTCGTAACCGACGTTGTCGTTGTGGTGACTGGCGGCGGCGGAGGGGGTCCAACCTGCGACGACGCGGGCCTGAGTCCGGCGAGCCCGATCGCAATCGTGACGACGACTATTGCTCCGAGACGCCGCATCCGCCCCTGCCCCTTGTCCGCAGCGACAGTCTTACACGGGCGGTAACGGGCCGCTACGCATCCGGGGATACCATCCCCGATTCCTCTTTCGCCAGCGCGGCGGGACGTTCTAGTCCGGACGGCCCACCGTGGCGTCGATCAAGCGGCGGCACTCGGTGAGTTCGGCCAGGACGCCCCGGAGACGCCCGAGATCGCCCTCGCTCATGCCACGCACGGGCGGCGTAGCCTGCGCCGAGGCCACGAGAACCGGCGCCGGCCGCTCGGTCCCGACTTCATCCTCATCTTGAGGTTCAGCTTCGACCGCGGCATGGACCGCGCGGTCGGCGTCCGACAGCCGGGGCATGGGCGCCGAGGCCATGGGCGGCTCGCGCCGTCCTTCACCGCCGCTACGCTCGCCCAAGTCGCGGCCGATCAGGGAGCCGAGACGGCTGCCGATGCCGCGCTCGTCCTCTTCGCCCTCTTCATAAGCGGCCTCCGCCGCCTCCTCCGCAACGTCCTCGTCGTCGGCAGCGCCGTGCGGCGGCTGCGCCGCGCCTTCCTGCCAGACGACCTGCACAAACTTGATGCCGTGCTCGCGCAGGATGCGCTGCACGCCGCGGATGGTGTAGCCCTCGCCGTACAGGAGATGCCGGATGCCGCGCAGGAGATCGAGGTCGTCAGGCCGGTAGAAGCGCCGGCCGCCGCCGCGCTTCATCGGCTTGATCTCGCGAAAGCGGCTTTCCCAGAAGCGCAGCACGTGCTGCGGCAGGTCGAGTTCGTCTGCGGCTTCGCTGATGGTGCGGAAGGCGTCGGGGGACTTTTCGTCCAAGGCGGTCACTCCCTCGGAAAGGTTGGGGCCTGACGCGGTACTGGACGCAACGATTTACGCTTCGGCTTCGTCGGCGACGTCGTGGCCGTTGATGCGCTGCTTGAGGATCGCCGACGGCTTGAACACCATCACGCGACGCGGCGAGATCGGCACTTCCTTGCCGGTCTTCGGATTCCGCCCGATTCGCTGGCCTTTTTTACGCACGACGAAGGAGCCGAAGGACGAGAGCTTCACGGTTTCTCCGCGCTCCAGGCAGTCGGTGATCTCCTTGAGCACGAGCTCGACCAGAGAAGCAGATTCTGTGCGGGAAAGTCCCACCTTCTGGTAGACCGCCTCGCAGAGGTCGGCGCGCGTTACCGTTTTACCTGTCATCGCCAGACACAGCCCCCCGGCCGATATGCCGTTGAATTTTCAGGATATTGGCATGCCCTTGAGCGGTCAACGGGGCAATCCTGTTTAAGGTCGCTCTACTCTGGTGTTCCGATAGGGGGCCACCCGAGGCCGGAAGCGGGCCTTTCTTCCTCACCAGCGCAATAATGCCGAGCCCCAGGTGAAGCCGCCACCCATCGCCTCGAGCAGGATCAGATTGCCGCGCTTGATACGACGGTCCGCCACCGCATCGGCGAGCGCCAGCGGGATCGATGCCGCCGACGTGTTGCCGTGACGATCGACCGTGATGACGACTTTTTCCGGCGCGATGCCGAGCTTGTGCGCCGAACCGTCGATGATGCGCTTGTTGGCCTGGTGCGGGACGAACCAGTCGATGTCCGACGCGCTCGTTCCGGTCGCGGCAAAGGCGTCCTCGATCACGTCGGTGATCATGGCCACCGCGTGCTTGAAGACCTCGCGGCCTTCCATGCGCAGATGACCGACGGTCTGGGTCGAGGACACGCCGCCGTCGACGTAGAGCTTGGCCTTGTGGCGGCCGTCGGAGCGTAGATGCGTCGTCAGAATGCCGCGATCGGCCGAGGTGCCGGGCTGCTCCTGCGCTTCGAGCACGACGGCTCCCGCGCCATCGCCGAACAGCACGCAGGTCGTGCGGTCGTTCCAGTCGAGGATGCGCGAGAACGTCTCGGCCCCGATCACCAGCGCCCGCTTGTGCGCACCGGTGCGCAGGAGGGAGTCGGCAATCGACAGCGCATAGACGAAACCGGAGCAGACCGCCTGGAGGTCGAAGGCGGCGCCGCGCGTGATGCCGAGCGCCGCCTGCACCGAGACCGCGGTCGCCGGGAAGGTCTGGTCCGGCGTGGAGGTGCCGAGCACGATGAGATCGATGGCGCTCGCCTCGATATGGGCGTTGGCAAGCGCTGCCTTGGCGGCATTGATGGCGAGATCGGAGGTCACCTCCCCGGGCGCGGCGATATGGCGCTCGCGGATGCCGGTGCGCTGCACGATCCATTCGTCGGTGGTCTCGACCGACCGCGCGAGCTCGTCATTGCTGAGGATCCGGCTGGGCAGGTAGCTGCCGCAGCCGAGGACGACCGAACGCAGGACGCTCACGAGGCCGCTCCGCTCGCCTGCAATTCGCTCGCGGCCTGGAGGTCGCCCGCCATGGCGTGCGCTATCTTGGCGAGCAATTCGTAACGAACCATGTCGTAACCCACATCGATCGCGGAAGCGATGCCTTCAGCATCCGCTCCGCCGTGACTCTTGATGACGACGCCGTTCAAACCCAGGAAGACGCCGCCGTTGGATTTGCGCGGGTCCATCTTCTCGCGCAAGGCATTGAACGCCTGCCGCGCAAACAGATAGCCGAGCCGCGACGCCCAGGTACGCCGCATCGCGGAACGCAGATAGCTCGCCAATTGATGCGCCGTGCCTTCCGCGGTCTTCAGCGCGATATTGCCGGCGAAGCCCTCGGTGACGACCACGTCCACGACGCCCTTGCCGATATCGTCGCCCTCGACGAAGCCGTGATACTCGAAGTCCGGGAAGCGCGTCTCGCGCAGGATGCGGCCGGCCTCGCGGACCTGCTCGAGCCCCTTCACTTCTTCGACGCCGATATTGAGCAAACCGACGGTCGGACGCTCGATGTCGAACAGGATGCGCGCCATGGCGCTGCCCATGGCCGCAAGGTTGATCAGGTGCGCCTCGTCGGCGCCGATGGACGCGCCGACGTCGAGCACGACCGACTCGCCCTTGAGCGTGGGCCAGATCGCCGCGATCGCCGGGCGGTCGATGCCGGCGAGCATCTTCAGGTTGAAGCGCGACATGGCCATCAGCGCGCCGGTGTTGCCGGCAGAGACGGCGACGTCCGCCTCGCCCTTCTTCACCGCGTCGAGCGCGAGCCACATGGACGACTTCCAGCGGCCATAGCGCAGCGCCTGACTCGGCTTGTCGTCCATGCGGATGGCGACATCGGTGTGGACGAGGCGGGAGACGGCCTTGAGCCGCGGCAGGCCCGCGAGCACGGGGGTGAGCGCGGCGGTATCGCCGAACAGAACGTATTCGATGTCCGGATGGCGTGTGAGGGAGATGTCGGCGCCCGGCAGGACGACGGACGCGCCATGATCGCCGCCCATGGCGTCGATCGCAATGCGGACCTTATCGGGCATGGAACAGCCCTGTCGGCACCGGCACCGGCAACCCGGCTGGAAGGATTCCTCTCACGGCGGCGACCATAGCCGCTCGGGCGGCCGGCACAAGCCGCTTGTCCCGTGGTGTCATGGCGCTACCGGAGCCGACTCGGAAGGCTAGCCGCCGGACGGTTTCTTCAAGGCAGAGAGCGCCGCGAAAGGGTGCGCGCCTTCCAGATCGGCCTGCGGGCCCGTGAATTCCGCCCCCTCTTTGCGGGGATACGGATCGATGCCGAGGATCAGGAACTCGGTCGCCACCGCGCCGAGATCGATCATGCCGCCGACGAGGGGCTCCGGGCCGTCGCTTTCATCGCCGGTGTGGCCGATGCTGTGGGCTTCATCCGCCGCAACGTCCGGCGCGGCTGCGACATCCGGCGAGAACAACAGGTCCACGTCCTCCGCGACGCGATTCTCGACCGGCTCGAGCGTCACCACGCAAGTCTGCCCGACGACGGCCTCGACAGCGCCGCCGACATGCACGCCCTTGCCGCGGCGCGTGAGATCGAAGCTGGCCTTGAGTGCCGGCAGGTTGCGCAGGCCGGCGCGCGGCGCGAGCGCGGCGCGGACCTCTTCCGGCGCTTCAAGTTCCAGATGAAGTCCGCTTTCGGGGATGTCCTCAACCGCCACGGGGACGTGCCAGAGGTCGTTCTTTTTATCCATCGATGTCAATCTCTTGGGCCGACCTGCTCAAGCGCGGCCGGAACCGCGTCGGGGTTCGGGAGGACGATACGCCCGGCGGTCAGTTCGGGAAGGGGATGGCGGTCGAGCACCTCCGCCACCCGCCGGATATAGGCTGCGAGCCTTTCCGCCGCACCGGGCGCCGGAGCCGCGCCGCCATAGACGTTGCGGATCACGGCCTCCGCCAGCGCGCCGTCGCCATGGGCCCCGAGCGCTACCTGATAGGCCTGGGAGCGCCCGTAGAAAGCCTCGCCGACCCGCTTCATGTGCTTGGGCACCGACAGGTCGCCGATCCCCATCTCGCGCAGATTGTCGTCCATGTCGGTGCAGAAACGGTCGAACAACTCCTGCCCGAAGGCCTTGGCCGGCTCCTCGCGCATCAGGCGCTCGACGACCAGGGCGACATGCAGCAGAAGGAGGTCGAAGCGCCCGGCGATGGTATCGGGAACGCCATATTCGCGGTAGAAGACCGGGGTTCGCGCCTGCGCCACGATCATGCCATACAGGCTCGAAATGGTGTCGGGCTGCCGGTTTCGGCGAAACAGGGGCAATATCATCGGTCTTTCGGCTTTCGGGGCGATAAGCGCGCTGCCGCGCGGTTACGTCATGGGGTCGGCCGATGCAAGCCGTAAAGTGAGGATGCCGGGTTTGGCTTTCAGGACGAAACGACATCGCCGCGCCGCGCTTGTGGTCTGTGCGCTCATCGGCGCGACCGCCCTCTCCGGCTGCGGCGGGCTCGGCATGACCGAGACGCTTCAGCGCGGCTACGTGCTGCCGGCCGGCGCGCTTGAGCAAATCCCGATCGGCGCCAGCCAGGACCAGGTGCTGATCGTGCTCGGTACGCCCTCGACGGTCGCCACCGTGAACGGCGACGTGTTCTATTACATCTCGCAGAAGTCGCAGCGCAGCGCCGCCTTCATGCCCTACGACGTCATCGACCAGCGCGTCGTCGCCGTCTATTTCGACAAGAACCGCAAGGTCACGCGGCTCGCCAATTACGGCCTCAAGGACGGCAAGGTGTTCGACTTCCAGACCGGCCGCACCGAGACCGGCGGCAAGGACCTCAACTACCTGCGCGGCATCCTGCGCGAAATCACGCCCGGCATGGTCGGCCAGTAACAAGCCACCGGAACACAAAAAGGGCCCGCAGCGATGCGGGCCCTTTCGTTTCGTGGCGTCTGCCGTTCGCTTTAGTGCGCGAGGATGGCGAGCAGCAGAAGCGCGACGATGTTGGTGATCTTGATCATCGGGTTCACGGCGGGGCCCGCCGTGTCCTTGTAGGGGTCGCCGACGGTGTCGCCGGTCACCGCGGCCTTGTGCGCCTCGGAGCCCTTGCCGCCGTAGTGGCCGTCCTCGATGTACTTCTTGGCGTTGTCCCAGGCGCCACCACCCGAGGTCATCGAGATGGCGACGAACAGGCCGTTGACGATGACGCCGAGCAGCATGGCGCCGAGCGCCGAGAAGCCGGCCGACTTGCCGGCCGCCCCGCCCCCCGCGATCAGGTAGATCGCGAAGTAGCAGACGATCGGCGACAGTACCGGCAGCAGCGACGGGATGATCATTTCCTTGATCGCCGCCTTGGTCAGAAGGTCGACCGCGCGGCCGTAGTTCGGCTTCGAGGTGCCCTTCATGATGCCGGCGTCTTCGCGGAACTGACGACGCACTTCCTCGACGATCGCCTGCGCGGCGCGACCGACGGCGGTCATGCCCATGGCCGCGAACAGGTACGGCAACAGGCCGCCGAACAGGAGGCCGACGACGACGTAGGGGTTGTTCAGCGAGAAATCGAGCTGAACGCCCTGGAAGTAGCCGGCGCCGGACTTGGTGAAGTATTGCAGGTCCTGGTTATAGGCCGCGAACAGCACCAGCGCGCCGAGGCCGGCCGAACCGATGGCGTAGCCCTTGGTGATCGCCTTGGTGGTGTTGCCGACCGCGTCGAGCGCGTCGGTCGACTTGCGCACCTCCTTCGGCAGACCGGCCATTTCGGCAATGCCGCCGGCATTGTCGGTGACAGGGCCGAAGGCGTCGAGCGCGACGATCATGCCGGCCAGCGCCAGCATGGTGGTGACCGCGATCGCAATGCCGAACAGGCCGGCAAGGCTGTAGGTGACCAGGATGCCGGCGATGATGACGATCGCGGGCAGCGCGGTCGACTCCATCGAGACGGCGAGGCCCTGGATCACGTTGGTGCCGTGACCCGTGACCGAGGCCTGGGCGATCGACTTCACGGGGCGATAGTCCGTGCCGGTGTAGTACTCGGTGATCCAGATGATCAGGCCGGTGACGGCCAGACCGACCACGCCGCACAGGAAGAGCGTCGTGCCGGTGTAGTTCTTGCCCTCGCTCGTCAGCGCGGTGGCGAAGCCGTTCGGCAGCGCATAGGCGATGACGCCGGCAATGCCGATCAGCGACAGGACGCCGGTAACGATCAGGCCGCGATAGAGCGCGCCCATGATCGACTGCGAGGCCGGCAGCTTCACGAAGAAGGTGCCGATGATCGAGGTGATGATGCAGACGCCGCCAATGGCGAGCGGCAGGACCATCATCGGGTAGAGCAGCGCCGTGCCCTTGAAGAAGATCGCGGCGAGAACCATGGTCGCGACGGTCGTCACGGCGTAGGTCTCGAACAGGTCGGCGGCCATGCCGGCGCAGTCGCCGACATTGTCGCCGACGTTGTCGGCGATGGTCGCGGGATTACGCGGATCGTCTTCCGGAATGCCGGCCTCGACCTTGCCGACCATGTCGCCGCCGACGTCCGCACCCTTGGTGAAGATGCCGCCGCCGAGACGGGCGAAGATCGAGATCAGCGAGGCGCCGAAGCCAAGCGCCACGATGGCGTCGATGACGGTGCGGTTGTCCGGCGCGATGTGCTGCACGCCGGTGAGGAAGCCGAAATAGAGCGTCACGCCGAGCAGCGCGAGGCCCGCAACCAGCATGCCGGTGATGGCGCCGGCCTTGAAGGCGATGTCGAGACCGCCGGCGAGCGACTTGGTCGCGGCCTGCGCGGTGCGCAGATTGGCGCGCACCGACACGTTCATGCCGATGAAGCCCGCGGCGCCGGACAGGATCGCGCCGACGGCGAAGCCGATGGCGACCAGCCAGCCGAGCGTGAAGCCGATGATCAGGAAGATCACCACGCCGACGATCGCGATGGTCGAGTATTGGCGCTTCAGATAAGCCTGCGCGCCCTCGCGCACGGCGGCGGAAATTTCCTGCATGCGGGCCGAGCCCTGATCGGCGCGCAGCACCGACAGAGTCGCCCAGATGCCGTAGACGACGGCGAGCACGCCACAGCCTACGATCAACCACAAAGTCGTCATGGTGGGTCAAAACCTCGAATTTTTTGGGCTGGCGGGAACACGAAACGCCCCCGCCGATGCGCCAGGGACGTCGAGGATGGCCGCTTTTCAAGGGCGCTTCACCCCGACCGGAAGCGGGGCGGATATAGCCAAAAACGTGGCCGGGATGCAACGCGGAATCCTCAATCGGGGAAGGGTTTGGGAACAGCGGCGGGCGGCGGACCACAGCTTTTGTCAATGCCCTCGTCCCGTGGTCCTGAGGAGCGAGGCGGCGAAGCCGCCGAGCCTCAGGACGACAGGAGACGTGACTCATCGCCCGTATTCTTTGGTCGGCCCCGGGCAGGCCCTCGTCGCAGTGCCGCTTCCGCCGCTCTCGCAAAGTACCGAGGGCGCGCGGGACGCATTTGGTCCCGGAGGACCCACGGACCTCGACGCCTCGCGACATCGAGGCATGCTGAGATCCAGTAGTGCCGCAAGTCCGCCAGAGCCAAGGCGTCCCGCGCACGGTGTTTAATCGGTCTGCTCCGCGCCGCCCCCGGTGGACTTCCCGTTTCAGGCCTCGTTTGAAGGCCTATCCACCGCTGCGGGCCCGGACGCGTGTCCTCGGCTTTCGACCAGCCTCAAGCCACATGCCATCGATGGGACCCAGCGACGTGCGGTAGGCACGCCGGGACGAAGCGCGGCTTGAACCGCCGGGAGGAGAAAGAACGCGCCGCATCTCCGACGCTTCCCCCCGGCCACCGCATCCCGCCCCGCGTCTGGAGACGCTTGATCAGACGCCCCTCGGTAACGGGGCGGGACG
>DASTGR010000018.1:0-5777 GCA_035718885.1 Pseudolabrys sp. | reverse complement strand
GCGAGCCTCGCCATCAACGCCGTCAACGTCTTGTTCGCGACGACCTACACGATGATGGCACAGAGACGTTCGCTGCTCGGCAGCCTTGGTACCGCTTATATCGTGTGGCTCGTCCTCGTGCTGTTGATCAATTCGCAACATTGGTCGCTTGGCGCAGCGATCGCGATGAATGCAGTCGTCCTGGCAGCCGGCCTATGGCTGGTGCGGCCGCTGCGGCATGTTCCGATGCTCCGCGTGCAGCGGCGCTGGTCGGATTACGCGCTGCGCGCTGGACTGGTTTCGATCTTGGTCGGCGTCCTGGTGACGTTCAGCTTCCGCATCGGGCCCTATGCCAGCGGTCTGCTCGCTGTGTTTCCCGTGGTGCTGACCAGCATCATCCTCATCCTGCACAATCGTGCCGGCGGCAAGCCGACGGCCGCTGTGCTCGCCAACACGGTTCTCGGTTTCATTGGCTTCGCGCTCGCCTGCATCTGCGTGCACACGACCGCGGATGTCATCGGCAAATGGCCGGCGCTTGCCGCAGGTCTCGCCGTCTCGGTCGGCTACAGCCTGATGATGTGGCAGGCGCGCCGTCTCGGCCTCAAGGTGTAGCGCGATGCTCACATTCGCCCTTGCGCTCGTGTTCAAGATCGTCATGACGGCCGGGATCGTCGTTTCTGCCTCGATCGTTGTCGAACGCTCGGGTCCCTTCATCGGCGCGCTGATCGCCGCGTTGCCGACCGCCGGCGGTGCGGCGATGATCATCCTTGCGCTTGAGCATCCGCCTGCTTTCATCGCCAACGGCGCCGTCGGCAGCATCGTTTCGAACGCGGTCTGCGCAGTGTTCACGCTCACCTATGCCGCGCTGGCGCAGCGACGCGGCCTGGCCGTGAGCCTCGGCGGCGCGCTGACGGTCTGGCTCGCGCTGGCGCTCGCATCTCAATACGTGCCCTGGACTGCCGTGACGGCGCTGCTGACGAACATCGTGGCGTTCCCGCTCGTCGTTTTTGCAGGTCGCCGCTTCCGCGCGGCCGGCGGCACGAAAGGCCGCGTGCAGTTGACCGGGCGCGATCTTGCCTGGCGCGCCAGCGTTGTGACCTTTGTCGTCGTCGTCGTGACGGCGGCGAGCTACTCGATCGGCTCGTTCGCCTCTGGCATGTTCGCCTTCTTCCCGGTGGCGATGAGCTCGTTCTTCGTCATCCTGCACACGCGGCTTGGCGGCCCTGCCGCGGCGAGTACGGCGGCGCATGTGCCGGCCGCTCTGTTCGGCCTCGGCGTCGGCCTCTTCGTCGTGCACTATTCAGCGGTGCCGTTCGGCGTGTGGTGGTCGTATCTCGCCGGGCTGGCGATCTGCATCGGCTGGAACGCGCTGCTCTGGGGGCTGCGCCAGCGACGTCTCGCAACCTAGGCGATGATCCTTTCCTCGATCGCCTTGATCTGGAGCGCCAGATAGCGTGAGAAGATGCGGCACTGCGCCAGCGAGCCGGCGGTGAACCAGAGGCCCGGCTGCGCGGTGCGGCGCCACATGTTGCGCAGCTCGCCGCCCTTGTCGAAACCCCAGACCGGTCCAATGCTCTCCGCAATTTTGTCGCCGAGGAAGTGGCGCACCGAGTCCTGCTGGCTCAAATAGCCGGTGGCGAGCACCAGGAGGTCGGCCGGCACAAGGCTTCCGTCCTTGAGGCGGGCGCCTTGGACGACGAAGCGGTCGATATCGACGAATTGAAGGAGCTTCACCGCGCCGGAGATGATCAGCTCGGAGCAGCCGACATTGAAGTAATAGCCGCCGCCGCGCCGCAGATACATCATCTGGAAGCCGGTCTCGTCCTCGCCGTAGTGCAGGCGGAAGCCGGCCTTCTCCAGCGCATCGAGCAGCGGCTTGTCGATTTCGCGGCTCTTCGCCGTCGATAGTTGATACGAGCGCTGCAGGACTGGGTAGGGGAACGAGGTGGCGAGCAGGTCGCAGTCCTCGAACGGGATGCCTTCCTTGTAGATGGCATAGACGCTCTGCGCCTCGGGCAGGCTGACGACATAGGTCTTGCTGCGCTGGATGATGGTGACTTCGGCGCCGATCGTGTCGAGCTCCTGCGCGACGTCGTGGCCGCTGGTGCCGGTGCCGAGCACCAGCGCCTTCTTGCCCTTCCAGCGCTCGGGATGATCGAACGAGCCGGAGTGCGAGACCGTGCCGGCGAAATCCTTCAGGCCCGGCAGATCGGGTGTGAATGGAATGCTGCTGACGCCGGTGGAGAAGACGAGATGGCGCGGATGCACGATGCGTTCGGTGCCGTCGCGGCGGCGCAGCGTCAGGTCCCAGCGCTTGCGAGCGGTATCGTAGCCACCGCGCACGAGTTCGGTGCTGGTCCAGACGTTGAGCTCCATTGCGTCGGCATAGGCCTCGAACCAGTTCGCCAGCATGTCCTTCGGGATGTAGACCGGCCAGGTCGGCGGAAACGGCATGTAGGGCAGGTGATTGACGTAGCGCTCATTGTGCAGCGTCAGCGAATGGTAGCGCTTGCGCCAGTTGTCGCCGACGCGGGCGTGGCGGTCGACGATCAGCGTGTCGATGCCGAGCTGCGTCAGCCGCGCGCCGATGGCGAGTCCTGCTTGGCCGGCGCCGACCACGACCACGGTTGGTTCGTGGTCGTCGTAGCGCGCGGCGGCTTTGCGCCGGTCGAGCCAGTTCGGGCCGCCGTAGTCGCGCAGGCCGCCTTCGTCCTGCGCCGAAAGCCGCTTGAAGGCCTCCTCGTGGCCCTTCAGTTCCTCCATCGTGGTGATGAGGGTCCAGGCGCGGAGCGTCCGCCCGTCCGCTACGAGACGCAGCACACCGTTGCAGCGGCCGAGCCTGGTTTCGAAGGCAAACAGCGCCTCGATGCACTGCGTGCCGGCGCGTGTCACCCAGCGCGGCGGCGTGCGCGTCGGTGGGATCGTGAAATCGACGGCTTGCGTGCGCGGAGCGGTCTCGGCAAAGCGTGCAGCGATGGCCGCGCGGCCGGACATGGTCTCGATGGTCCAAGTGAAGGCGAGGATATCGCGCCATAGGCCGTTATCGATGAACAGGTCGGCTGCGACCTTTGCCTCGTTCGCCGCAAGCGCCGCGGCGAACCGGTCGAGCCACGACGACGCTTCGGCAGGGGCATTGGCGTGCGTGCGCTCGGCGACGTTCATCGTCAGGTCTTTTCGGCTTTGCCCAGCAGTTCCTTGAGACGATAGAGCGCATCCATCGCCTCGCGCGGCGACATGTCGTCGGGATGCAAGGCCGCAATCGCGACGGCAAGCGTGTCGTCGGCCGCCGGTCGGCTCTCCTGCGGCGGCTTGTAGTTCGCTGCGAACAGCGGCAGGTCCTCGAAGCCCTTCGGCGCCGCGCGGTCTTCCTGCTCGAGTTTGGCCAGCACGACCTTGGCGCGCTCGATCACCGCGCCGGGAAGACCGGCCAGCTTTGCGACCTGGATGCCGTAGGAGCGGTCGGCGGCCCCGGCCGTGACCTCGTGCAGGAATACGACCTCGCCTTTCCATTCCTTCACCTTCACCGTCGCATTGTGCAGACGGGCAAGGCGGGCGGAGAGGGTGGTGAGTTCGTGATAATGGGTCGCGAACAGCGAACGGCAGGTGTTGACGTCGTGCAGGTGCTCGATGGTCGCCCAGGCGATGGACAGGCCGTCGAAGGTCGCGGTGCCACGGCCGATCTCGTCGAGGATGACGAGTGCGCGCGGCCCCGCCTGATTGAGGATGGCGGCGGTCTCGACCATCTCGACCATGAAGGTCGAGCGGCCGCGCGCCAGATCGTCCGCGGCGCCGACGCGTGAGAACAGGCGGTCGACGACGCCGATCTGCGCGTGACGCGCGGGCACGAACGAACCCATCTGCGCCAGGATGGCGATCAGCGCGTTCTGTCGCAGGAACGTCGACTTGCCGGCCATGTTCGGGCCGGTGATGAGCCAGATGCGGCCGGCCTTCGTCTCTTCCGGCGGTGAGAGATCGCAGTCGTTGGCGACGAACGGCGTGTCGTCGCGCGACAGCGCCTGCTCGACGACGGGATGGCGGCCGCCTTCGATGACGAAAGCCAAGCTGTCGTCGATCTCGGGGCGTGCATAATCGCGTTCGGCGGCAAGCGCAGCCAGCGCGCTCGCGACATCGAGCGCAGCAAGCGCGTCGCCGCAGCGCTTGATCGTGTCGCCGGCGGCAATGACCGCCTGCGTCAGGCGGTCGAAGATGTCGAGCTCGCGGCCGAGCGCGCGGTCGGCAGCGCTGGCGATCTTCGCTTCAAGTTCGCCGAGCTCGGTGGTGGTGAAGCGCACCTGGCCGGCGAGCGTCTGGCGATGGATGAAGGTGGCGTTGAGCGGCGGCGCCATCATCTTCTCGCCGTGTTGTGCCGTCACCTCGACGAAATAGCCCAGCACGTTGTTGTGCCGGATCTTGAGCGCCTTGACGTTCGTCTCGTCGGCGTAGCGTGCCTGTAGCGCGGCGATGACGCGGCGGCTCTCGTCGCGCAGCGCCCGCGTCTCGTCGAGCGCGGAATCGTAGCCCTCGCGCACGAAGCCGCCGTCACGCTTCATCAACGGCAATTCGTCGCCGAGCGCGGCCGACAGCTCGATAGCGAGTTTCGCGTCGGGCGCGCGGCAGGCAGCGAGCGCGTCGGCAATCTCGACCGGCGTGTCTTTTAAGTTCGCGAGCGATTGCGCCAGATGCGTCGCGGCCGCGATGCCGTCACGGATGGCGGCGAGGTCGCGCGGCCCGCCGCGGCCGACGGCGAGGCGCGTCAGCGCGCGGGCGAGGTCAGGCGCCGCCTGCAACTGCGAGCGCGTGTCGGCTCGGGCGGCGACGTCCGTGACGAAGGCGGCAATCGCGTCGAGCCGGCGGTCGATCGCCGCAGGGCTCGTCAGCGGCGCAGCCAGGCGCTGCGCCAGCAGTCGCGAACCGGCGGAGGTGACGGTGCGGTCGATCGTCTCCAGCAGCGAGCCCTTGCGCTCGCCGGCAAGCGTCCGCGTCAGTTCGAGATTGCCGCGCGTCGCCTGGTCGATGGCCATGGTGCCGCCGGCGCTCTCGCGCATCGGCGGCGACAGCGGCGGGCGAGAGCCGAGCTGCGTGCGCTCGACATAAGTGACGATTGCCGCCGCCGCTGCGACCTCCAGCCGCGTGAGTGCGCCGAATGCGTCGCTGGTCGCGACCGCGAAATACGATGTCAGCCGCCGCTCGGCCGTGGCGGAATCGAATACATCGCGCGTCAGCGGAGTCACCGCCGCCAGCGTGCGCCACAGTGGCGTCAGTTCGGCGTCGGAATAGAGCGCGTCGGAGACCAGAACCTCGCCGGGCTCAAGCCGCGCGATTTCGGCCGCGAGGTTCGCCCGCTCGCATTCGCAGATACGGAATTCGCCGGTCGAAATGTCGATCCAGGCGAGCGCGAAGCGCGTGTCCTCGCCGACCGACGACAGGCGCGCGCGGGCGACCGCGAGCAGGTAGTTGTTGCGCCTCGCCTCGAGTAGCGAGTCCTCGGTGAGCGTACCCGGCGTGATCAGCCGCACGACGTCGCGCTTGACGACGCTTTTCGAGCCCCGCTTCTTCGCCTCGGCGGGATCCTCGAGCTGCTCGCACACCGCGACGCGATGGCCGAGCGCGATCAGTCTATGCAGGTATTCGTCCGAGCGCGCGATCGGCACGCCGCACATCGGAATGTCCTGACCGTGGTGCTTGCCGCGCTTGGTCAGCACGATGCCGAGCGCGCGCGAGGCGATTTCGGCGTCCTCGAAGAACAGCTCGTAGAAGTCGCCCATCCGGTAAAACAGCAGGCAGTCGGGATTGGCGGC
>DASTGR010000017.1:0-25812 GCA_035718885.1 Pseudolabrys sp. | reverse complement strand
CTCGGTGCGCCGCATGATGGTCGCGAGATAGACGAGGAAATAGACCACCCAGACGACGGTCAGCCACAGGTCGGCGTACCATTCCGGCTCTGCGTATTCCTTCGACTGCGTGATGCCGAGCAGATAGCCGGTGCCAGCGATGACGATGAAGAAGTTGTAGCCGAGCACGACGAACCACGGCGCGATATCGCCGGCGAGCCGCGCGCGGCAGGTGCGCTGCACCACGTAGAACGACGTGGCGATGAGCACGTTGCCGCCGAAAGCGAAGATCACTGCCGAGGTGTGCAGGGGACGCAGGCGGCCGAACTCGATCCATTGCAGGCCGAGATTGAGGTCGGGGAAGGCGAGTTCGAGCGCGATATAGAGGCCGACCGTGAAGCCGGCGATGCCCCAGAACATCGCGGCGATCGACGAGAACTTGACCGGGCCCATATTGTAGTTGGGCTTGCCAGCAATCGTGAGCGGCTGCATTTCGGCCGGTCGCTCGAAATAGCGATTGAAGATGGCGAACACCGCCGCCACGCTCATGGCGCAGAAGAGATAGGCGTGGAAGGCGTAGCCCGGCGTCCAGGCCTTGGCAGCAATGACGATGGTGAGGAACGCAAGCGCGACGAAAGCAAGCGCGGTGCCGCCTTCGCCAATGGTCATTCGTTTGGCCGGAGCGAGCGCGTTCGCCATTGTCATTCAATCCGTGTTTTGCTGACCAAGATCGCGGCGGGAAATTCGCCGCGACTATCGTTTGCGCTGCAAAAACGATCTTTGACGTACGTCAAAGGAACCGCGATCACTGCGGATTGCGCGGGCCCCAGTTGCGCCAGCCCCAGCGCCGCGGGCCGCCGCGGTCGAGCTTCGCTTTCTGCTCGTCGCTGAGCGTCGCGTAGAAGGCGTCGAAGGCCGGACGCACCGTCTTGAGCGCCGCCAGCATCGTCTCCATCCGCTTTTCCATCAGCTCCATGCGGGCGGTCGCGCTCGCCGGGAACTCGCGCGGACAGGCGGCGGAAATCTGCTCGGCCGCCTTGGTCGATGCGTCACGGAGGGCGCTAAGCGCCGTTTTCTGCGCCTCGGTCGGCTGCACGAGTTGTTCGATGCGCTGCATGCGCCATTCGGCAAGACCGGCGCCGCGCGGATCGCACAGCATGCCCATGCCCATGCCGCCGCGGCCGCCCCAGCCCATCATTCCGGGCCCCATCATCATGCCCGGACCCCAGCCGTAGCCGGGTCCGCCGCCCGGGCCGCCAGGGCCGCCGCCGGGTCCCATCATCGGCTGGCCTCGAACCGGTGAGGCAACGAGCGTCGCCGCGCAGGCGAGCGCGGCCGTGGTGAGAGCGAGTTTCTTCATGGCGAGCCTCCGGTTCTGAAATTCACTGGCAGCCTGCTGCGGAGGCGCCCCGCACGCATTGACGCACGTCAAGCGAGTGTGAATTCGCGCTCGATGTCGGCGACGGCGATCGACGGTGCCTGCGGCGGCGCAACGGCCGCGCGGTCGCCGCGATAGAGCACGCCGAGGGAAAAGCCGTCATCGGCGAGCACCAGCGCGGTCGCGGCGGCGCGGTCTGACTCGACGGAAATCGCCGACGGCCGTACCAGCTTCTTCCAGCCGCTCTGCTCCGGGCGGAAGGTGACGCATGGGCTCAAGACCTCGATGAAGGCGAAGCCCGGCCAGCGGATGCCATCGAGGATGAGATCGGCGAGCCCGTTCGGATCGCCGGAGAAGCCGCGCGCGACGTAATTGGCGCCCGACGCGATCGCCACCGCCAGCGGATTGAACGGGCGCAGGCCGATACCGCCCGGCGCGATGTCCGAGTCCCAGTCGGCTTCCGTCGTCGGCGACGGTTGGCCCTTGGTCATGCCGTAGACTCGGTTGTCCATGACGACATAGAGCATGTCGACATTGCGCCGGCATGCGTGGATGAAATGGTTGCCACCGATCGAATAGCCATCACCGTCGCCACCGACGACGATGACTTCGAGATCTGGACGCGTGAGCTTGAGGCCGGTCGCGGCGGCAAGCGCGCGGCCATGCACGCCATGGAATCCGTAGGTGCTCATGTAACCGGGCAGCCGCGACGAGCAGCCGATGCCGGAGACGAGCACGACCTCGTGCGGCGGCCGGCCGTGCTTGGCGAGCCCGCGCTCGAGCGCGGCAAGGACGCCGAAATCGCCGCAGCCCGGGCACCACACCGGATGCGCGCCGGAGGCAAACTCCTTGGCGTCGAAGACGCAGTGCGGGGCTTCGGTTGTGCGGGCGGTGATGGTGTCGGTCATGGCTCGGCTCTCAGTGAATGCACCCCCCTCGCTCCGCCTCATCCTGAGGAGCATCGCGCAGCGATGCGTCTCGAAGGATGGGGCGGCCCCATGGTTCGAGACGCGCTCCTGCGGAGCGCTCCTCACCATGAGGCCGAGAGAGGCTGCGGCGTACGCAATCACGCGACATAAGAAGCGATCTCCGACGGGCGGTACGGCAAGGGGCCGGGACGCGCGACGCTCTCGGCCGCGGTCGGAATGGCTTTCTGGCCGAGGAGATAGTGATAGAGCTGCGCGCCGTGGTTCTGCTCGACGACGATGACGCGGCGCACGCCGTCGAGCGCGCGCGCGAGATGAGCGACGGGCAACGGCGCGATGACGCGCAGCGCGACGACCCGCACCGGGCGGCCGGCAGCGGCGAGCCTTCGCGCCGCTTCGCGCGCCGGGCCGACGGTGGAGCCGAAGGCGACAATGGCGGTCGCGCTGTCGCCCCAGCACTCGCCCCACCATTCGCCGGGGTCGAAGCGCGCGATCTTCTTCGCCCGCTTGTTGATCTGCGCGACGTGCGGACCGGCGCCGCTCGCCGGCAAGCCAACCTCGTTGTGCGTCAGACCTTCAGCGACCCATTCGTGACCTGGCGTGCCCGGCGGCGGCATCGGCGTCAGCGGATCGGCGGCGATGGCGTAACGCTTGAACGCCCCGTCGGCCGGCGCGACGCCATTCACGCGCCGCGCCATCGGCTTCGGCCGCGGCTGGTCCGAGTCGATGACCGTGGTGGACTGGCCGAGCTGTTGGTCGGACAGGACGATGACCGGCGTCTGGAAGGCCTCGGCGACATAGGCCGCGTATTCGGCGGTGGCGGCGCAGTCGGCGACCGACATCGGCGCCATGACGATACGCGGTGCATCGCCATGCGCGCCGTAAACCGCGAGATTGATGTCGCTTTGCTCGGTCTTCGACGCAATGCCGGTCGAGGGACCGGCGCGCATGACGTCGACGAGCACCAGCGGAATCTCGGCGGCGACGGCCAGCCCGATGGTTTCCACCATCAACGAGAAGCCGGGACCGGCTGTGACGGTCATCGCCGGCGTGCCGCCATAGGACGCGCCGAGCGCCATGTTGACCGAGGCGAGCTCGTCCTCGCCGAGCACCAGCCGGCCACCGAGCTTCATGAGATGCGGCGCCAGCCATTCGACCAGATCGGTGGCCGGTGTGATCGGGTAGCAGCCGACGAAACGCACGCCGCCGCGCAACGCACCGAGCGCGATCGCCTGGTTGCCGCTGATCAGCCAGCGCGCGGCATGGCGCGGCGCATCGAGGCGGATGTTGAGCGTCAGGTTGGCCGACGAAGCAAAGCCCGATACCGCGCTCTTGAGATTCGCGGCGACGATATCGGTGGGTTTGTCCTTGAACACGTCGGCAACGGCGGCCTCGACATTGTCGGTCGACAGGCCGGCAAGCGCGCCCACGGCGCCGACGGCGTACATGTTGACGCGCTGCGCGCCGCGGCCGTGCTTGACGCCTTCAGCCATGGCGAAGGCGACGTTGCGCGCTTTCGATTTCGCGATGTTGGGCGGCATCGCGCCGGCCTGCGGGTCGGCGAGGACGGCGCTCGCTTGGTCGAGCGGGATTTCGGCAGCGAATTGGTCGACCTTCTCCCAGTCGAGCGCGACGAACAGGTCGTACCGGTCGGGCTGCGCCTCGATCGGGTCAATCGAGACCTGCACTAGCGCCGCGGATTCGCCGCCGCGAACCTGCGCTCCGAACAGCTGGTTCATCATGCCGAAATAGCCGGCGCGGGCGCAGGCGCGGAGGAAGACGGCTCCGGCGCTCATCGCGCCGGAGCCGCCCGATCCCGCGAACACCACGGCAAGGGACTTGCGTGCCACGGGCCTGGCCTCGTCAGATATAGCCGAGCCAGCGCCAGTAGGTGGCGCCGAGCACCATCACCAGCGCCATCGCGATCAGGGTCAGCACGAGACCGGTGCGCACGAAGTCTCGCGCCTGGAACGTCTCGGTGCCGTAGGCGACCATGTTCTGCGGCGCATTGACCACCAGGATGAAGCCGAACGAGACGACGAACTGCAACAGCATCGTCATGCCGATGACATTGATGCCCGGCGTCGCGACGCCTTTCAGCACCGCGATGACGATCGGGATCATCGCCGAGGCAAGCGCAGTGGCGCTGGCGAAGCCGAGATGGATGACAATGAGGAACAGGCTCATCGTCGCAAGGATGAAGAGCGCGGTTGCATTCTTCAGGCCGAATTCTGCGACGACGATGTTGGCGAGCCAGGTGGCGGCCTGCGTTTGCAGCAGCGCGGTGCCGAGCGAGATGCCGATGCCGAACAGGATGACCGTGCCCCACGGAATCTTCGGCTGCGCCTCCTTCCACGTCATGATGCCGATACCGGGCATGAACATCAGCGCGACGGCGGTGATGGTCGTTGTCGAGGTGTCGAACTTGTGCAGGATTCCCTCGGTCGCCCAGAAGCCGATCAGGATCAGCGACAGCGCCAGGAGCTTCTTCTCGGACGCCTTCATCGGCCCGAGATCGATGAGCGATTTCTTGATGCCCTCGACGCCTCCGGGAACTTCCTTCACCTCCGGCGGCATCATGCGCGTCATCACGAAATAGAGCGCGATCGACATCAACACGCCGAACGGCGCGGCCGCGACGAACCAGTCGAGCCAGGTGATGGTCTTGCCGAAGGTCTTCTCGATGAAGCCGATCGCGACCATGTTCTGCGCCGCGGCCGTCTTGATGCCGACGTTCCAGATGCTGGCCGTCTGCACTGTGACGATCATCAGCATGGAGGCGAAGGCGCTGCGCTTGTTGACGCCGAAGGCGGCGATGATGCCGAGCGTGATAGGCACCAGGCAGGCGACGCGCGCCGTGGTCGATGGCACCATGAAGGCAATGACGAAACCGACCAGGATCGTGCCGATGACGACGTTGCTGGTTTTGGTGCCGACGCGAGACAGGATGTTGAGCGCGATGCGTTTGTCGAGGCCCGTCGCGGTCATCGCGGCGGCGAGGAACAAAGCCGCGGCGACCAGCACCAGCGCGGTGTTGGCGAAACCGGAGAAGGCGAGCGTCAGCGCGCCCGAGGTGCCGAGCAGGACCTTCGGATTGGCCACGCTCGGCGCGAGTCCGAGCAGGAAAGCCATCAGCGCGGCGATCAGGATCGCCGAGACCGCGTAGTCGACCGCCTCGGTCATCCACAGAATGACGGCGAAGGCGAGTATCGCCAGCATGCGGTGGCCGGCAACGGGCAAGCCCGCCGGGGTCGGGAGCGCGGCGATGACGACGAGCGCGACGATGGCTGCGATCAGGCCCCAGTTCGACGCAATCCAACTCTTCTGTGTCGGCGCGGCGGACGCGGCCGGGCGCGCGGACGGCTGAGCGGCTAACGACATCGAATCCTCCCGAGGCGATTGAACTCTCGGGATGGGATCATCCGTGGCGGGAACAGCGCGGCGTTGAGCAAAGTCAAACGGTCCGCTACCGCACGGTCCGGAAAAGCGCGTAGTGCAGCGCAATAGCAATTTTTGCGTCGCAATTGGAAAACGACAAAGGCGCGCGGCACGCCCGTTTCGGGCCGCGGCTCGCGCGCCTTCTCTTATGCGCCCCTTCGATCAGGCGGCGGATTTCACTTCGATCTTCTTGGCCTGCGCCGGCGCCGGTTTCGGCACCTTCACCGTCAGCACGCCCTTGGCGATCGTCGCCTTGACGTCCTCCGGCTTGACGCCGTCGGGCAGCGCGATCGAGCGCTCGAACGCGCCATAGCTGCGCTCGACCAGGCGATAGTTCTTGTCCTTTTCTTCCTTCTCGGCCTTCTTCTCGCCGCGGATCGTCAGCACGCCGTCGGCGAAATTGACCTGCACGTCCTTTTCTTCAAGGCCGGGCAGCTCGGCGGTGATCTCGATCTCCTTGTCGGTCTCGGTGACGTCCGTGCTCGGCACGAGCGCGCCGCCGTTACCGCCATTGCCGCCAGCAAAACTCGGGAAGCCGCGGCCAAAATCCTCGAACAGGCGGTCGATCTCGCGCTGCAACGAGACGAACGGCTGCGCGAACGCGCTGCGCTCGCGGCCGACCGGAATGAGTGACGGCATCTTCATGACAGGCCTCCTTGGGCTCGCGTTGACACATTCAATTCGCCGGGGACCATAGCGCGCGCGCCGCGCGCAACCTTGAGGCAGGTCAATCGGTCAGTGTTTCGTCGCGTCCTCCGGCGACTCGATGACCATGCCGGACGTCGGCTCGATCCAGACCAGGTGATCCTTCACGCCCTTCACGCCGGGGGTGTTTTCCGCGGCCACCTTCAGCGCCTCGCGCTGACGATCGTCGACCACCGCGCCCCAAAGTTCGACCACGCCCTTGTGCACGACGACGTTGACCATCGCCGCCGGGGCCCATTGCTCTTTCTGGATTTCGGCGAGCAGGCGCTCGCGGATCTCCGCGTCGCCCTTCGGCGCGGCCTGCTCGGAGCGCGCCATGCTGACCATGGCCTGCATCAGGTTCGACCGGGTAACGATGCCGGTCATCTTCTTGCCGCGCGTCACCGGCACGCGCTTGATGCGATGGCGCTCCATCAGTTCCACGACGTCGGCGAGCGGCGTGCCCTCCTCGACCGTCTGCACCTCGTCGGACATCACCTCGGACACCTTGGCGCCGTGCGAATGGGTGTATTCGGATGCGATCTTGCCGGGGCCCATCAGGAACTCGAGCCAGCGCGAGCGCCGGCGCTCGGTCGCGGTCTCGCGGCGGCGCAGGAAATCGCCTTCCGAAAGAATGCCGACCAGCGCGCCGGAGGCGTCGACAACCGGCAGGCCGCTGATGTGGTGTTGCAGCATGAGCCGCGCCGCCTGCAAGACCGTCGCGTCAGGCGCGATGGAAACGACGTGCCGCGTCATCACGTCCTTGGCTTTCATGGCATTCCTCCGTGTTCGTGGACGCAAAGAGAGCACGCCCGCCGTGCCCGCTCGTTGACGCAGGTCAAGCCTGTGAAAAGTGGGCGTGGTGGGCGGCCGGGAACACGCAACCGGCACTGTCGCCGCGGCAAAATCGGCGCTAGCCTTTGTCAAAACAGGCGCGATGCGCCGAACCCGGGGAGCGACACATGTCCAGCAACGAGATCGACCGGCGCGCCGTGCTCGCCGGCACCACGGCCTTGACCGCGGCCACGCTGCTGCCGAAACGCGCGGCCGCGCAGGGCGCCCCGTCCGGCGCGCTGCCGGCGCGCGGCGAATTCGTCATCCGCGGCGCGCACGTCCTCTCGATGGACGCCGCCATCGGCGATGTCGAGAACGGCGCGGTGCACGTGCGCGACGGCGCCATCATTGCGGTCGGCGCGTCCGTGAACGCGCCCGGCGCGCAGGCGATCGACGGCAAGGGCATGATCTGCATGCCCGGTTTCGTCGACACGCATTGGCACCACTGGACCACCTTGCTGCGGCCAGTGATGCGCGCCGACGATCCGAAGAAGACGTATTTCCCCGTGACCTTCGCGCTCGCCGGCCACTACACGCCCGAGGACAGCTACCGCGCGGTGCGGCTCGGCCTCGCCGAGGCGGTCAGCGCCGGCGTCACCACCACGCACAATTGGGCGCACAATGTGCGCAGCGGCGCGCACGCCGATGCCGAAGTCCGCGCCATGCGCGAGAGCGGCCTGCGCGGGCGCTTCTCCTATGGTCCGGCGCAGGGCATGCCGAACACGCAGGCCATGGATTTTGCCGATATGGCGCGCCTCAAGAAGGACATCGGCACCGACCCGATGCTCACGCTCGGCGTCAATTCCCGCAATATCGACGGCAGCAATGCTTCGCGCGGCGCCATCGACGCCGCGATGGCGAAGAAGGAATGGGGCCAGGCGCGCGACCTCGGCCTGCCGATCACACTGCATACCAATGGCAGCGCGTCGATCCAGCTCCTCAACGAGGCGAACCTGCTCGGGCCGGACGTGCAGCTCGTGCATCCGCTCAACACCAATGCCGCCGACTGGGAATTGCTCGCCAAGCACGGCGTGCACTACTCGACCTCGCCGCTCGGCGAGGCCGGCCGCACCGGCGAGATGCAGTTCATCGAGATGATGCAGGCGGGCGTGCTGGTGTCGATGTCGATCGACAACGTCACCGCCGAACGCTGCGACTGCTTCGCGTGCATGCACATGCTTCAGGCCGTCAACAGGCACCGCACCGGCGGCAAGTTCAAGCTGACGACCAGGAAGCTGGTCGAGATGGCCACCATAGACGGCGCCCGTGACCTCGGCTTCGACAAAATCACCGGCTCGCTGACACCGGGCAAACGCGCCGACATCATATTGGTGCGCACCAATGCGCCCAGCATGAGCGACATCGGCGATCCCTATGACGCGCTGGTGCAGCTGGCGCAGCCCTCGGACGTTGCGCTGGTGATGGCGGACGGCCGCATCCTGCACCGCGACGGCAAGTTCACGGCGCTCGACTACGGCAAGCTGCTCGCCGACGCCACGCAATCGCTCGCGGCGCTCAAGGCCAAGGCGAAATGGAGCTGACCCCGCCGCACCGTAAAAAGAGGGCCCCGGCGGGGGACGCCGGGGCCAGTTTGGCCGAACTCAGATCGGGGAGAAACGACGTTCGGCTGTAGACTCTCGCGAAAATCAGGCGTTCAGGCGGGACAGTGCGGCGCGGTTGCGCAGCACGATGCGGCGCGACGTCGGCACGGCGATCGCGGCGCCCTTTTCGAGCTGGGTCAGCGTGCGCGACACGGTCTCGATGGTGAGGCCGAGATAGTCGGCAATGTCCTGGCGCGACATGGGCAGATCGACTTCGGTGCTCGCGGCCGAACGCTTGGCCATTTCGAGCAGGAAGCCGGCGACCCGCTCCTGCGCCGTCTTGATCAGCAGCATGATGTGGTCCTGCGCGCGCTGAAGCTCACCCGCGGTCATTGCCCAAAGCTGGCGGGCGACCTCGGTGTCGCGGGCCGCAAGCGCGACGACCGACGAGCGCTTGATCACCAGAACCTTGCAGTCGATGATCGCTTCGGCCGAGAAAGTGTGCGCGTCGCCGATCTCGAGGCCGAACACGTCGCCCGGCAGGTAGAAGGCGCCGATCTGGCGACGTCCGTCGTTGAGAACCTTGTAGGTCCGAACCGTGCCGCTGATCACCTTGTAGAGGTACTCGGCCGGCTCGTTCTCGCCGTAAATCTCGGCGTTGCGGCCGAATGGCATCGGCGCGCCCATGAGCTCGATCGACGAATGGAAGGCCTTGTTGCCGGCCACGGGCGCGACCGGACGGGCCGGGTGCTGGGCGGTGGCGGTGCGGTGGATCGCCGTTTGCGTGAGCATTGCGCTGGACCCCGTTTGCGTTCGATGGTTGACGGGATACCGCTGGCGACGCGCCGCCGAAATTCAGATAATGAACATAAGGGTTTTACCGGAGGGGACCGGGGAAATAGGCCGGGCTAAACGGTCAGTCCTGACGTCATGCCGCAAGTCTCTGTCAAACATGGACTAATCGACGCCTGGGACCGCCGCTGGTGGCTCCCTTACGTGCTGGCGCCGGTTCTGGTCGCGACCTCCCTGCTGGTGCGCAGCCTCCTGCTCCCGGTTCTGCACAACCAGACCGCCCTGCTCTATTTCATCCCGGCCGTCCTGATGGCCGCCGGCCTCGGCGGCGCCGGCCCCGGCCTGCTCGCGACCGCGCTCAGTCTCATCTGCGTCTTCACAGTCTTCATGGACCCGGCCGAGATGACCGCGGTTTCCATGACCAACAGCGCCGCCTTCACGCTCATCAGCCTGGGCATGTCATGGGGCGGCGAGCTCCTGCGCCGCGAGCGCAAGCGCACGACGGCGATGACGAACGACGCGCTGGCGCGGCAGGCGCATCTGCAATCAATCCTCGACACCGTGCCCGAAGCCACGATCGTCATCGACGAGCGCGGCATCATGCAATCGTTCAGCGTCGCCGCCGAGCGGCTGTTCAACTACACGGCGCGCGAGGCGATCGGCCAGAACGTCAAGATCCTGATGCCGGCGCCCTATCGCGAGGCCCATGACGGCTATCTCATGCGCTATATGCGCACGGGCGAGCGGCGCATCATCGGCATCGGCCGCGTCGTGGTCGGCATGCGCAAGGACGGCTCGACTTTCCCGATGGAGCTCGCGGTCGGCGAGATGAATTCCGGCAACCAGCGGTTCTTCACCGGCTTCATTCGCGACCTCACTGAGCGGCAGAAGACAGAAGCGCGCTTGCAGGAGCTGCAATCGGAGCTCGTGCATATCTCCCGGCTGACAGCGATGGGCGAGATGGCCTCGACGCTCGCGCACGAGCTCAATCAACCGCTCTCGGCCATCTCGAACTATCTGAAGGGTTCGCGCCGCATGCTCGAGGCGGCCGAAGACGAGCGCTCCGCAACCGTGCGCGACGCGCTCGACAAGGCCGGCGACCAGGCCATGCGCGCCGGCCAGATCATCCGACGGCTGCGCGACTTCGTCTCCCGCGGCGAGAGCGAGCGCCGCGTCGAAAGCATCACCAAGCTGGTCGAGGAGGCCAGCGCACTGGCGCTGGTCGGCGTCAAGGACCGTGGCATCAAGGTGCGCTTTCAGTTCGATCCGTCCATCGACCTCGTGCTCGCGGACCGCGTCCAGATCCAACAGGTGCTGCTCAATTTGATCCGCAACGCCATGGACGCGATGGAGGACGTCGCCGGCCGCGACCTGGTGATCGCCATCGCGCCCGAGGGCTTCGGCCACGTCCGCGTCAGCGTCGCCGACACGGGCACCGGCATCTCGCCGGAGATCGCAGAGCAGCTGTTCCAGCCCTTCATCACGACCAAGCGGCACGGCATGGGCGTCGGGCTTTCGATCTCGCGCACCATCGTGGAGGCGCATGGCGGCCGCATCTGGGTCGAGCCGAACCAGCCGGCCGGGACGATCTTCAATTTCACACTGACCGCGGTGAATGCGGAGGATGTCGAGAATGGCAACTGAAGCCACAATCTACGTGATCGATGACGACGAAGCCGTGCGCCAGTCGCTCGAGTTCCTGCTGAAGACGGCGGGCATTCCCGTGCGCGGCTTCGAATCGGCGCAAGCGTTCCTCGACGTGCTGCCGATGGTCGAACACGGCTGCATCATCACCGACGTGCGCATGCCGGAGATCACCGGCATCGATCTGCTGAAGAAGGTGAAGCAGGTGAGACCGGAGCTGCCGGTCATCGTGATCACCGGCCACGGCGACATCTCTCTCGCGGTCGAAGCGATGAAGATCGGCGCCGTCGACTTCCTGGAGAAGCCGTTCGACGACGACCACCTGCTCGGCGCGGTCAAGAGCGCGCTCGACCGCGAGGCCGATCTCGCCAGGCGCAAGGCGGAGGTCGGCGACATCCAGGACAAGCTCGCCGTGCTCTCCAACCGCGAGCGGCAGGTGCTCGACGGCCTGGTCGCCGGCAATGCCAACAAGACGATTGCGTTCGATCTCGGCATCAGCCCGCGCACGGTCGAGATCTACCGCGCCAATTTGATGACCAAGATGGCGGCGAACAGCCTGTCCGACCTCGTGCGCATGGCGATGGTGGCGGGGATTCTCGAGGGCGGGAAGAAGTAGCCTTCTCTCCGCTGCCGCGCGCCGAAGCGATGCCGCACGCGCCCTCTCCCCTCTGTGGGAGAGGGCCGCCCCAGTGCTGCAGTTACAAAGAATGGGTGAGGGGGCGCCCCCTCACCCATCATCATACGTTGCGAAGCTCTCAATGCCCTCTCCCACAGAGGGGAGAGGGCGCACTCATGAACGGCGCGTCTGCGGCGATGTAAGGCTCGCCTACTTCCGCGTCCCCAATCCCATCATGAACCGCTGCCGTATCTGAACGGGGTCGCGGTCGGTGGTGCCGGCACCGGGCTTGTCGTCGATGCGCGCGGCGATCAGCGTCGGCCCGCCGTCCTTCAGCGCCGCCGCGAACAAGCGGTCGAAATCGTCCTCGTCGGTGGCCCAGGCGCTCTTCACAAGGCCGCAGCCGCGCGCGACCGCAACGATGTCGGTCACCGAAGCGCTCGCCGTCGGTTGACCGCCGGTGATCTGGTACATACCGTTGTCCCACACCACCATGGTGAGGTTTGCCGGCCGGCGCATCGCCACCGTGGCGAGGCAGCCAAGCTGCATCAGCAGCGAACCGTCTCCCTCGAGCGCGACCACGTGGCGCTTCGGTTGCGCTATGGCGACGCCGAGCGCGATCGGGATGGCAAGCCCCATCGAGCCGAGCATGTACCAGTTCTGCGGCCGCTGGCCGCTCATCCAGAGATCGAAATTGGTGTTGCCAATGCCGCCGATGACGGCTTCCTCGTGCTTCAAGTGCGCGACGGCGCGGTTGGTCAGATCGAAGCGGCTCATCACCTTGGCGTTGTGCGCGCCGTGCGCGGGGTTCTGGGTCATGGCGGGGCTCACGCGGCGAAGACTTTGCCGCCGGTCAAAAGTGGCGACAGGATGAAGGTGACCGGCGCCTGGGTGGCGAGCGCCTGCTTGATCGAACGCTCGACGATGAAGGCGAGCTCGTCGTGGCGCGTGATCGTGTGCGTCTCGATGCCGAGCGAATCGAGCACCGGCCGCATAGTGCGGCAGACCAGCGCCTGGCCGAGATTGAACTCGCCGAGCGTGCCGCGCTCCGACACGAAGATGATCGCGGGGATCTGCGACGGGCAGACGAGCGAGGCGACGGCGTTCGCGATGGTGCCGAAGCCCGAGGTCTGCATCAGCACGGCGGCGCGCATGCCGCCCATGTGGGCGCCGGTGACGATGCCGATCGCCTCCTCCTCGCGCGTGCAGGGGAAGGTGGTGAAAAAGTCGTCGGCGTGCAGCGCCTTGATCAGCGGCGTGAACACGCGATCCGGCACATAGGGCACCAGCCGGATGTCGTTCTTCTTGAGCGTTTCCAGCACCACCTGGTGCCAAGGCTTTTCCGTGTCGGTCATCGTCGTGATGCTGCTTCTCACTGCGCGGTGGCGGGCAGGACGCCAACTTAACGGCCTCGCCGATTATTCGCGTAATTCATAGTGGGTATCCAGAGCATTCGCGTCGCAAATGGCGGGAGATTGCGCCTTTCATCCGGTCGAACAGGCGCATCCGCCGCCCCCGGATGCATGCGGGCCGGCCGCAATCCCGTTGAAACGCACTGCGCCCGCCCCTACCCTGTTGCCCGCGGCCTCAACGCAAAAACAAGCCGCGATCCGGGGAGAAGACAATGACGAAAAACACGTTCGCGCCGTCGCGCCGGCGCGTGTTGCAAGGCCTCGCCGCCATTGGCGTCGCCTCGCCCGCGGTACTCCGAAACTCGCCGGCCCTCGCCGCCTATCCTGACCGGCCGGTGAAGATCGTCGTCGCCAACACCCCGGGCGGCCCCTCGGACCTCGTCGGCCGCATCGTCGCCGCCGCGCTCGGCGAAGCGACCGGCAAGACTTTCATCATCGAGAACCGCGGCGGCGCCGGCGGCAATATCGGCATGGGCTACGTCGCGCATTCCGAGCCGGACGGCTACACCTACCTGCTCGCCACCAGCGCCTATTCGGTGAACGTCGGCCTCTACAATCACCTGCCGTTCGACCCGATGAAGGACTTCGTCGCGGTCAGCGAGCTTGCCGGCGTGCCGAACATCTTTGTCGTGCGCAAGGAGTCGCCGGCGAAGTCGATGAAGGAGTTCATAGATCTCGCCCGCGCCGACCCGTCGCATTACAACATCTCGGTGCCGCCGATCGGCACGACTCCGCAGCTCCAGGCAACGCTGCTGAAGGCGCGCGAGAAGCTGCCGAAGGTCGAGGAGGTCGTGTTCAAGGGCGGCGGCGACGCGCTTCAGGCGCTGCTGACCAGCACGGTGCAGATCGCGTCGAACTCGCTCGGCCCATCGTCGCCGCACATCCGCGCCGGCACCATTCGCGGCCTGGCGCTGTGTGCCGAGACGCGCTGGCCGGACTTCCCCGACATGCCGACCATGGAAGAGGCGGGCTTCAAGGACTTCGTCTTCGCGACCGACATGGCGCTGATGGCGCCGGCCAAGACGCCGCCCGATGCCGTCAAGTGGCTGGAGACCGAGACGGTCAAGGTGATGTCGTCGCCGGCGATGAAGGAGAAGCTGTTCAAGGCCGGCTTCCTGGCGCGGCCGAAGGGCGGCAAGGAGGCGTGGGCGCGCATGACCAAGGAAATGAACGTCTTCACCGACATCATTAACAGCGCCCACATTCCGAAGCTCTGAGTCCGGCGCGGCTGCATGCAGATCGCGCGCATCGAGCCCTTCGCCGTTTCGCTGCCGATGAAGAAGCCCGTCATCATGGCGGGCGAGGAGGTGCGACGCGCCGACAACGTGCTCGTGCGCGTCGCGACCGCCGACGGTCGGGTCGGTTGGGGCGAGGCTGCGGCGGCCCCCGTGATGACCGGCGAGACGCTGGAGAGCATCGTCACCGCCGTGAATTACATCGCGCCGGCCTTGCTTGATCGCGATCCGCGCGACGTCGAGGGCGCGCGTGCCGCCATGGACGGCCGCATGTACGGCAATCACGGCGCCAAGGCCGCGATCGAGATCGCGCTCAACGATCTTGCCGCTGCCGCCGCGGGCGTGCCGCTGCACGCGCTGCTCGGGCAGAGACAGCGTCAACGCATGCCCCTGCTCGGCGTCGTCGGCGGCGGCGACGACGCCGGCGACATCGCCGACGCCGCGACCAAGAAGGCCGACGGCTTCACCGCCTTCAAGATCAAGGTCGGCATCGACACGCCGGAGCGCGATGCCGCACGCACACGCGCGATCTGCGCCGTGCTCGGGCGCGACGTGCTGATCTCGGCGGACGCCAATCAAGGCTTTTCCCGCGACGAGGCGCTCACCTATGCGCGCGCGGTCGACGGCTCGGGTCTCGGCTTCTTCGAGCAGCCGGTCACCGCCGACGATCTCGATGCAATGGCCGCGGTCGCGGCGGCCACGCCTGCCATGGTCGGCGCCGATGAAGGCATCCACTCGCTCGATGACATCCGGCGGCATCACGCGGCGAAGGCCGCGCACGGCGTCAGCCTGAAGGCGATCAAGCTCGGGGGCGTGCGCGCGCTGACCGCCGCCGGCCGCCTGTGCGGCGAACTCGGCATGCACGTCAACATCTCCTGCAAGACCGGAGAATCGAGCGTCGCCTGCGCCGCCGCGCTCGCCGCCGCCAGCGTGATCCCGAACATCGACTGGGCGCTGACCCTGACGCACGGCGCCCTCGGCGCCGACGTCGTGACCGCGCCGATCGCCACCGCGCGCGGGCATGTCGAAGCTCTCGACCGGCCCGGCCTCGGCGTCACCGTCGACGAGGCCGCAGTCGCGCGCCATCGCGTCGCGATCGCGTCGCGCACCGCCTGAAGGTTTGACGTCCGCCAACGGCGGTTTGTACCATCGGACCTATTGTTCTCAGCGTCCGTTTCCTGGTGATCACCGCATGAAGGTCGTGGCGCTGCGCAATGAGGTGACGCCATGAGTCTCACCGTACGATTTTGCGGCGCAGCGCGCACCGTCACCGGCTCGTGCCATCTGTTCGACTTCGACGGTCGCCGCGTCCTGGTCGACTGCGGCATGTTTCAGGGGCAGAAGACGCTGAAGGCGCTCAACTACAGCGCCTTCCCGTTCCGCCCGGCCGACATCGACGCTGTCCTGTTGACGCACGCGCATATCGACCATTCCGGTCTGCTCCCCAAGCTCGTCAAGGACGGCTTCCGCGGGCCGATCCTGGCGACGCAAGGCACGATCGACCTGTGCTCGTTCATGTTGCCGGACTCCGGCAGCATCCAGGAATCGGAGGTGCGATCGCTGAACCGCCGCAACGCATCGCGCGGCCGCGATATGGTGACGCCGATCTACACTCAACGCGACGCGCTGGCTTGCCTCGACTTGTTCCGGGCTGTTGCCTACGAGCAATGGACCGATGTGCTGCCGGGCCTGCGCGTCCGGTACTGGAACGCAGGTCATCTGCTCGGCTCGGCTTCGATCGAGCTCGAGTTCGCGCAACAAGGCGCGGCGATCCGCGTGCTGGCCTCGGGCGATATCGGGCCGGACGCCAAATTGTTCCAGCCCGATCCGGCAGGACCCACCGGCCTCGACTACCTTCTCTGCGAGTCGACCTATGGCGACACCGACCGCCCTCTGGTGACGGAAGAGAGCCGGCGCACGCGACTTGCCGATGAGGTGCGCGCGGCCAAAGAGGCGGGCGGGCCGCTGCTCATCCCCGCTTTCGCCGTCGAACGCACCCAGGAGCTGATCGTCGATCTCGTCGATCTGATGAACCGCGGTGCCATCCCCGCCGCGCCGATCTTTCTCGACTCGCCGCTCGCCATCCGCGCGACCGAAGTGTTCGAGCGCGACGCCTCCGGGCCGGCGCATTTGCTCGGCTCACCGCACCTGCGCCCGACCGAGAGCGTCGAGGACAGCAAAGCAATCGACCGGCTCGAGGGCTTCCATATCGTCATCGCGGCAAGCGGCATGTGCGACGCCGGCCGCATCCGCCATCACCTCAAGCGCTATCTCTGGCAGCCGGCGACGACCGTTCTCTTCACTGGATTTCAAGCGCGGGGCACGCTTGGGCGGTTCCTGAACGATGGCGCGAGCGCCGTGCGAATCCAGGGCGACGAAATCCAGGTGAAGGCGCGCATGCGGCGCATCGACGATTATTCCGGTCACGCCGACGGACCGGAGCTCGCACGCTGGATTGCCGAGCGGCGACCGATCCGCCGCGGCGTGTTCCTGGTGCACGGCGAAGAAGCGGCGTTGAACGGATTGTCGGAGCGCATCGCCGAGCGCAGCGTCCCGGCGTCGCAAATCTTCATCCCGCTGCTCGACGACATCTACGCGCTGACGGTCCGGCCGACTCCGCTCGACGTGGCCGGGCGCCGCCGCCTCGCGCCTGAGGCGGTGACGAACCTCGACTGGCACAACGATATGTCGAAGCTGATCCTCGACATCAACGAGCGGATGCAGGCCGCGGCCGATGACCGCGCCCGTGGCGTCATCGTGCGGCGGCTTCGCCGCGCCCTCGACGCGGACTGAAAAGCATCACGCCGTCGCCTTGCCGAGCGCCCGGGCGACGTCGTCGGCCATCGGCCCGACGCGCTCAACGGTACGCTTCAGCTCATCGGCGGAGATGCCGAACTTCTCCGACCAGTAGCGACACTCATAATCTTCGTTGACATTGATCCGCTTGCGGTCGGCCGCGGTCTTGCTCTTGTCATCGGACATTTCTGTTCCTCCTGAGGTCAAATCGTCGCTTCGGCGACGACGTCCTTTGCAACGCCGCAGGCGCGGCATTCGTAACTCCGCACGTCGAACTCGCCACTATCGGACGCGCGCCGGGTAAAGCGTGTAAGCCACATGGGCTTGCCGCATCCAGGACAGTGCGGCGGCGGTGCATCCACCTGCTCGTCGGGTGACAGCGCCTTGTCGGCATGCAGGAACGTTGCGTTCATGACGCGGGAACGCGCGGACCGCCGTCCTGTTCCCCCCTGCGAGTTGCAAATCCTCCTGCGGCGGAACGCGCTTCCCGATCTGACGTTACTTCCGCTCAAGGAACCGCAATTTTCCGCTCGACCTCACCCGCAAGGCCACGAGGCGCATATGACGGCGTTCGAAATGCCCCCACGGCGCGACGGTGCGAGGCGGTCCATCCTTGCTTCGGTCGCGCTCGGCGGCGCGCTCTACTGGCTCGGGTTCCGGCGCCACGAGCGCAGCGCGCCCCGGCATCTAGCACCGGAAACGTCAGCCGCCGGACAGCCCGTCGAACCGCACCTCGCCCCTGTCGCCGCGCGCCCACACTCCTGGCGCGACGTGCTGATGCATGTTTATGAGAACATCGGCCGGCACCGCATCCTCGCCATCGCTGCCGGAGTCACCTTCTACGCCCTGCTCGCGATCTTTCCGGCCATCGCCGCGATCGTGACCGTGTACGGACTGTTCGCCGACACGGGCACGATTTCGAGTCAACTCAACAGCCTCGCCGGCGTGCTGCCCGGCGGCGCGCTCCAGGTCATCGGCGACGAAGTCACGCGCATCACCAACGGGCCGCCCTCCTCGCTCAGCATCACTCTCGTCGTCAGCCTGGTCATATCCCTGTGGAGCGCGAATGCCGGCATGAAGGCCATCTTCGACGCCCTCAATGTCGTCTACAATGCCGAGGAGAAGCGCAGTTTCATCAAGCTCAATGCCGTATCGCTGGCCTTCACGCTGAGCGCCATCGTGTTCCTGCTGGCCGCCATGGCGAGCGTCGTCGTCGTGCCGATCGTGCTCAACTATCTGTCGATCCGCTCGGACCTCGCACCGGCCCTGGCGCTCGCGCGCTGGCCGCTGATGTTCGTCATCGTCGTTTTCGCGCTGTCCGTCGTTTACCGCTTCGGGCCCGACCGCGAGGAGGCGCAATGGCGCTGGATCACCTGGGGCAGCGGCTTTGCCGCCGTCGCATGGCTCGCGGCGTCGCTCCTGTTCTCATGGTACGCGGCCAATTTCGGCAGCTATAACGCGACCTATGGCTCGCTCGGCGCGGTCATCGGCTTCATGACATGGATGTGGCTGTCGACCATCGTCATCCTGATCGGCGCCGAGATCGACGCCGTCATGGAGCGATGGGACCGCGGCTCCGCGCACTAGAATTCAGACACCTCGGACGCTGCCGCGAGGCGCGATTGCGCATTGAGCCGGATCGGCGCGTTGATGGCGCCGAAACCCTTGTAGCCGGTGCGTTGAACGATCTCGATGAAGAAACCGTCCTTGAAGCTCCTGGTATAGGCCTGAAGGTATTCGCCGTCGGCGTCGCGGTCGTAAAGGACGTTGTTGGCCTTGAACACGGCGAGCCGGTCCGCCGGCAGATCGACGCGGGCTTCCAGATCGTCGTAATAGTTCTCCGGAATGGGCAGCACCTCCACGCCATTTGCCTTCAATTTCTGCACCGTCGCGACAATGTCGTTCGTGCCGAAGGCGAGATGCTGCACGCCCGAGCCGAAATATTCGTTGAGGAAGCGCGAGGACTGCGTGCGCGCGCTCTGCGAGCCGTTCATGGCGATGCGCAACGCGCCGTCACCGGTCTGCACCACCTGGCTGCGCACGATGCCGCCCGGATCGGTGATGTCGACCTGCGACGTCTTCGAGACGTCGAGCAGCGACGTATAGAAGAGCAGCCAGGACAGCATCTCCTCGTAATGCATCGACTGCGAAATATGATCGACCGCGATCAATCCCGCGTCCGGCGCCGCCGGCGTGACGGGGTCGAATTCGATGTCCCAGACATGGCCGAGCGCGCTCGTATCGTCGAGGAAATAGAGAAGGCTTCCACCCATGCCGCGCACCGCGGGGACGTCGAGTTCGCCGGGGCGCACCTTTTGATGGAACGGCGTATCGCACAGCTTCTGCGCGCGCTCGAGCGCGGCGGCCGCGCTCGGCACCCGCAACCCGATCGCGCAGACGCTCGGCCCGTGCATGATGTAGTGCGAATGGGCGAAGCCTTCCTTCTCGCGGTTGATGACGAGATTGATCGACCCTTGCGTCCAGCGATCGACCTGCTTCGATTTATGCCGGCCTGCATGGTGGAAGCCGAGACCCGCAAAGAACTGCGCGAGCTCGGCCGCGGCGCGGTCGTCGGCGGCGAATTCGATGAAGGCGACGCCGAGGCATTGCGAACGTGGCGGCATCGCCGGGATCTTCAGTTTCGCAGCGGCCGGCGCGCCGCGCAGCTGATCCATCAGATAGACGAGCGATCGCTGGCCATCGACCGCCACCTCGCGCGGTGAACCGGCGCGGAACTGATCGTTGAATATTTCGAGCGAGAACTCGCCGTCATATCCGGTCGTCAGCACCGCTTCCATGAAGTCGCGAAGCGGCATGTCGCCCTGCCCGGGGAAGCAGCGGAAATGGCGGCTCCACGACAGCGCGTCCATGTCGAGCCACGGTGCATCGGCGAGATGGACGAGGAAGATACGGTCGCCGGGGATCGATTGCAGCGGCTTGAGTTCAAGCTTGCGCGCGAAGGTATGGAAGCTGTCGATGACGAGTCCGACGGCCGGATGGTCGGCGCGTCGGACGACTTCCCACGCGTCGCGATAGTCGTTGATGTGCCGGCCCCAGGCGAGCGCCTCGAAGCCGACGCGCAGACCGCGCCTGGCTGCGCGCTCGCCGAGTTCGCGGAAGTCGGCGGCGGCGCGGTCTATGCCGCCGAGCGAGTCGGGCGAGACGTTGCTGCATACGAGCAGGAAGTCGCAGCCGATCTCCTGCATCACGTCGAATTTGCGTTCGGCCCGGTCGAAGGTGCGTGAACGCTGCGGCTCCGGCGTGCCTTCGAAGTCGCGGAACGGCTGGAACGTACTCACCTTGAGGCCGAGGTCGGCGATCTCCTTCGCTACATCCGCAGGCGTCCCGGAGTACGACAACAGATCGCTCTCGAAGATCTCGACCCCACGGAAACCGGCCTTGGCGATGGCTTCCAGCTTCTCGTGCAGACCGCCCGAGAGGCAAACCGTGGCAATGGAGGTTTTCATGGACCCGATCCTCCTTCAGCCCTGCACAGAGAGGGCGGCGTCGCGCGCGGCCAGCGCACGCAGGAACGTGGCGTGCATGCGGTCGATATCGGGCGCGATGCCGGTGAACAGTCGGAATGCCTCGGCGGCCTGATAGACGCACATACCACCGCCGGTGAGCGTGCGGGCGCCGCACGCGCGAGCCGCCTTGATGAAGTCCGTCTCGAGCGGCGTGTAGATGACGTCGGCCGCCCAATGCTCACCCGTTAACGCTTCGACAGGAACCGGGTTGCCCGGAATGCCGAGCATGCCGACGGGCGTGGCGTTGACGACCCCGTCGGCGGCGGCAACAGCCTTGGCGAGATCGTCCACGACACGGGCGCGCGCCGCGCCGAAATATGTGTGCAGGTCGGCGACCAGCGACGCGGTCTGCTTCGCATTGCTGTCGTGGATGGCGAGATCGGCGACGCCGAGATCCATCAGCGCGAAGGCGACGGCGCGCCCTGCCCCGCCGGCTCCGACCAGCACAACGCGCGCGCCCTCGGCGCTGGCGCGGCCGAGATGGTGCTCGAAGCTGCGGCGGAAGCCGCTGCGGTCGGTGTTGTAACCCTTCGTACGGCCGTCGGCCGCGATCGTGACGCAATTGAGCGCGCCGATCTGCGTCGCCTCCTCGTCCAGCGCGTCGAGATGCTTGAGCACGTCTTGCTTGAACGGGAACGTGACGTTGGTGCCGGCGAACCCCGCTGTCTTCGCCGCGTCGAGCAATTGCGGCAGCGTCCGCCCGCGCAGAATCTCGACATCCATCAGGTGGTAGTAGCCGTCGATGCCGGCGGCGGCGAAGGCATCGGCATGCAGCGCCGGCGATAACGACTTCAGGATATTGGCGCCTATCAGGCCGACGAGGGTTCTTTGCGCGGTCATGCGGTCACCGGTTCGAGCCCGCCGCCGAGGAAGAGCTGCGCGATTCGCGCATCGGCGAGGATCGCCGGCGCGGTGTCCTCGATGCGCGTCTGGCCCTGCTCCAGCACCAGACCGTAATCGGACATTTGCAGCGCCTGCTTGGCGTTCTGCTCGATGAGCAGGACACTCACGCCCTTGTCGCGCAGGCTTTTGAGGATGCCGAACACTTCCTGCACCATCAAGGGCGACAGACCAATCGACGGTTCGTCGATCAGCAGGAGCTTGGGGTCGAGCAGAAGGCTGCGCGCGACTTCGAGGATCTTCTGCTGGCCGCCCGACAGCGTCGAGGCCTGCGCGCGCGCCTTCTCCTTGAGCATCGGAAAACGCTGCATGATCGCATCGACGCGCGACGGCAGACCGGCCTGGTCCTTCAGCGCGACGGCGCCGAGTTCGAGATTGTGCGCGACGCTGAGCTCGGGGAATATGTTGCGGCCCTGCGGCACGTAAGCGACGCCGGCATCGAGCATGGCGCGCGGATCGAAATTGGTGATGTCGCGGCCGTCGAGCGTGATCGCGCCGGAGCGCACCGCGAGCAGGCCGAAGACCGTCTTGAACAAAGTCGACTTGCCGGCGCCGTTCGGGCCGATGACTGTCGTTATGGCGCCGCGCCGGATACGCGCCGTCGTGCCGTTGAGGATCGTCATCTTGCCGTAGCCGGCGACGACGTTGTCCAAGATGAGGATCGGCTCGCTCACGTCATTCACGTCCGTTCAATGGCCGAGATAGGCCTCGATAACGACCGGATTCTGGCGGATCTCCTGCGGCAGACCTTCGGCGATGATACGACCTTCCGCCAGCACCACGACGCGCGTGCACAGCGCCATAACGAATTCCATTTGATGTTCGATGACGACGAAGGTCGCCTTCTGCTCCCGATGGTAAGCTTGGAGCCGTTCGCGCAGGTTGGCGAGCATGGTCAGGTTCACCCCGCCGGCCGGCTCGTCGAGCAGGACGAGGCGCGGGCCGGCCATGAAGGCCATCGCCGCATCAAGCAGCTTCTGCTGGCCGTAGCTGAGCGAGCCGGCAGGCTCGCCGGCGACATGGCCGAGGCGGAAGAAGTCGATCATCTGCGAGGCCTGGTCGCCGAGGCCCGCATCGGCGGCGCCGAACAGGCGTGAGGCCATCGTGCCCTTGTGCTCCTGGCCGGCGAGAATGAGGTTGTCGCGCACCGAGAGCTGCGGGAACACCTGCAAGAGCTGGAAGGTGCGACTCACCCCCAGACGATTGAGGTCGCACGGCCGCATGCCGGCGGTCGGCTTGCCGTCGATGCGCACCTCGCCTTCGGTCGGCGAAAGCTGACCGAGAACACAGTTGAAGAGCGTCGACTTGCCCGAACCGTTCGGACCGATGATGCCGAGGATCTCGCCCTCGCGCACCTCGAACGACACCCCGTCGACGGCCGTGATGCCGCCGAACGATTTCCGCAGGTTCGAGACCTGAAGGACGGGCGTCATGGCCGCGTCCTTTCGGTCTGAAGCGCCGGTACGCGCTTGGTACGCAGCGCCCGCGCAGCGCGCTGTGCAAGGCCGAAGAGCCCGGCCGGGCATACGGCCATCATGAACATGATCGCAGCGGCATAGACGATGAGGTAGTAGCCTTGCGTCACGCGCAGCCATTCCGGCAGCAGCACCGACACCAAGGCGCCCAAGAACGGGCCGTAGAAGTAGCCGCTGCCGCCGACGATCACCATGAGCAGCAGGTTGAACGACAGGCCGAGCGCGAATGAATTCGGCTCGATGAACTGCACCAGCGGCGCATAGAGCGCGCCCGCGACGCCGCCGAGGCTCGAGCCGATGGCGAAGGCCATGAGCGTATAGCGGCGCGTGTCGAGGCCGAGCGAGAGCGCGCGCACCGGATTCTCGCGCAGCGCCACAAAGGCGCGGCCCCAGGGCGAGCGGATCATCCACCACAGGCCGAACGCGACCAGCCCCAGCATGCCAAGGCAGAAATAGTAGAAGGCGAGCGGCTTGCCCGTCGACCAGCCCATGAGCACCGGCCGCACGATGCCAGACACGCCGTAAATGCCGTGGGTCAGCCATTCCTCGTTGCGCAGCACCAAGAACACCAGCGTATTGAAGGCGAGCGTAACGAAGGCGAGATAATGATGCTGCACGCGCAGCGCCGGATAGCCGAGGCCCCAGCCGATAGCGAAGCACAGCACAACGGCGCAAACGAAGGCGATCGGGAACGGCCATCCCGCCTGCATCAGCAACGCGACGGTGTAGGCGCCGATGCCGACGAACGCGCCTTGCGCCAGCGACACCTGGCCTGCATAGCCGAGCGTGAGATTGAGCCCGAGCGCGGCGATGGTCAGCACCGCCCACATCGATAGCAGATAGATGCCATAGCCTTTCAGGAACAGCGGCAGGACCAGCGCAGCGATTACCGCGGCGGCGAAACACACTGCGCCGAGCCGCGTCATACCGTGCGCTCCTCGAGGCGGCCGAGCAGGCCCTGCGGGCGCCAGAGGATGACGACGATCAGGATGATGAGCGGAAACGCCGCGCGGTATTGCGACGAGATGTAGGCCGCCGAGAGATTGTCGAGCACGCCAAGAATGATGCCGCCGAGGATGGCGCCGCGCACCTGGTTGAAGCCGCCGATGATGGCGGCGAGGAAGGCGGCCATACCGAGCGTCTCGCCGTTCGTGAACTTGGCGAGGTAGATCGGGCTGATCAGGATCGAGGCGATGGCGACGAGCGCGCCGTTGATCAGGAAGGTGTAGAGCACCATCCGCCTGACGGGCACGCCCAGGATCCGCGCCAAGGTCGGGTTCTGCGCCGTCGCCTGCATCATGCGCCCGAGCCGCGTATTGTTGAGCAGGAGATGCAGCGCCAGCACCGTGACGATGGCGACAGCCAGCACTGTGAGGCTCTGCAACGAGACCACCGCGCCGAAGACATGCAGATCGATCGGCGGCACCAGCGCCGGGAAGGGCTGCGCCTGCGACGAGTAGAAATCCTTGGCGCTCTCTTTCAGAAACAGCGACAGCGCGATGGTCGAAATCACCAGCGGCAGCACACCGTGCTTGAGCATCGGATCGACGATGATCGCTTTGAACATCAGGCCGAGAATGACGACCGACAGCGCCACCGCAATCAGCGCCGCCACCCAGAACGGCGCGCCGAAATTCATCGCCGCCAGCACGAAGAAGGCCGGCAGCATGACGAACTCGCCTTGGGCGAAATTGATCGTCTGCGAGGTTTGCCAGAGCAGGGTGAAGCCGACCGCGATCAGAGCATAGATCGCGCCGGTCGCCAGTCCGGACACCAGCAGCTGAATGAACGAAGCCATGGCGTGTCCGCCTTGCACGCCCGCCCGGCGTCGCCGCCGGGCGGGGATTGCGTCAAAGGCTCGAGCCTACTTGATGCCGAGCTTCGGCAGCGTCGCGACAATCTTCTGCTTGCCGTCGACGACCTGGCCGAGGAAGCTTTCGCGATCGATGTCGCCGTTCTTGTCCCAGGTGGCCTCCATCAGAATGCCCGGCTCGTCCTTGGGCGTGATGGTCATGCCATGCGCGGCCGCGGCAAAGGCCTTGCTGTCGAACTTGCCGATCTTCTCCGTCACGTGCTTGACGAAATAGACCGCCGTGTAGCCCTTGATGCCGTTGTGGTCGCAGACATAGTTGAACCGCTTCTTGAACTTGGCGGCGAACTCCTGCACGGCCGGGATCGGCGCATCGACGGTGAGGCCGACATGGCCTTTGACGCCTTCGGCGGCGCCGCCGGCGAGGTCGATCACCTTCTGACCGAGCAGCGTGGTCTCGCCGATCAGCGGCGCGGTGATGCCCTGCTTCTTGGCTTCTTTCAGAAAGCGCGCGCTCTCTTCCTCGTTGGTGTAGACGAAGATCGCGTCGGCGTTCGCCGCCTTGAGCTTGACGACGTCGGCGGAGAAGTCGGTCTGGCCGGACTCGGTCGAGATGTCGGCGACGACCTTGATGTTGCGCGCGGCCATCTCCTTCACGAAGGTATCGCGGCCGCCCTTGCCGAAGTCGTTGTTGACCCACAGCACGGCGACGGTCTTGGCCTTGACGCCGTCACGCATGTAGTTGGCGATCTTGGGCATCGAGAACTGCTGGCCGAACGAGGTGCGGAAGACGTAGGGGTCGCCCTTCTGCGTGATCGCCGCGGC
>DASTGR010000016.1:0-7208 GCA_035718885.1 Pseudolabrys sp. | reverse complement strand
GTTCGACGGCGCCAGCTTGCCGCTCGCATCCCAGCGGATGTTGTCTTCCAGGCCGGTGCGGCAGTGGCCGCCGGCTTCGAGCGACCAGCGGTTCAGCTCGAGCTGGCCCTTGCCGATGCCGGCGCCGGTCCAGGTCGCGTCGGGGGCGATGCGTTTCAAGGTCGCGACGTAGAAATCGAACGTCGTCCTGTCGACAGGCATGGCGTTCTTCACGCCCATGACGAACTGCACGTGCAGCGGCCCCTTGATCTTGCCGTCCTTCTCCATCTTGACCGCCTGCCAGATCATCGACAGGTCGAAGGCCTCGATCTCCGGCTTGACGTTGTACTTGATCATCTCCTCCGCCAGCCAGTCGACGAGCTCGGGCGAGTTCTCGTAGACGCGGGTCGGGAAATTGCACGAGCCGGTCGACAGCGACGCCATGTCCGGCTTGAGCGGCAGCATGCCGCCGCGCTCGCGGCCGTTGCCGGAACGCCCGCCGGTCGAGAGCTGGATGATCATGCCGGGGCAGTGCTTGCGCAGTCCCTCGACGAGACGGCCGAAGCGCTCGGGACTGGACGTCGTCGTGCCGTCGTCGTTGCGCACGTGACAGTGCGCGAGCGAGGCGCCGGCCTCGAAAGACGCGTGCGTCGACTCGACCTGCTCCTCGACCGTGATCGGCACGGCCGGATTGTCCTTCTTGGTCGGCACCGATCCGGTGATCGCCACGGTGATGATGCAAGGCGTGGTCATGCCTTTTCCTCCGGCAGGTCTCGTTACGCTTTAAAGCCGCTTGACGGCGCTGACCTTATGTCCCGCCGCAGCGATGCGCGCAACCGCGTCGGCGGCCGGCTCCATCGCTACCATCATGTGAAAAGCGTTGGCGTGCACGAGGGTCCTGGCGTCGCGGGCAATGGCGACGTGGCCGTTCCAGAACACCAGGTCACCGCGCGCGAGTTCGTCGAGCGCGACCTCCCGGCCGAGCGCGGCCTCCTGCATGTCGCTGTCGCGGGGACAGGCGTGGCCCGTCGCGGTGAGCGCGACCTGCACCAGTCCCGAGCAGTCGATGCCGAGTGACGACTTGCCGCCCCACAGATAGGGCGCGCCAAGCAACATTTCGGCCACCGCGACCGGATCGCGGTAGGTCGCCGACAGTGGCGCGACGTGCCCGGCCGGAATGTGCCAGCCATTGTGCGTGATTGCGAAGGGCTCCTCCTGCCGCGCCACTGCGAGCACGGCGCCCATTGTCAGCGCCGCGACCTGCGGCAGCTTGATGTTTGGCCCGGGGAAGCAGAGCGTGCGCGGCACGATGACCTTGTGCGTTGCTGCTGCGCCCGGCGTCGCCAGCGCATTCGCCGGCAGCCAGCCGACGTACTTGTCGTTGTCGAGCTGGCCCCAGGCCCAGCCTTCCTCGTTGATCTCGTAGACGATGACGCGCTCGCCATAGAGCGCCTGCGTGTCGAGCGCGGCGTCGGGCGCGGGCGCGCGCTTCACGTCGGCGATCGGCTCGATCACCTCGTAGACGGTGCCGTCGGCGAAGTGCGCGGCCTCGACTTGCCCGCGCAGGTGGCTGGCCGCGAGGTCGGGCCGGAAGGCATTGGTGCGTTTGTCGAGGGCCATTATCCGTAACGCTGGCACAACATTGCGTAGAGCGCGCGGGCGGTTTGCAGCTCACCGCCCTCGGGCCGCCCCGGCTTCGCCGCCGCATTCCACGCGAACACGTCGAGATGCAGCCACGATTTCGCTTCGACGAACTTGCGCAGGAACAGCGCGGCTGTGATGGCGCCGCCCTGGCCGCCGGTCGAGACATTGTTGGTGTCGGCGACCTTCGAATCGAGCATCGCCTCGTAGGGCTTCCACAGCGGCAGCCGCCAGGCCGGATCCTGCTCGGCGAGGCCTGCGCGCAGGAAGTCCTCGGCAAGCCTGTCGTCGTCGGTGAACGCCGCCGGCAAATCGGGTCCGAGCGCGACGCGCGCGGCGCCGGTGAGCGTCGCGAAATCGATGATCAACTCCGGTTTCTCCTCGTCGGCGAGCGACAGCGCATCGGCGAGGACCAGCCGCCCTTCCGCGTCGGTGTTGCCGATCTCGACGGTGAGACCTTTACGCGAACGGAAGATGTCGCGCGGCCGGAAGCTCGCGCCCGAGATCGAGTTCTCGGCCGCCGGGATCAGCACGCGGAGCCGCACCTTCAGCTTGCGCGACATGATCATGTGCGCCAATCCGAGCGCGGTGGCGGCGCCGCCCATGTCCTTCTTCATGTTGAGCATGGAGGCGTCGGGCTTGATGTCGAGGCCGCCCGTGTCGAAGCACACGCCCTTGCCGACCAGCGTCACCTTCGGATGGCTCGCGTCGCCCCAGGTGATATCGATGAGCCGCGGCGCGCGCGGCGAGCCCATGCCGACGGCCTGGATCAGCGGAAAGTTCTTCTCGATGTCCGCGCCGATGATGACGTCGATCTTGGCGCCATGTTTGCCGGCAAGCTTGCGCGCCGCGTCCTCGAGCTCCTGCGGGCCGAGATCGTTCGACGGCGTGTTGATGAGATCGCGCGCAAGGAACGCGGCCTCGGCCATCCGGCTCACATCCTCGCCGTCGACGCCGTCCGGCACGACGAGCTTCACGTCGCGCGCCTCGCCCTTGCGGTAGCGCGTGAACTGGTAGCTGGCGAGCGCGAAGGACAAGGCCGCGAGCCGCGCATCATGAGGCGTATTGGCGAACCGATAGGTGCCGGCCGGCAAGACCTGCACGAGGCTCGCGACGCGAAAATGATCTTTCACCGGCGCATCCGTAGCCTCGATGCCGAACAGGATGCCGCCAATACCGCCGTGCGGTCCCTGCACGATGAGATGCCTGCCGGCCTTCGGCGTAAAGCCGGTCGCGGTGACGAAGGCCTGCTCGCGCGCATCGAGCACCTTGCTCGCCTCTGCGTAATTGGCCTCGTTGACGAACAGGATCGGCGTCGCCGGCGTGGTGCCGGCCTTCACGTAAACAGGATGCATTCTTACTCCGCGGCGTCGCGCATTGAGGGCTTCGGCCTGTAACCGTCGCGGGTCTGCGGCAGTTTCCAGCCGAGCATCTTTCCGGCGACGAGCGTGCGCAGCACCTGCGCCGTGCCGCCGCCGATGGTGAACATGCGCACGTCGCGTGCCATGCGCTCCAATGGAAACTCGCGGCCGTAGCCGCGGGCGCCGAACATCTGGAGCGCGTCGTTGACGATCTTGATCGCGCTCTCGGAGGCAAGGATCTTCGCCTGCGCCGCCAGCATCGGATCGGGGAAGGCGCTGCCGTCCGGTCCCTTGGAGCGTGCGGCCGTGTAGAGCATCAGCCGCGAGGCTGTGAGCGCGACCTGCATGTCGGCGAGCATCCATTGCAGGCCCTGGAATTCGCCGATCGGCCGGCCGAACTGCTCGCGCGTCTTCACCCAGTCGAGCGCGTGCTCGAGCGCGCCGGCGGCAATCCCCATCGCCACCGTGCCGGCGCCGACGCGCTGGCTGTTATAGGCGTTCATCAGGTCGGCGAAGCCGCGGCGGAATCCGGACGGCGGCATCACCACCATGTCGGCCGGTACCTCGAGGTCCTCGAAGGCCAACTCGCCCTCGGGCATGCCGCGCAGGCCCATCGTCTCCTCGCGCCTGACGAAGCGGAGGCCTTTCGACTCGTCGCGCACGGCGAGGAAGCCGCCGACGCCGAGATCGGCGCCGCTCTCGTCGAACACGCGCGCGAAGATCAGATGCAGGCGCGACACGCCGGCGCCGGTGATCCAGTGCTTGCGGCCGTTGAGAACGTAGCGGTCGCCGCGTCGGTCGGCGCGCGTCGTCATCGCCATGGCGTCGGAGCCGGCGTCCGGCTCGGTGATGCAGATCGCCGGCTTGTCGCCCGCGAGCACCAGTTTCGCGGCGAGCCTTTTCTGCGTCTCGCTGCCATAAGCCATCACGGTGGAGATCGCGCCCATATTGGTCTCGACCACGATGCGGGCGGTGACGGTGCACGCCTTCGCCATCTCCTCGGTCACCAGCACGGCGTCGAGGTACGAGCGGTCCTGCCCGCCATAGGCCTTCGGTATGGTCATGCCGACGAAGCCGTCATCGGCCAGCGCCTTGACGATGTCCCAGGGGTATTGGCCCTCGGCGTCGATGGTCGCGGCGCGCGGGCGCACGACCTTGTCGGCGAAATCGCGGGCGCGCGCCTGGAGTTCGCGTTCGGCGGGGGAGAGGAGGGGGTCCATGCCTCGTTTATAGCCTCCGGCGGGGCGATGGGCGAGGCAGGCCCGCCTCTGTTAACCACCCGTTAGGGTTAACCTTTTATTGCAGTCTGACCGGCCCTTAAGCCCCCGGACCCGCATGCCGCCTCGCGCCCAGCGCCTCATCGCCAGCTCTGCCGCCGCGCTCGCGCTGGCGCTCGCCGTCGCCGGGTGCAACACGACCAACGGTCCGGAGACGACCGGCTCGGTCGGCCTGTCCAGCATGGCGAGCGCCCCGAGCAGCGAGGCCGACTGGCGCTCCTCGCTCGACACATGGGGCCAGCGTTACCGCGAGAATCCCGGCGATCCCGCTGCCGCAATCGCCTATGCGCGCGCGCTGCGCGCGACCGAGCAATACACCCAGGCCGTCGCCGTGCTCGAACAGGCGGCGATGCGCAATCCGAAATCGATGCCGCTGCTGGGCGCCTATGGCCGCGCGCTCGCCGACACCGGCCAATACACGCAGGCGCTCGAGGCGCTCGACAAGGCGCACACGCCCGACAATCCCGACTGGCGCGTGCTCAACGCGGAAGGCGCGGTGCTCGACCAGATGGGCCGCCATGCCGAAGCGCAGCGCCATTACGAAGCCGCGCTCAAGATCGTGCCCGGCGAGCCGTCGATCCTGTCCAATCTCGGCCTCTCCTACGCGCTGACGAAGCGCCTGAAGCAGGCCGAGGCGACCTTGCGTCAGGCGGCGCAGACGCCGAACGCCGGCCCCAAGGTGCGGCAGAATCTCGCGCTCGTCGTCGGACTCGAAGGCCGTTTCGACGAGGCCGAGCGCATCGCGCGCGCCGACCTGCCGCAGGCGCAGGCCGACGCCAATGCCAGTTACCTGCGCACGATGCTGGCGCAGCAGAAGGACTGGAAGAAGCCGGGCCGCACCATCAAGCTCCGGCCCGACGCCGGGAACTGAAGCCCGACAGCGCCAAAGAAAAAGACCGCCCGTGGGCGGTCTTTTGCGTTTCAGGTGGATCGTCTCAGCGCGCCGGAGTGCCCTTCGCCCAGTACTCGGCCGAGGCCTTGGTCGCCTTCAGCGCGCCGAGCGTCTCGTAGCCGGGCGCCATCGACGCGTCGGTTCCGGTCATCACCTGATGATGGTCGATGTTCAAGAGGCGCAGCCAGCTCTGCTGTCCGAGCGTCAGGCCGATCATGCAGCCGATCTCGACCAGCTCGGGCTCGCTGAAGTGCTTGTGCAGGCGGTCCCAGAACGCGTCGTCGGTGTTGAGATGCCAGACGATCGCCTCGGCATAGGCGAGCACGGCCTTCTGCTTGTCGGTGAAGCGCGGCGATTTCTCGAAGTTGAGCAGGTCGAGAACGTGATCCTCGATCTGGCCCATCTTGTTGATCGTCTTCACCGAGCGCTGGTTGCCGCAATATTCGCACTGCACCGAGCGCGAGACGTAGAGGCGGGCGAGCTCCTTGAGGTCGTGCTCCGCCACGCCGTTGTGAAAGAGGTCGCGCCAGGAGTTCGCGAAGAACCAGAACGCGGCCTTGACGTGCGCACGCACGGCGGTGCTCTCCGGGCGCGGGGTGCCCTCGCGCTGGCAGCGCTCCATTTCCTTGCGCATGTCGGCGTCCATCTTCTCGAGCGGGACGTAGCTGATGCGTTGCTTGGCCATTGGCGTGCTCCCTTGATGACGTGACCCCAGCCTAGGCGCAGCCTCCGGGACCTGCTATCGTAAAATCACGATAGGGGTATCGGATATGGCGAAGGCACTGACGGACTGGGACAGCCGCATCGGCCGGCGCCTGACCTTGCGCGACCTGCATATCCTGTCGTCCGTCGCGCGCTGGGGCAGCATGGCCAAGGCGGCGTCGCACCTGTCGACCACGCAGTCGGTGGTGTCCGACGCCATCGCCAATCTGGAAAGCGCGCTTGGCGTTCGCCTGCTCGACCGCAGCGCCAAGGGCGTCGAGCCGACCGTCTATGCCAAGACCCTGCTCAAGCGCACCGACGTCGTCTTCGACGAGCTGCGGGCAGGCGTGAAGGACATCGAGGCGCTGGCCTCATCCACCTCCGGCGAGGTGCGCATTGCGTGCCCCGAGTTCCTCGCCGGCGGCCTGATCCCGGACGCGGTGGACGGCTTCTCGCGTCTCTATCCGGACATCGTCTGCCGCGTCACCGACGTCGATTCCACGACGCTGGAATTCCGCCAGTTGCAGGAGCGCAGCGCCGACCTGATGGTCGCGCGCGTCCCGGCCTCATTCTCGGATGACGATCTCAGCGTCGAGATTCTGTTCGACGACCCGCACGTGATCGTCGTCGGCGCGGACAGTCCCTGGGCCGGCCGCCGCAGCGTCACGCTCGCCGACCTCGCCGGCGAGCCGTGGATCATCCCGGCCTCGCTGATCGTGCGCGACATCCTGGCCGAGGCGTTCGAGGCCGAGCGCCTCAAGGTGCCGGACGGGCGGATCGTCTCGTCCTTCGTCCTGATGCGCAATCATCTGCTCGCCACCGGCCGCTTCCTCACGGTGCTGCCGGTCTCGGTGCTGCAATACAATGCGAGGCAATGGGGCCTTCGCGCCCTGCCGATCAAGCTCGGCGGAAGGCCGCGCCCGATCGCGATCGTGATGCTGAAGAACCGCAGCGTCAGCCCGTCGGTTCGGCTGTTCGTCGAGCACCTGCGCGGGACGGCGAAAAGTTATCTGCGCGGGCGCACCTGACGCAGCCGGCGGCTCACTGCTTGATCGCCATGACCTTGATGACAGCCGGCCCGAGGATGACCACGAACAGGACGGGCAGGAAGAACAGGATCATCGGCACGGTGAGCTTCGGCGGCAGCGCCGCAGCGCGCTTCTCGGCTTCCGACATGCGCATGTCGCGATTTTCCTGCGCCATCGTGCGCAGCATGGTCGACAGCGGCGTGCCGTAGCGTTCGGCCTGCTGCAACGCCATGCAGACGGACTTGACGCCGTCGAGGTCGGTGCGCTTGGCGAGGTTCTCATAGGCCTGACGGCGGTCGGGCAGATACGAGAGCTCCGCCGTGGTCAG
>DASTGR010000015.1:0-4028 GCA_035718885.1 Pseudolabrys sp. | reverse complement strand
TCGGCCGACAGGTCGGCCGCGCTGTAGGTCTCCATGACGCGCCGCGCGCTTTCGGGCGTGACCATGACGGGGCGGTTCTTGATGCAGGATTCGAGGAAGTAGATCGTCTCCGGTCCGATGCCGCCGGCGAAGACGTGATCGACCTGCTCGCCCGGCATGGTCGACATCGGGAATTCCTGGCCGCGCCGCTCGGTGTTGAGCCAGTTATCGCGCTGCGTGTCGTCGAGGAACAGCGACCCGTCGGTGCCGGTGATTTCGATCCAGGTCGAGCAGTAGTTCGGATAGCTCGCGGGCAGGTTCCAGCCGCCGCCGATCATGACGACGACGCCATTGTCCATCGTCACCGTCGTGAACATCACATCGTGCGACCCGTTCACCGGCTGCATGTAGCCGTAGGCTCCTTGAGAATAGACGCGGATCGGCTTGGCCGGCTCGAGCAGCCAGTAGACGAAGTCGAGATCGTGGGTCGATTCCATGACCACGGGCGACAGGCGGACGCGGCCGGCGATCTTCTTGCCGAGCTCGCGCGACAGGTGCCGGCTGACCAGGACCGAGACGACATTACCGAGCGTGCCGTCGACGATCTTCTTCTTGGCGTAGGCGATCTTGGTGTTGAAGCGCTGCGAATAGCCGATCGTGAACTTCAGATTGTTGGTCTTGGAGAGATGGATCAGCTCGTCCGCTTCCCAGAGCTCGAGCGCAATCGGCTTCTCCAGCATCACATGCTTGCCGCCCTTCAGGCAGTCGCGCGCGATCGGATAGTGGTTCGCCTCCGGCGTCGTCGAGATATAGACGACAGAAATGTTCGGGTTGTTGATGATGTCGTTGTAGTCGGCCGTCGCGGTCGCGGGCTTGTACAGCGCCTTTATCTCGGCGAGTCGGTCCGGCTTGATGTCGCACAGGTGCAGCTTGTCGACGAGCGCCGTTCGCGACAGCGCTTCCGCGCGCAGCCCGCCGATCCAGCCGACACCGATACAGGCTGCTTCAACTGTTTTCACCGACGTTTCCTCGAATTGTTGCTTCGTGGGCCGGGAGAGTAGCCACAGGCTACGGCTTCAGGGAAGGGGCTCGCACTGCGCGGCGCGCGGCTTTCACTTCGCGAAATCGCCGGCGCCAAACACCGAGTGAGCGAACTGCGGATAGACGTCGGCAAGCTCCGGCGCGACGACCTCGCGCATCAGCCGCAGCGTCTCGGCCGACGGCGCGGGCGTGTCAGGCACGTGCGCCGGGCGATCGAAGTCGAAGCCGGTGTTTTCGTTCACCTCCTCGACCGTGTGGCCGGGATGGACGGTTTCGAGCTTGAAGCGGCCGCCAGCGAACCCGAAGACGCAGCGGTTCGTCACCAGCGCAATCGGCCCGCCGGTGCGGAACACGTTGGGCTCGCTCGCGCCGGGCGCACTGACGAAGTCGACCTGCGGCACCAGAGTGCGCCGCGAATGCTCGGTGCGGAACAGGATCACCTTCGGCACGACGTAATAGAGATAGGCCGAGCCGAACGAGCCCGGGAAGCGCACCTTGGGATGGCCGTGCTCGCCGATCTCGACAAGGTTGATGTTGCCATGGCCGTCGATCTGCCCGCCGGACAGGAAGAAAACATCGATGCGGCCCTGTCCGGCGCAGTCGAACAGCTCGCGGCCGCCGTCGGTCCAGAACGTGTGCTTCGCGCTGCCGAGCAGCGAGACGTAGGGCTTGCCGTGGCCGCGCGCGCGCGCAAGCAGTGCCGCGGTCGCCGGGATCGGCGAGGCGTTGCCGACGGCGACATGGCGCACGTCGCCGATCAGGTCGGCGATCACCGAGGCGAGGAGTTCTTCGGGGCGAAAATCGAGTGAGGTCACGCGAACGCTTCTCCGCTTCACCTCTCCCCGCCTGCGGGGAGAGGTCGACTTCCGAGCGCAAGCGAGGAAGTCGGGTGAGGGGCTCTTTCTACACGCTCAGAATCGCGGGAGCGCCCCCTCACCCCGACCCTCTCCCCGCACGCGGGGAGAGGGAGCGCGCTTCGCTTGCGGCTAATCATTACGCCGCCTGTTTCTCGTAGACGAACCTGTCGAGATATTCGGCGAAGCCCTCCGGCGTCGCCGCCATCTTCGCGTACAGCGCCAGATGCTCGGTGTCGCTGCGATAGGTGTCGGGCAGCGGCAGCGGCCAGGCGCCGCGCTCGGCGACCGCGATGTGCTCCACATAGAAGCCGGGCAGGGTGCCGGCAGCGGTCAGCGGATCGGCGAGCAAATCGTCATCGACGATCTTCTCCACGGTGACGATGGTCTTTGTCGCCGCGTGCGCCATGGTCGTCAGTTCGCGTTGTCGCCCGATCCAGACATTGCCGAAGCGGTCGGCCATCGGCGCATGGAATAGGGCGACGTCCGGCTTGATCGCCGGCAGCAGCACGATCGGGTCGTCGTTGCCGAATGGAGAGTCGACGACCTTCCAGTCGTCGCGATATTTCAGCACGTCGGAGCCGATCAGCCCGCGCAGCGGCATGAACGGCACGCCCTTCTCCGCCGCCTGCAGCGCCGCGTGCAGCGCCGGGCAGGTCGCGTCCTTCATCGTGAAGGTGACGCCGGTGACGCCGGCGGAAAAGCGCGGCGCCGGGCCGAACTCGCCGAGGCTGACCGCGCTCGTCTCCAGCGTCGCGATGCAGCTCGCGCCGATCAGCAGATCGGCCTGCATGCTCGACGTCGGCAGCGCCACCAGATGCAGGTTCTTCACGCCGCGGCGGACCAGCGCCCGCGTCGCCGCCATCGGCACGCCGGCAACCTCCCGCGGCACCACCAGCATGCAACCATCGGTGATGGGCGCGAGCGCGTCGTCGAGGGATGTCTGCACCACAGCCACCTCTTAAGGGCTCTATGGGATGCGGCCCACGCGGGCCGCGCCGGGCCTTTTCTCACATCCTTGCGCTTGCCAGGTCCAGACAATTTTGCCACGTGAGGGGCATGGCAACACTGCAAGACAAGCTCACCCAGGGCCGTTTCGTCCTCACCGCCGAAGTCACGCCGCCCGTCTCAGCCGCGCGCGACGACCTCATGGCCAAGGCGCAGCCGCTCAAGGGCCTGGCCGACGCGGTCAACGTCACCGACGGCGCGGGCGCGCGGACGCATCTGTCGGCGCTCACGGCCGCCGTGCTGCTCAACGAAGCCGGCATCGAGCCGATCCTCCAGCTCACCTGCCGCGACCGCAACCGCATTGCGCTGCAGAGCGATCTGCTCGGCGCTGCGGCGATGGGCGTGCGCAACCTGCTGGTGCTGCGCGGCGACGACCCGTCGGCCGGCGACCAGCCCGACGCCAAGCCGGTGTTCGATCTCGACGCACGGCAGCTTCTCGCGACGGCGCGCCGGTTGCGTGACGCCAACGAATTGCCTACGGGAAAGAAGATCGGCGGCAAGCCCGAATTCTTCCTCGGCGGCGCCGACAATCCGGTCGATCCGCCGGCGGGCTGGGAGCCGAAGGGACTCGCCGCCAAGATCGAGGCCGGCGCGCAGTTCGTGCAGACGCAGTTCTGCATGGATGCGGACGTGGTGCGCCGCTACATGGCACGGCTCGAGGAATGCGGCCTCGGTGGCAAGCTCCATTTCATAGTCGGCGTCGCGCCATTGCGCTCGGCCCAGTCGGCACGGTGGATGAAAGAGAAGCTGTTCGGCACGATCATTCCGGATGCCTTCGTCACGCGCATGGAAGGCGCGAGCGATCCGCTGGCCGAAGGCCGCCGCATCTGCGTCGAGACGATCGCCGCGCTCAGCGAGATCCCGCAGGTCGCCGGCTGCCACATCATGGCGCCGAACAACGACGCCGCCGTGCCGGTTGTCATCGAAGGGGCGCGGAAGACGGTGAAGCGGCTCGCTTAACGTCCTTGTCGTCACCGGGCTTGTCCCGGTGACCCCGATTGGGAAGGCACAATGCCCGCCTAAGCGAGATGGCCGGGACAAGCCCGGCCATGACAGTCATGCCAGACCTTGGACCGCCGTAAACAGTGCGCGCACCTGCGCTTCGGCGATCCCGCGCGTGATGAACACCACGCGGCTCGCACGATT
>DASTGR010000014.1:0-28246 GCA_035718885.1 Pseudolabrys sp. | reverse complement strand
GCCATGGCCAGCGACAGCATCACCTCGCCGAACTTGGTCGGGTCCAGAACGCGCATGCAGCCGTGGCTGAAGGCGCGCTTGTCGTAGGAGAACAGCTTCTTCTCCGGCGTGTCGTGCAGGTAAACCTGGAACTTGTTCGGGAACGCGAACTTGATGCGGCCGAGCGCGTTGGCGGCGCCGGGCGGCTGCACGACGTTGATATGGCCGTCCGGACCCTGCTTCACTTCGAGGCCCATGCGGTCGAAGATCTGCGGGTCGCTGGCATAGAGTGGCAGCAGTTCGTTCTGGATGATCGACTGCGGCACGTACCAGGACGGGTTGACGATGATGTGCTGCATCGGCGCCGAGACGAGCGGCGTCGGCGTCTGCGGCTTGCCGGAGACGATCTTGGTCGTCCAAACCTGACGGCCTTCGCTCATGACCTTGAGCGTGTAGTCCGGGATGTTGACCATCACATAGGTGCGGCCGAGGTCTCGCGGCAGCCAGCGCCAACGCTCCATGTTGGCGCGCACGCGCGCGACGAGATCGCCCGGCTTCGGCCCGTTGATGGCGGCGATGGTGTGCGCATCGACGATGCCGGACGGCTTCATGCCCTTGCGGAATTGCACCGAGCGCACGGCGTTGTAGAGGGCCTTGTCGTAGAGGATGTCGGCCGGCTTGCCGTGCAGGCCGAGTTTCTCGCGCAGTTGCGGCACGCGCGGATCCTTCATGCCGAACTTGATCGCCGGGCCGTCCGGGATGCGGGCAGGGCCGGGGTCGGCGGAGGCGTTGCCGGTCCGCAATTCGGCAAGCTTCGCCTTGAGGGCGCGGAAGCCCTGGGCGGGCGGATTGTAGCTCTCGATCGTCGCGCCGGCGTCGGACGCGCTCGCCAGCTTCTTGAGGACGTCGTCGGGATCGGGAGTGTGATCGCCGTATTCGACCTCAGCCGAGACGCGGGTCGGCGCGATGCGGCCGACGGCCAGATGACGCGTATAGGTGAGCACGGATTCGGTGAGCTTGAGGTCACCGGCGGCGAGTGCGTCGGCGCCGTTGATGGTGCCGAACTCCGGAACCGGATAGTCGGCGACGTCGAGCCCGTCATCGCCGGCGCTCTTCAATTTGCCGATCGCGGCCTTGGCCTGCGCGGTGAGGCGGCCGTCATGGACCCAGAGCGGCGCATAGCCGCGGGCGGCGTAGAAGGTTTCGATGGCGCGGCGGTCGGCCGGACGCTCGACACGCAATTGCTTCGTCACGAGCTCTTTCAGCTTCGGCGTGATCTGCGCGTCGCTGGCCGAGAACATGCGGTCGAGCGCGCCTGACAGGTCGACGCCGCTCTTGCTGTCGGCCTCGCGTGCCGGCGCAGGGTCACGGGCGGGAAGAGGTTCGGGACGGACCGCGGCGGGCTGGGGCGCCGGCGGCGGCACGGGAGCCGCCTCGCGCTGCGGCGGCAGCGCCTGCGCGCGTGGCTCTTGCGCGGGTTCGTGATGGCGAATGACGCGGCCGTTCAGTGACGGCGGCGCAGGATAAACGGTTTCGACGCGCGGCGCGGCCGCGACGAAGGTTGGAACGGCGACGGCGGCAGCCAGAATGGTGCCGGCCAGCAATCGGTCGAACCGGGTCGCACGCATAACTTTCAACTCCACCACACGACGAACAATCAAATGTGCCGCGGTTCGTTAACCGCAAGGCCCCCATTTCGGGCGCGCTCATTATGCAGCGGCGGCACGCGCCAATGTATCAATTTCGCCGGCCAGCGCCGTTTAATTGGCATCAAAGCTAACGGCGCGGCACGTGATTAAGATTTGAATCGATAAAAGTTTACGCGTTCACCTTAACGGCGTGGTGGTAAGTCTCAGGCGACTTCGCCGACGGGTGCGCCGTCGTCGAGGCCGAGGCTTTCGAGCTTGCGGTAGAGCGTGGAGCGGCCGATTTTCAGCCGCCGCGCCACTTCCGACATCTGCCCCTCGTGGTGCGCGATGGCGAAGCGGATCGCTTCGCGCTCGATGTCCTCCAGCGGGCGCACGTGGCCGGCCGGGTCGGTGAGGCGCAGGGTCGCGGGCGCGGCGTTGCGGGCCTCGCCCGGCCAGTCGCCGAGCATGACGGCCTGCGGCGGCAGGGTTGGTTGCGTTGGCGCCGCGTCGCTCTCGGCGAGCGCCGACACCTGCGGGAATTCGTCGAGGCCGATCTCTTCGCTTTCGGCCAGCACCACGGCGCGAAAAACGGCGTTCTCGAGCTGGCGCACATTGCCGGGCCAGCGGAAGCCCGCGAGCAGCCCCATCGCCTCGGCGGAGATGGCGCGGACACGTTTGCCCTCCTCGGCGGCAAAGCGGGCGAGGAAATGCCGCGTCAGCGGCGCGACGTCCTCCGGCCGGCGGCGCAAAGGCGGCACCGTCACCGGAAAGACATGCAGGCGGTAGAACAGGTCCTCGCGGAAGCGCCCGGCCTTCACGTCGGCGATGAGGTCGCGATGCGTCGCCGAGACGATACGGACGTCGACCTTGACCGGCTTGCGCCCGCCGACCGGCTCGACCTCGCCCTCCTGCAATGCGCGCAGGAGTTTGACCTGCGCCGGCAGCGGCAATTCGGCCACTTCGTCGAGGAAGAGCGTGCCGCCGTCCGCCTCGACGAACTTGCCAGCGTGCTTCTCGGTCGCACCGGTGAAGGCGCCCTTCTCATGGCCGAACAGGATCGACTCGACGAGGTTCTCCGGCAGCGCGCCGCAGTTGACCGCGACGAAGGGGCGTGCAGCGCGCGCGCCCGAGCCGTGGATGGCGCGGGCCAGCAATTCCTTGCCGGTGCCGGATTCGCCCTCGATCAGCACGGGGATGGCCGAGGCCGCGGCTTTCTCCGCCGCGCGCAGCACCGGCCCCATGGCCGGCGAATGCGTGACGATGTCGGAGATGGCGAAGGTGCCGTCCTGGCGCTTCTTCAGGCGCTGCAACTCGCCGGCGAGGCGGCGCGTCGCGAGCGCGTTGGACAGAGACACCTGGAGCCGCTCGGGGCTCGCCGGCTTGACCACGAAGTCGGTGGCGCCGGCGCGCATCGCCGAGACGACATTGTCGATACCGCCATGCGCGGTCTGGACGATCACGGGCACGTCGGCGCCCGCCTCGCGCAGGCGGCCGAGCACGCCGAGGCCGTCGAGATCGGGCATGACGAGATCGAGGATGAGGCAGTCGATGCGCTTGCCGGCCTCGCCGGTGATCGCGCGGACCGCGGCGTCGCCGCCGTCGACTGTGATGGCCTCATAGCCGAACCGCTGGACCAGGGATTCGACGAGGCGGCGCTGGACCGGATCGTCGTCGGCAATGAGGATGACGTCGGGCATCGAGCACTCCGGGACTGACAGGACGCGACCTGTACCGATTTGGCGCACTTTGGCCCCGCAGGCTTAACGGCGCGTTACCGGTTGAACGGCTGCCCTCCGCGCCCGATATTGAGCCTTCGCGTCGTCTCCAGCCCTGGAATCCTTCATGCCCGCCCGTTCTGCCGCCAAGAAAGCCGCGTCCAAAGCTGCCCCGAAGACCGACCCCAAGCTCGGCGCGCTGCCCGAGTGGAACCTGAACGACCTCTATCGCGGCATGGACGATCCGGCGCTCAAGCGCGACCTGGAGCAGGGGGACGCCGACTGCGTCGCCTTCGAGACCGACTTCAAGGGCAAGCTGGCGGAGTTGGCCGGGCAGGGCGGGCATAGGCTCGCGGAAGCGGTGAAGCGCTACGAGGCGATCGATGACCGTTTGGGCCGCGTCTATTCCTACGCCTCGCTGCTCTATGCCGGCGACAACAGCGATCCGGCGCGTGCCAAGTTCTACGGCGACGTGCAGGAGCGCATCACCAATGCCTCGATCCATCTCCTGTTCTTCACGCTCGAATTGAACCGCGTCGACGACGCCGTGCTCGAGGCGGCGATGGCCGATCCGGCGCTCGGCCATTACCGGCCGTGGATCGAGGACGTGCGCAAGGAGAAGCCGTACCAGCTCGAGGACCGCGTCGAGCAGCTCTTCCACGAGAAGGCGACGACCGGTTATTCCGCCTGGAACCGCAGTTTCGACGAGACCATCGCCGGCCTGCGCTTCAAGATCGGTGGCAAGGACCTGCCGATCGAGCCGACGCTCAACCTCTTGCAGGACGCGGACGGCAAAAAGCGCAAGGCGGCGGCCGAAGCGCTGGCGAAAACCTTCAAGGCGAACCTGCGCCCCTTCTCGCTCATCACCAACACGCTCGCCAAGGACAAGGAGATCGCCGACCGCTGGCGCGGCTTCAAGGACGTTGCCGACGCGCGGCATCTGTCGAACCGGGTCGAGCCCGAAGTGGTCGAGGCGCTGGTCGAGGCCGTGCGCGCCGCCTATCCGAAATTGTCGCACCGCTATTATGCTCTGAAGGCGAAGTGGTTCGGCAAGAAGAGCCTGCCGCACTGGGACCGCAACGCGCCGCTGCCGAAGGTGCCGCAGCGCACGATCTCGTGGCGCGACGCGCGCGCGACCGTGCTGACCGCCTATGGCGCGTTCTCGCCGAAGATGGCGGAGGTCGCCGACCGTTTCTTCGAGCGGCAATGGATCGACGCGCCGGCGCGTCCGGGCAAGCAGCCCGGCGCCTTCGCGCATCCGACCGTGCCGTCGGCGCATCCGTACGTGCTGCTCAACTATATGGGCAAGCCGCGCGACGTGATGACGCTCGCGCACGAGCTCGGCCACGGCGTGCATCAGGTGCTTGCCGCGCCGAACGGACCCTTGATGGCGCCGACGCCGCTGACGCTCGCCGAAACCGCGAGCGTGTTCGGCGAGATGCTGACCTTCCGCAAATTGCTCGCCGAGACCAAGGACGCCAAGCAGCGCAAGGCGATGCTTGCCGCCAAGGTCGAGGACATGATCAACACCGTGGTGCGCCAGATCGCGTTCTACTCGTTCGAGCGCAAGGTGCATCTCGAGCGCCGTAACGGCGAACTCACTGCCGACAAGATCTGCGAATTGTGGATGTCGGTGCAGTCGGAGAGTCTCGGACCGGCGATCGAATTGAAGCCGGGCTACGAAACCTTCTGGTGCTACATCCCGCACTTCGTGCATTCGCCGTTCTACGTTTACGCCTATGCCTTCGGCGATTGCCTGGTGAACTCGCTCTACGCCGTCTACGAGAAGTCGGCCTCGGGCTTTGCCGAACGCTATCTCGCCATGCTGTCGGCGGGCGGCACCAAGCACCATTCCGAGCTGCTCGCGCCGTTTGGCCTCGATGCCCGCGATCCGAAGTTCTGGGATGGGGGCTTGAGCGTGGTGGCGGGGCTGATCGACGAGCTGGAGGCGCTGGACCGGGCGAAGTAGAGCCTTTCGTGGTTGGCGGGAAGCTTGTAAATTCGAGCGCAAACCGCCCGTGGGTGCGTCATGAAAATGCAAGTCGCGAAATGCAAAGACAGTCTCTTTTTGGTCCTTCCTAATGAAGTCGTTGCCGAATTGGGCTGGGGTCATGGTGACATTGTCGACGTATCCGCCAGTGGCGCCCGTCTGCTCGCAGAGCGAGTAATGACAAGCCATGAGCACACCATGCAAATCGCTCGCGAGGTGATGAATAAATATCGCGAGACGTTTGAGGCTCTCGCGAAATCCTAATCGCTAGGCTTGGCCCATGCCCAAGGTCTGGATCGAAGCGGCGCTCAACGGCGCCTGGACCCGCGAACGGCAGCCGGCGATCCCGATTTCCGTCGATGAGATAATCGCCAACGGCATTGCGGCGGCGAAGGCCGGCGCCGCGATCATCCACCTGCACGCCTATGACGTCGCCACCGGCCGTCAGCGCGACGACTACGACATCTACGCGCCGATCATCGAGGGCATCCGCTCACAAGTCGACGCCATCGTCTATCCGACGCTGCCGATCACCGGCTCAGGCTATGCCGGCGAGTTGCGCAGCGCGCAGGAGCGCTACGTCCATCTCGAACGTTTGGCGCAGAACGGGCTCGCCGAGTGGGGCGTGATCGATCCGGGCTCGGCGGTGTTCACCCGCTTCGACGAGGTCGCGCGCGGGGAAGCCGGCTACACGTATTTCAATCCCGACGATCATTTTCGAGAAGGCATGCGCATCGCCGCCGATCATGGCGTGCGGCCGAGCTACGCGATCTACGAGGCCGGCTGCACCCGGCTCGGCGCCGCCACCGCCGCGGCGATGCCAAAGGTGCCGACGCCGGTCTACCGCTTCATGTTCGCCGAGGAGTTCTGCTTCGGCTTCCCGCCGCGCGAGCGCTATCTCGACGCGCACCTGGCGCTGCTCGAAGAGCTCGCGCCCGGCGCGCCGTGGATGGTCGCCGGACTCGGCGTCGACATCCGGCCGCTGATCGCGCCCGCGGTCGCGCGCGGCGGGCATATCCGCGTCGGCCTCGAGGATCGCCCGTGGGGCGTCGCCGAGACCAACCGCGCTTTGGTCGAGGAGGCGGTCCGGCTGGTGCGGGCCGCCGGCGGCGAGCCGGCGACCGCCGCCGAGGTCCGCGCCGCCTGCGCGGCTGCCGATGTGGCGGCCGGCCGCGACCGACATTAGATGGGGCGCATGCCTCCCTCCGACGACTCCGAACGCAATCGCTTCTCCGCCCGCGCCCGCCGCTACGCCTCCGTCGGCACCAAGGTCGGCGGCGTCGCCGCGCGCATCGCGGGCCAGCGCCTCGTCGGCGCGCAGGGCGGCCGCGAGGGCAATGCGGCGGCGCTCGCGTCCGCGCTCGGCGGGCTGAAAGGCCCGATCATGAAGGTGGCGCAGCTTCTCGCCACCATTCCCGACGCGGTGCCGCCGGAATACGCCTCCGAGCTGATGAAGCTCCAGAGCCAGGCGCCGCCCATGGGCTGGGCCTTCGTCAAGCGCCGCATGAGTGCCGAGCTTGGGGCGGACTGGCAGAAGAAATTTTCAAGGTTCGAGCACCACCCGGCTGCCGCCGCCTCGCTCGGGCAGGTGCACCGCGCGGAGGCGCTCTCGGCTGAGCCGCTCGCCTGCAAGCTTCAGTATCCGGACATGCAGTCGGCGGTCGAAGCCGATCTAACCCAGCTTCAATTGCTGTTGTCGCTGCGCAAGCGCTTCGACTCGGCGATCGACACCTCCGAGATCGGTGTGGAGATCGCCGCGCGTCTGCGCGAGGAGCTCGATTACGCGCGCGAGGCCAGGCACGTCGCGCTCTATCAGTCCATGCTGAGAGACGAGCCCTCGGTGCGCGTCCCAAGGGTCTGGCCGGAACTGTCGACCGGGCGGCTGCTCACCCTCGATTGGCTCGAGGGCACGCGCATGCTCGACCACAAGGACGATCCGCTCGAGACGCGCAACCGCCTCGCGCGCGCGATGTTTGCGGCCTGGTGGTTTCCGTTCAGCCGCTTCGGCGTCATCCACGGCGACCCGCATCTCGGCAACTACACCATCTTCGTCGAGCATGGCGCGCCCGCCGGCATCAACCTGCTCGACTATGGGTGCATCCGCATCTTCCCGCCGTCTTTCGTCGGCGGCGTCGTCGATCTCTACAAGGGCTTGCTCGATGGCGACGAGGCCCGCGTCGTCCACGCCTACGAGACCTGGGGCTTCACGCGGCTCAACCGCGACCTCATCGGCACGCTCAACATCTGGGCGCGCTTCATTTACGGGCCGCTGCTCGACGACCGCGTCCGCACCATTGCCGACGGGGTCAAGCCGTCCGACTACGGCCGCCGCGAGGCCTTTCGCGTGCACCAGGCCCTCAAGGCCGGCGGGCCGGTGACGGTGCCGCGCGAATTCGTGTTCATGGACCGTGCCGCGATCGGGCTCGGTGCCGTGTTCCTGCACCTTCGGGCGGAGTTGAACTTCTACCGGCTGTTCAACGAGGCGATCGAGGGCTTTTCGGTCGATCAGGTGACGGCGCGGCAGTCTGAGGCGCTGGCGGCCGCCGGACTCTAAGGGGCGGAATTCTGCCCTTTGGGACGGCAGTGCCCGCCTGAATTTCGGGCGTTGACGGACGGTCACGCGCCGTTGCCCTTGGCCCCCATTTACGGTACCCAAATCGAGAGAACCCGCCTCGATCCGCGACCCGGAGATTTCCCGCTATGGCCGAACACGGCACCGTCGAATACGCCACCGCAGCCGGCAACGACTACCCGGCGCACGAGAACACCTACGAGAACTTCCTCCACTTCACGTTCACCGGCAGCTTCCACGTCATCAACATCCTGTTCGGGCTGGCCGCCGGCGGCGTCACCGGGCACTGGTTCGCTGCGCTCTGCATCTTCATCCTGGCGGCCATTCAGCTCGTCGCGGGCCTGCTCAGCGGCAGCCGGACCCCGAGCTATGTCGGCTTCGTGCTCTGCGGGCTGATCTTCCTCTACGCCGTGCTCGGCTGATCCTTCGGCCAGTCCAGGAGGGCGTCATGCGGATTGCCGTAGCGCGAGACACCGACGCCAATGAGCCGCGCGTGGCGGCGACGCCCGACACGGTCAAGAAGTTCAAGGCGCTCGGCGCCGAGGTGGCCGTCGCCCGCGGCGCCGGCAATGCGTCCGGACTGCTCGATGCCGATTACGAAGCGGCCGGCGCCACGATCTCCGACAATCCGGTCAAGGACGCCGACCTGGTGCTGAAGGTGCGCCGGCCGGCGCCGGCGGAACTCGCCGACTACAAGCGCGGCGCGCTCGTCGTCGCCATCATGGATCCCTACGGCAACGACACGGCCCTGAAGCAAATGGCCGATGCCGGGGTGACCGCCGTGGCCATGGAGCTGATGCCGCGCATCACCCGTGCGCAGTCGATGGACGTGCTGTCGTCACAGGCCAACCTCGCCGGCTACCGCGCCGTCATCGACGCCGCGGCCGAATATGGCCGCGCCCTGCCGATGATGATGACCGCGGCCGGCACCGTGCCGGCGGCGAAGGTTTTCATCATGGGCGTCGGCGTCGCCGGCCTTCAGGCGATCGCAACCGCGCGCCGCCTCGGGGCGGTGGTTACCGCGACCGACGTGCGCCCTGCCACCAAGGAGCAGGTGGAGAGCCTTGGCGCCAAGTTCCTCGCCGTCGAAGACGAGGAGTTCAAGAACGCGCAGACGGCGGGCGGCTACGCCAAGGAAATGTCGAAAGAGTATCAGGCCAAGCAGGCCGCGCTCACCGCCGAGCACATCAAGAAGCAGGACATCGTCATCACCACAGCTTTGATCCCCGGGCGCCCGGCGCCGCGGCTGATCAATGCGGCCATGGTCGCCTCGATGCGGCCCGGCTCGGTCATCATCGATCTCGCCGTCGAACGCGGCGGCAATGTCGAGGGTGCGGTCGCGGGCAGTGTCGTCAATGTCGGCGGCGTCAAGATCGTCGGCCATCTCAACGTGCCCGGCCGGCTCGCGGCCTCGGCCTCGAGCCTCTACGCGAAGAACCTGCTGACTTTCGTCGAGACGTTGATCGACAAGAAAGAGAAGAAGCTCGCGGTCGACTGGGACGACGAACTCGTCAAGGCGACCGTGCTGACGCGCGACGGCGCCGTCGTGCATCCGAATTTCCAGCCGAAGTCGGCGGCTTAAGAACGGAGGTCGACCATGGCCGAAGTCTCTCCCTTCGTCTTCGAGTTTTCGATCTTCGTGCTCGCCGTGTTCGTCGGCTATTTCGTCGTCTGGTCGGTGACGCCGGCGCTGCACACGCCGCTGATGTCGGTCACCAACGCCATCTCCTCGGTCATCGTGGTCGGCGCGCTGCTCGCGGTCGGCGTCGCGCTCGCGACCAACGACCAGGGGCCCTTGTGGGCGCGCGGTTTGGGTTTCGTCGCGCTGATCTTCGCCTCGATCAACATCTTCGGCGGCTTCCTGGTCACCCAGCGCATGCTGGCCATGTACCAGAAGAAAAAGAAGTGAGCCCGCAATGAGCGCCAACCTCGTCGCGCTGCTCTACCTCGTCGCCGGCGTCCTGTTCATCCTGGCGCTGCGTGGGCTGTCCTCGCCCGACACCAGCCGCCGCGGCAACCTGCTCGGCATGATCGGCATGACCATTGCGGTCCTGACGACGCTCGGCTCGCATCCGCCGGCGGACGGCCTGTCCTGGGCGCTGGTCATTGGCGGCATTGCCATTGGCGGCGGCATCGGCGCGGTGATCGCGCGCAAGGTGCCGATGACGTCGATGCCGGAACTGGTCGCGGCCTTCCACTCGCTGGTCGGCATGGCGGCGGTGCTGGTCGCCGCCGGCGCCTTCTACGCGCCGGGCGCCTTCGGCATCGGCTCGGAAGGCCATATCCACCAGCAGAGCCTGATCGAGATGTCGCTCGGCGTCGCGATCGGCGCCATCACCTTCACCGGCTCGGTCATCGCATTCTTGAAGCTCTCCGGGCGCATGAGCGGCAAGCCGATCATGCTGCCGGCGCGCCATGTCGTGAACATCGCGCTGGCGATCGGGCTCGTCGTTTTCATCGTGATGTTCTACCTGCACCAGACGACGCTCGATTTCTGGGTCATCGTCGCGATCTCGCTGGTGTTCGGCATCCTCATCATCGTGCCGATCGGCGGCGCCGACATGCCCGTCGTGATCTCGATGCTCAACTCCTACTCCGGTTGGGCCGCCGCAGGCATCGGCTTCACGCTCGGCAATTCCGCGCTGATCATCACCGGCGCGCTGGTCGGCTCCTCGGGCGCGATCCTGTCCTACATCATGTGCAAGGGCATGAACCGCTCGTTCATCTCCGTAATCCTCGGCGGCTTCGGCGGCGAGACCGCCGGTCCCGCCGGCGGCGCGGCCGAGCAGCGGCCGGTCAAGCTGGGATCTGCCGAGGACGCCGCCTACATCATGAAGAACGCGTCCAAGGTCATCATCGTGCCGGGCTACGGCATGGCGGTGGCGCAGGCGCAGCACGCGCTTCGCGAGATGGCCGACCATCTCAAGAAGGAAGGCGTCGAGGTGAAGTACGCCATCCACCCGGTCGCCGGCCGCATGCCGGGCCACATGAACGTGCTGCTCGCCGAAGCCAACGTCCCCTATGACGAGGTGTTCGAGCTCGAGGACATCAATTCCGAGTTCGCGCAGGCCGACGTCGCCTTCGTCATCGGCGCCAACGACGTGACCAACCCGGCGGCCGAGGAAGACAAGACCTCGCCGATCTACGGCATGCCGGTGCTCCAGGTGTGGAAGGCCGGCACCGTCATGTTCATCAAGCGCTCGCTCGCGTCTGGCTATGCCGGCATCGACAATCCGCTGTTCTATCGCGACAACACGATGATGCTGCTCGGCGACGCCAAGAAGATGACGGAGCAGATCGTCAAGGCGATGTGACGGCTGAGGCGCCACGTCACATCCGGTCTGCGCGGGTGCGTGCTAGTCTCGCCGCATGCGTACCGTCATTTCCGCTCTCGCACTCGCCCTGATCGCAATGCCAGCCCTGGCCCAGCAGCCGCCTTGCGTGCCGCCGCTGACGCCGCAACTGCGCATCGAAATGTATTTCGGCATGGGCGTCGCCGGGCGCCGGCCGGTCAGCGACGGTGAATGGGCGCGCTTCGTCACGCATGAGCTGACCCACCGCTTCCCCGGTTTGACCGTGCTCGACGCCCGCGGCGCCTGGCGCAAGGGACAGCATGAGATGCGCGAGCATTCCAAGCAGGTGGTCGTCGTCACGGAGGACGGGCCGGCGACGCGCAATGCCATCGCCGAGGTGGCCGAGGCCTACAAGGAGCGCTTCCACCAGTCGGCGGTCGGGATCGTCACGCAGGCCGTCTGCGCGGCGTTTTAAAGCGCGGTTCAGAACGTCTGGTAGGCCTGCCCGACCTTGCCGCCGACGCGGTCGAAGCCTTCGCGCGCCACCTTGCTGGTGGTGTCGATGTTCATGGCGCGCGCGTAGGAGCCGGCCGCCTTCTCCTTGTCGCCGAGGCGCTCGTAGGCGAGGCCGCGGCTGACCCAGGCCTGCACGTTCTGCGGCGCGATGGTCACGGCCTCGTCGAGATCGCTGGCGGCGTTCTTGAAGTCGTTGACCGCGATGTAGCTCAGGCCGCGCGCGATGTAGGGCTCGGCCTGCTGGTTGGACAGTCCGATGGCGGTCGAGAAGTCGTCGATGGCGAAGCCGTGCTGGTGCTGCGCCTGATAGAGCAGGCCGCGATTGTAATAGGCCTGGGCGTTGTCGGGACGGATGGCGATCGCCTTGTTGAAGTCCGCGAGCGCGCCGCGGGCGTTGCCCTGCGCGCGATAAACCATGCCGCGGCCGAGATAGCCGGTCGAATAGTTGGCGTCGATCGTCAGCGACTTGTTGTAGTCGGCGAGCGCGAGATCGAGCTTCCCGGTCTCGCGGAAGACGAGGCCGCGATTGGCGTAAGCCTGCGCGTAATTCGGATCGATCGCGATCGCCTGGTTGAAGTCGGTGAGCGCTTCCTGATAGCGCCCGGCCTGACCGAACACCGAGCCGCGCATGTTGTAGGCCTGCGGATCGCGCGGATTGCGCGTCACGACGTCGGTCAAGGAGGCGATGTTGGCGGGCGAGGTGGCGAAGACCGCGTCCTCGCTCTCGGGCGCGGCGCCGAGATTGTTGGTCAGGCTCGAGCAGGATGCGAGCGCCAGCGCGAGAACCGGCACAAGTGCGAGGCGGGCGCGGCGGAGGCGGATTGGATGCATCGGAAAACAACTCGGGCGCTGGTCCGAGGTCCACTCATGTCCGCCATTGCGGCGAACGTTCGACGCCCGGCATGAACGCGCCGCCCCCGGCAAAAACAATAGCGCGGGCGACTTTACGGCCCGCGCCATCACCTCACGAAACGTCCGGACGGCGGCACGACGCCGCCATTCGATCAGCCGAAGCGGCGCGCGCCGCCGCCTGCACCACCGCGACCGCCCGCACCGCCGGGACCGGCGACCACACGCGGCTTCATCGGCAGCAGGCCTTCGCGCTGCATCTTCTTGCGGGCGAGCTTGCGGGCCCGGCGGATCGCCTCGGCCTTCTCGCGCGCCTTTTTCTCGGACGGCTTCTCGTAGTGACCGCGCAGCTTCATCTCGCGGAAAATGCCCTCGCGCTGCATCTTCTTCTTGAGCGCCTTGAGAGCCTGATCGACATTGTTGTCGCGAACGAGAACTTGCACTTTTGCTCCTTCGTTGGGGCCGGACGGAATGAGGGTCGAATGGCGCGCAGGGCGGGCCTTCGAGTCGCGCGGCTGTAACAGAAAAGCCCCATAGAGTCCATTGTTCCGGGGCTTTTTGCGGCCAGGCCCCTCGCACATGGGGCCCGGCGGCCGACGGGTCAAGCCGCGCGGCCGCCGGCGGTTCCGAGCGCCTGGGCGAGCAGGGTCCGCAGCCAGCCATTGGCGGCGGCGTCGATGACCATGTGGACCCGGTCGGTCGGCCCGTGATTGACGACCGAGTGGGGGTCGGAAAGCCGCAGGTACCAGGCGGAGCCGGCCGGCATGGGGCAGCGGCGGCCGTTCAGCCGAAAATCCACGCCGTCGTTGGTGATCACCGGCACATGGATGCGCACCGTGCCCTGCTCGAAGGAGAGGTCGTGGTCGTGGTGCTCCTTGATCACGGAACCTGGCGCAAGCCGCATCAGCCGAACGGCCAGGAGCGGGCAGGCGAAGGCCGCCAGGACCTGCCTGAAATAAGGGGATGCGGCGAGCGCCGGTGTGTCGATGTAATCGGTGCAGGAGGGGTCGGAAACGATCATCTGGATCGGATGGCGCGCTGAGGCCGGCGCCCGCAGCGCGATCACGCTCCAGTCGCCCTGGTAGTTCTGCTCGACGAAATGGCTGGTCCAGGCAATCCCGGACAGGCCGGCGAGATCGGAAGCGAGCCCTGCCGGGTTGAAGGCGAGGGGAAGTCGTAGGCGGTCGGGGAAAGGCTCGCGCATGGTTGTTCCTGTTTCTGGCACAACCATAGCGCGCTGCGCTCGACTGTATATAGAAATCGACTTATACAGCCATGACCTGTGGAAGACGGTTTCCGAGCGGTGAACGCCGGTAACTTACCGCGGAACCCAGCCGAGATAGGGCTCGGCTTCCGCGAGCGCCCGCCCATAGGACGGCCGCGCCTTGAGCCGTTCCAGGTACGCGGCGAGGTTTGGATAGCGGCCGGCGAGTGGCGTCACGACGAGATCGCAATAGAACAGCGGCGGGGCGGCGGCGCAGTCGGCCATCGTGAATGCACCGCCGGCGGCCCATTGCCGTGTCGCCATGTCCTTCTCGGCGATCGAGAGCGCGGTGCTCAGCGCGGCGCGCGCCTGCTCGACGCCGAACGGGTCCTTCTTGTCCGCAGGACGAATGCGGTCGCCGATGATCTTCTGCATGTTGTTGTGCACGTGCAGGTCCCAGAAGCGGTCGAGCGCGCGCACGCCTGCCGCCTCAACGTCATCGGCAGGGAGGGGCGCCCAGTGGCCGGGATGATTCAGCGCCAGGTATTCGATGATCGTCGTCGATTCCGGCACGATGCGTGCGCCGTCGGCGAGAACCGGAAACTTGCCCATCGGCCAGACCGCCTTGAAGGCGGCGTTCGCATCCGCATTGCCGAGATCGACGAGGTGCGGCGTGAACGGCGTGCCGTTCTCGTAGAGCGCGATCAGCACCTTGTGGCAGTAGGACGAGAGGGGGTGAAAGTAGAGCGTGAGCGACATGACCGGCTCCTCAAGCCTTGGTCAGCACGACATGCGTGGCGAGTTCGGTCGCGACTGTTTCGCTGACGCGGTAGCCGAGACCGGGCAGGTCGATCCCGGCGAACAGGTTCTCGCCTTTGCCGAGGAAAACCGGCGAGACGGCCAGATGCATCTCGTCGATCGCGCCCGCCTGCAAGTATTGCCGGATCGTGGCGACACCGCCGCCAACGCGCACGTCGCGGCCGCCGGCGGAAGCCATTGCGCGTTTCAGCGCTGCGTCGATGCCGTCGGTGACGAAATGGAAGACCGTGCCGCCTTTCATCTCGAGCGGCGCACGCGGATGATGCGTGAGCACGTACACGTCGCAATGATAGGGCGGCGTATCGCCCCACCAGCCTTTCCAGGCGTCATCGGGCCACGGCCCGCGAATGGGCCCGAACATGTTGCGGCCGAGGATCCACGAGCCGACATTCTCGAAACTGCGGACGGCGAAATCGTTATCGATGCCGGTCGCACCACCTTCCTGGCCGAACATGGTGCGGAACGTCTGTGTCGAGAAGGCCCATGTTTGCAGCGTCAGGCCGGCTACGCCCATCGGGTTGGCGAGGCTCTGCGCGGGTCCCGCGCCGTAGCCGTCGAGCGAGACCGAAAAGGCGGCGACACGGATCTTCGGCACGGCGTTCTCCACTGCTTGCAAAACAATACCAGTTGCACACTAGGATCACTGGTGCGACATTGCAACCGGTTTTCCCAAGGACCTCGATGACCGACGCCCTCCGCTCCGGCTGCCCCATCAACCTCACGCTCGAGGTGATCGGCGACCGCTGGAGCCTGCTCGTCATTCGCGACATCATCTTCGGCAATCGCCGGCATTTCCGCGAGCTCTTGACGCGCTCGGAAGAGGGCATTTCCTCGAACATCCTGGCCGACCGGCTCAAGACGCTCGTCGCGCAGGGCATCCTCACGCGTGCGGACGATCCGACGCATAGGCAGAAGGCCGTCTACAGCCTGACCGAGAAAGCCATCGAACTCGTGCCGGTGATCGCGCAAATGGCCTATTGGGGGCGCCGGCATCTGCCGGTCACCGAGGAATTGTCGATCCGCGCGCAGGTGATGGAGGAGGGCGGCGACAAGCTGATCGCCGACATGATGGACGAACTGCGCGAGATGCATCTCGGCGTGAAGCGCAAGGGCAAGCCGCGCCCGTCGGTGTTCGCCAGATTGCAGGTGGCCTATCAGGCGGTGGTGGCGCGGAAGAGGAAAGGGAAATGAGCGCGCTCACTCCGCGGCGTCTGTATTAGAGCCCTCTCCCCTCGTGGGAGAGGGCAGCCGCAGCAGCTGTCACGTCATGAATGGGTGAGGGGGCCTTTCCCCCTCACCCGGCAGAATGCAGTTGTGACGCTCTCAATGCCCTTTCCCAGTCGAAGTCGGATATATCCGACTTCGACCACTTTAAGTGCCGAACTCGGGCAAGCCCGAGTTCGGTCGGGGAGAGGGCGCAACGACGAACGTCGCCTTGACGACAGTTTTATGATTTCGAAGGCCACACGCGCGTGACGTGGCCCATCTTGCGGCGCGGGCTCGGCTTGCCCTTGCCGTAAATGTGCACCGCCGTGTTCGGCTGCGTCAGATAGTCGGAAGCCGACAGGATCTCGTCGCCGATCAGGTTGCGCATCTCGACCCTGGCGCCGAGGCGCTTCGGCTTGGCCAGCGGCCAGCCCGCCACGGCGCGGATATGCTGCTCGAATTGCGAGACGGTCGCGCCGTCGATCGTCCAGTGGCCGGAATTGTGCACGCGCGGCGCCACCTCGTTGACCAGCACGTGCTGTGCGCGGCCGCGTCTCACCACGAACATTTCGATGCCCATCACGCCGACATAGTCGAACGCGTTGACGATCTTCGCCGCCACGCGGCGCGCTTCGGTTTCCAGCGCCGGTGTCGCCTTCGCCGGCACGCGCGAGATGTGCAGGATGTGGTCGCGATGGTCGTTCTCGGTCAATTCGAAGCACTCGACATGTCCGTCGGCCGCGCGCGCGGCGATCACCGAGACTTCGCGCTGGAAATCGACGAAGCCCTCGAGGATGCACGGCACGTGCTTGAGCCGGCGCCAGGCCGCCGCAGCCTCGGCCGCCGCCGTGATCTTCTCCTGGCCCTTGCCGTCATAGCCGAGCGTGCGCGTCTTCAAGACCGCCGGCACGCCGACCTTGGCGAGTCCTTCGGCGAGCTGGGTCGCCGAATGCACCGGCGCGAACGGCGCCGTTGCGATCTTGAGCCGCGTGATAAAGCTCTTCTCGACCAGCCGGTCCTGCGTCGTCTCGAGCACCTTCGGGTCGGGCAGCACCGGGCGGTGCGCCGACAGAATTTCGGCGGTCTTGGCCGGCACGTTCTCGAATTCGTAGGTGACGACGTCGACTGCCGAAGCGAAGCGCGCGAGCGCCGCCTCGTCGTCATAGGCGCCGATCGTCGCATCGTGCACGACGTCGAGGGCGCAGCTGTCCTTCTCCGGCGTGTAGACGTGGCAGCGCAGGCCGAGCGGCGCGGCGGCGAGCGCCAGCATGCGCGCGAGCTGGCCGCCGCCGAGAATGCCGATGGTCGCGCCGGGCTTGAGCGGAGAGCGCATCAGTCTTTTGGCCGCTTGGCGACCGATTTGGTCTGCTTGGCGCGCCATTGATCGAGGCGCCTGGCGACCTTCGCATCGGACAACCCGAGGATGGCGGCGGCGAGCAGCGCGGCGTTGATCGCGCCCGGCTTGCCGATCGCCAGCGTGCCCACCGGGATGCCGCCGGGCATCTGCATGATCGAGAGCAGAGAATCCTTGCCCTCGAGCGCGTGCGTGTTCATCGGCACGCCGAGCACGGGCAGGGTCGTCATCGCCGCGGCCATGCCGGGCAGATGCGCGGCGCCGCCGGCGCCGGCAATGATGACCTTGAAGCCGGCGTCCCTCGCGCCGTGCGCGAACTCGTAGAGGCGCTTGGGGGTGCGGTGGGCGGAGACGATGCGGGCGTCGTAGGGAATCGCCAGGGCGTCCAGCGTCTCGGCGGCATGCTTCATCGTGGCCCAGTCGGACTGGCTGCCCATGATGATCGCGACCGGTTTTGCTGGCATTTTGCCCCCGATTTCCGCCGTTCCGGCGGAAGGAAGCGCGGCATTATAGGAATGACCCCTCCGCTGGCAAGGCGAAAGCGTTATTCTCCGCACTGGAATGCGATTCGGGGAATGATGCTCGTGAGTACGGAGACCGCTGCCGATACGGCAGATATCAACGCCATGACGCCGGACGAGCTGCGCGCCGAGGTCGCGCGGCTGCGCGAGAAGCTGATCCGCGCCGAATGGTCGATCGCCGAGCTCGAGGAACGCGCCGACGCCGACTCGATGCTGGCCGTGCTCAACCGGCGCGGCTTCGAGCGCGAGCTCGCCCGCTCGATCGCCTTCGTCAAGCGCTACGGCACGCCGGCGGTGCTGATGTACATCGACCTCGACGGCTTCAAGGCGATCAACGATCGTCACGGCCATACCGCCGGCGACGCGCTGCTCAAGGCCGTCATCGCCGACCTGGTGCGCAACCTGCGCGCCTCCGACGTCATCGGCCGGCTCGGCGGCGACGAGTTCGGCGCGGTGCTCTGGAATACGGGGCCGACGCAGGCGGCCGCCAAAGGCGAGAATCTCGAAGCGATGATCGCCAGCGTCTCGGTCGAGTATCAGGGGCTCACGCTTGCCTGCGGCGCCAGCGCCGGCGTCGTCGCGCTCGACCCGGATTCGAATCCGGAAGCGATGATCGAGGCCGCCGATCAGGCCATGTACGCGCGCAAGCGCGCGCGGCGGTAACTCTCTTCACCTCTCCCCGCTTTGCGGGGAGAGGTCGACGCGCTTTTGCGCGTCGGGTGAGGGGCCGTGCACAGCCCTCACCCGGCTCGCGCCTTGAAAGGCGCTCGCCACCCTCTCCCCGTAAGAACGGGGAGAGGGAAGAAAGCTACGCGATAATGTCCGGCGTGAGCTGATCCTCGATGGCGCGGACGCGGTCGCGCAGAACCAATTTGCGCTTCTTCAGCCTTTGCACCTGGATCAAATCGACGCCGGGAGAGGCGATGAGCGCGGCGATGGCGGCGTCGAGGTCACGGTGCTCCTGCTGTAGGCGGGCAAGTTCCTCCCGCAACGCACGTTCGTCCTCGTCGGTCATCGGCACCGCTGTCCGGCAGGCTCGGGGCCGCGATCGGCCCGGCGCTTGGAACTCGGAGTATCACGTTTTCCACAGCAACCATCAAGCGTCGCAAAAACCTCGCTCTGCCAACGGCTTCCGGTTCCATTCGCCGCACCGCGGTTAACCCTTTCGCGCTCGCGCCGGACGCGATCTTGGGGTACACTTTGGACGTTCGGGAGATCCACTGATTGAGGAGGCATGCTGTATGTCGATGCAATCGCACCTCGCGGAACTCGAAAAGAAGCACCGTGCGCTCGAAGCCGAACTGAACGACTGCCTGGCGCACCCCGCGACCGACGATTTGAGACTTGTGGAACTCAAGCGCAAGAAATTACTGGTGAAGGACGAGATCGAAAGGCTGCGCCATAACGGCCTGGCCAGCGTGCACTGACACCGCCGATTTCGCTTCTACCAATTGCCGATCGATAAACCGCCGGCTCGCGGCCGCGAGGCGGCGGTTTTGCGTTTCTCGGCCGCCGTTCGGACGGCGCGCGCGATGTCCTTAAGGCCAGGGACAATTCAGGGCGGGAATACGGCCCATGCCGAATACCGATTAGGCAAAGATCGCTGCCGCCTCTATCGTCCGCGCTCCGGATCGACCGCATTGGCGCGCGGACGGGCCGATGGTTGGCGTCAAGCAAGAACGCGGCGACCGACGGAGGAAAAACCGCTATGCGCAAGATGACGACCGTGCTTTCGCTCGCGCTGCTGATCGGCGCCGCGATGTTCGCCACCGTCCCGGCGCGCGCCGACGATTATCCCTCGCGCAAGATCACGCTCGTCGTGCCATATCCGCCGGGCGGCGGCGTCGATGCCATGGCGCGCGTGATGGCGCAGAAGCTGTCCGACGCATTCCACCAGCAGGTCATCGTCGAAAACCGCGGCGGCGCCGGCGGCACGGTCGGCACGCGCTTCGTGGCGCGCGCCGAGCCCGACGGCTACACGCTGCTGCTCGGCCACACCGGCACCATCTCGATCAATCCCAGCCTCTACCCGAAGCTCGACATTGACCCGCGCCGCGACTTCGCGCCGATCGGCCTCGTCGCCTCGATGCCGGTGGCGCTGCTCGCCAATCCGTCTTTCCCGGCCAAGACCGTCGCCGAGGTGATCGCTTACGCCAAGAAGGAGCCGGGCAAGCTCAATGTCGGCACCTCGGCGATGGGTACCGGCGGCTACATGGCGGCGGAGGCGTTCAAGGCCGAAGCCGACGTCAAGGTCGCCATCATCCCTTACAAGGGCACCGCGCCGGTGATGACCGATCTCATCGGCGGCCAGATGCCGGTCGCGTTCGGCGTGCTGCCGCCGGCGCTCGGCAACATCAAGGCGGGCACGCTGCGCGCCATCGCCGTGTCGAGCAAGACGCGCTTCTCGCTCCTGCCGGACGTGCCGACCTTCGACGAATCCGGCATGCCCGGTTTCGAGGCCGTGCTGCATTACGGCCTCCTGGCGCCGCACGGCACGCCGCCGGCGATCGTCGAGAAGCTCTCGGCCGAAGTGCGCAAGGCGGTGGCCGATCCGGACGTCCAGAAGCGCATCCACTTCGAGGGCGGCGATCCGCTGACTTCGACGGCCGCGGAATACGCCGCCGACATCGACAAGGAGGAGAAGAAGTGGGGCGGGCTGGTGCACAAGCTCGGCCTGAAGGTCGAGTAGGGGGCCTTCCACGCGCCGCCGTCCGGCCATATTGTTCGCCTTCACTGTCCGCGTCTGAATTCGGGAAGGGGCCTGCCATGAAACTAACCCTCGTCCGTGCGCTCACCGTCGTCGCCGCGCTCGCCGCGTTCGGCTCCGCCGCGCATGCCTTCACGTTCCAGGGGGCGCAAGGCGCGACCGGCGGCTCGGCGCTGGTCGATCCGGATTCGCGCTACGGCCAGCAGAAACAGCAGACCGACCAGAACGGCCGGACCGTCATCCAGAACGGCAACACGTCGCTGCATTTCGGCAGCTCGAACGCCGCCAACCAGAATTACAATCCGAACAACCTGTTCGATCCGTTCTACCGCGACGGCCGCTGAGCGGCCGCCTCCGACGGATGGGCGATTGATCGATGGCCGGGCCGATGAGGTCCGGCCATCGGCGTTTTTTGGCTATTTCTTCTTGCCGAGGAACGCCGCGAAGGCGGCCTTGGCCTCCGGCGAGGCGAGACGCTTGCGGAAGGCTTCCGCCTCGGCGTCGATCTGGCCGTCGATCTGCGCGAGCGTGCCGCGCATCAGCCGTCGCGACGCCGCAACCGCATGCGGCGGCAGGGCCGCGATCGTCCGCGCGGCGGACAGGGCCGCGCTCTCGAGCTCCGCGGCGGGCACGACGGCATTGACGATGCCGGCCTCCTTCGCCGCCGCCGCGGAGAGCGGCCGGCCCATCACCAGCAGTTCGAAGGCGCGCGCGTGCCCCATCAGCCGCGGCGCGATCAGGCTCGAGCCCGCCTCCGGCACGAGCCCGAGCGCGACGAAGGGCGTCGACAGGAGCGCGTCCTCCGCCGCGACGACGTGATCGCAGTGCAGGAGCATGGTCGTGCCGACGCCGACGGCGCGTCCGGCGACGGCGGCGACCAGCGGCTTGTCCGCCCGATTGAGCGCATGCAGGAAGCGCAGGATCGGCGCGCCGAGCGCGCCCGTCTTCGTCATCTCGACGAAATCGGCGATGTCGTTGCCGGCGCAGAAGCCCGAGGCATAGCCGGCAATCAGCAGGCACGCAATGTCGTCGCGCGCCGCGGCGGCTTCGATCGCCTCCGCCATGGCGTCATACATCGCCAGAGTGAGGGCGTTCTTCTTCTCCGGCCGGTTCATCCGGATCGTGCGGATCGCGCCGTCGTCGGCGACGATGATGTCGGGCATGCAAGCTTCCTCAGAAACCGGGTGGCTGCGCGGCATCCAGTCGCGCATGTGAGCGCAACACGGGAGATTAGCGATGGCCAAGGCCTATTACAGCACAATCTTCGAGCAGCCGGCGAACGCCGTCTGGCCGGTGATCCGCGACTTCAACAATTACCCGGTCTGGGTCGACGGCGCCGGCGAGAGCGTGATCGAGGGGGGCCAAGCGGGCGACGCCGTCGGCGCGGTGCGCAACGTGATCTACAAGGGCGCGCGGCGGCGTCAGCGCCTCCTGGCATTGTCGGATGTCGAGCGATCGCAGACCTACGCGTTCGAAGGCGAGATCCCGCTGCCGGTGACGAACTTCGAGGCGACCATTCGCGTCACGCCAGTCACCGACGGCGACATCGCCTTCGTCGAATGGTGGGCGACCTTCGATTGCGCGGCCGAGGAGCAGGACGCGCGCGTGACGTTCTTCAAGACCTCGTTCGCCGGCTGGCTGGAGTCGCTGAGGCGGCATCTCCTTCACCTCTCCCCGCAAGGCGGGGACAGGTCGCTCGCCGGCGCGTAGCGACGGTGAGCGGGTGAGGGGCCGTGCAAAGCCCGTCATCCGGCTTGCGCCTGCGGCGCTCGCCACCTTCTCCCCGCAATGCGGGGAGAAGGAAAAAGTCACGCCGCGTTCGAGGACCGCTGGAGGAAAGCGCAATCGCTCAGTTGCTGACCTCGATATGCGCGGCCTTCGCGATCTGCGCGAACTTGGTGCTCTCGGAACGCACGAAGGCCTGGGCTTCGTCGAGGTTGAGCGGCCGCGGCACGATGCCCTGAACCATCAACTTGTCCGCCAGCGCTTTGTCCTTGAGCCCCGCATTGGCTTCGCGGTTGAGCGTCTCGAGCACCGGCCGCGGTGTCTTGGCCGGCGCGAACAGGCCGAACCAATTGAGCAGCTCGTAGCCCGCGAGCTTCGGATCGCCGGCGCTCAGCGGTTCGACGTCGGGCAGTTGCGGCATGCGCTCCTTCGACGTGACCGCGACGGCGCGCAGCTTGCCGGCCTTGATCAAGGGCAGCGCCGCAGCGAGGCTCGAGAAGCTCATCGTCACGACGCCGCCCGCAACGTCGGTCACGGCCGGCGCCGAGCCGCGATAGGGCACGTGCAGCACCTTGATGCCGGCCATCGAGTTCATGAGTTCGCCGGCAAGCTGCTGCGGATTGCCGACGCCGGACGACGAGAACGAAAGCTTGCCGGGATTGGCGCGTGCGTAGGCGATCAGCTCTTTCGCATTGTGCACCGGCGTTGCGTCCGCCACCACGACCACGCAGGGGACGATGCCGACCAGCGCGAACGGCGTCAGATCCTTGTCGGGATCGTAAGTCATCGTCTTGAAGATGTGCTGGTTGATCGCGACCTCGCCGGAGGCGGCCGCGAGCAGCGTGTAGCCGTCGGGATCGGCCTTCGCCACGGTGTTCGACGCGATCATGGCGCTGGCGCCGGGCCGGTTCTCGACGATGACCGTCTGATGCAGCGCGCGGCCCATCGAGTCCCCGAGCAGACGGGCGACGATGTCAACGCCGCCGCCGGCGGCGTAGCCGACAATGATGCGGATCGTGCGGCTCGGATAGGGCGTCTGTGCCGATGCGCCGGGGAGGGCGGCTCCGGCGGTCAGCGACGCCGCACCGCTCAGGAACATCCGCTTTGTGAGCATGATCCGTGTCTCCCCCGTATCGGTCTTTTGTTTTTGGACAGCCGATTGTCTTGTATAGGGTGAGCCACTTCAAGCCCGCCCACCGCAGGCGGCGGGCTGAACGAAGCGCGGGAGATTCGGTCATGCGGTTTGCGGCGATGCTTCTGGTGCTGACGCCGCTCGTCGGCTGCGCGCAATACGATGAGGTGCGGACCGCGAACCTTCAGGCGGCGGCGCAGGAACGCGTGGCCGCCGACGACGCGAACTGCCGGTCGTCCGGCGGCAAGCCCGGCGACCCGCAATATGACGACTGCCGCAAGCGGCTTGCCAACCAGCAGGCCAGCGGCACGCGCGCCCATCAGCGGATGATCGATCAGATGCTGAACGACAGCTCGATCCGGCCGATGGGGCAATAGAGCGGGCGCGCCGTTCTCAGCGCCGCGTGTCGAGCGGCGGCAGCGGCATCGGCACCTGTTCGGGAATGAGCGAGGCTTCGATCGCCGGCAGCGCCGGCGTCTCGCTTTTCTGTTCGAACGGCCAACGCGCGCTGCCGCGGCGGACGCCGCCCGAGCCGAAACGCGGGCCGGCCGGAGCGGCCGGCGCCGGCGTCGGTTTGACGGACTTGCGGGCTCGCACCAGCGCGAAGGCGGCGAACGTGAACGCCGCGAGCGCGGCCGCCAGCGCGACGATCCACAGGTTCTCGGTCAGCGTACCGGCTGTCGCCTTCGGTTCGGCGGCTGCCACCGGCGCGGCCTGTTGCTGCGTGGCGGATGGTTGCGGCGAAGCCGGCTGCGCATCGGCAGCAGACGAAGGCGCGTTCGCTGCGTCGGCGGCCGGCGCCGCGTTCGCCGCGGCGGAGGGCGGATCGGTCCAGATGCTGCCGGTGCTCTGCGGCGCGGCCGACGTTTCGGGCGGCTGGACGTCCGGCGCGATCGGCGCTGGCGGAGACGCGGCCACGCCATTGTCAGCGGCGGAAGGGCCCGGCCTCACGGCGGGAGGGGCGGGCGGTGCGGCAGCGGACTGCGCCGGACGCGGCGCTGTCGCGGTCGTCAGCGGCGTTGCCGCGCTCGCGGCGCCTTGCGTGTCGGCGGCCGGCGCCGCGCCGCGCAAATACCAGCACTTCTGATGCGTCTTGTGATCGAGGTGATAGTGCCAATGCTGGCCTTTCGCCGCCGTGCCCTTCGGCGCGGGCAGGCACTCGTCGGCCGCCGCCTGCGACATGGCTGCGGCCGCGGCGACGATGATCAGCGCCGGCATCAAAGGCGTGTGACGCACGTCATCCCCCTGTTCGCTGCGTGTCGGGGGACTGTTCAGCGGGATCGTGCCAGCAATGCGTCTCAAATGCGCAAGCGGCGCGACGATTCCGGGGCGGAGCGCGGTAGCACGATGCGGCTGTCGCTGAGGCCCGGAGCGGCGAAGAGCAGGCTCACACCGCCTTCGCCATCTCGCGCAATTTGAATTTCTGGATCTTGCCCGTCGACGTCTTCGGGATGTCGGCGAAGACGATTGTGCGCGGCACCTTGTAGCCCGCGAGGTGCTTCTTGCACCATTGCACAAGCTCATCCGGCGTCGCGCGCATACCCTCCTTCAATTCGACGAAGGCGCAGGGCGTCTCGCCCCATTTGTCGTCGGGCTTGGCGACGACCGCGACCGCCATCACCGCCGGGTGCTTGTACAGCGCGTCCTCGACCTCGATCGAGGAGATGTTCTCGCCGCCGGAAATGATGATGTCCTTGGAGCGGTCCTTGAGCTGGATGTAGCCGTCGGTGTGCATCACGCCGATGTCGCCGGTGTGGAACCAGCCGCCGGCAAAGGCCTCGCCGGTCGATTTCGGGTTCTTCAGATAGCCCTTCATCACGACGTTGCCGCGCATCATGACTTCGCCGAGCGTCTCGCCGTCGCGCGGCACAGGAGACATCGTCTCGGGGTCGAGCACGTCGAGCCCTTCGAGCGCGCCGTAGCGCACGCCCTGACGCGCCTTCTTCACCGCCTGCTCCGCCGCGGGCAGCGCGTTCCACGATTGATGCCAGTCGTTGACGACGGCGGGCCCGTAGCTCTCGGTCAGGCCGTAGAGATGCGTGACGTTGAAGCCCGCCTCCTTCATGGCGGCGAGCACGGCCTCCGGCGGCGGCGCGGCCGCGGTGAAGAACTCGACCACATGCGGCAGCGGCTTCTTCTCGGCCTCGGGCGCGTTGAGCAGCGTCGCCATCACGATCGGCGCGCCGCACAGATGCGTCACCTTATGCGTTGCGATCGCGTCGTACATCGCCGCCGCGCGCACGTAGCGCAGGCAGACATGCGTGCCGGCGGCGACCGAGATCGACCACGGGAAGCACCAGCCGTTGCAGTGGAACATGGGCAGCGTCCACAGATAGACCGGATGCTTGCGCATGGCGCAGGTGACGACGTTGCCGACGGCCAGGAGATGCGCGCCGCGATGATGGTAGACGACGCCCTTCGGATCGCCGGTCGTGCCCGACGTGTAATTGAGCGCGATCGCGTCCCACTCGTCGTCCGGCATGTGCCAGGCGTAATTGGGGTCGCCCTGCGCGATGAAATCCTCGTACTCGATCTCGCCGAGCATCTCGCCGCTGCCGCTATATTCGGGATCGTCATAGTCGATGACGAAGGGCTTCACCTTGGCGAGCGCCAGTGCCTCCCTGACGATCTTCGAATATTCACGGTCTGTGATGAGCACTTTCGTGCCGGCATGGTCGAGCGAGAAGGCGATGATGGCGGCGTCGAGCCGCGTGTTCAGCGTATTGAGCACGGCCTTGCACATCGGCACGCCGTAATGGGCCTCCAGCATGGCCGGCGTGTTGGCGAGCATCGCCGACACCGTGTCGCCGCGGCCGATGCCGCGCTTCTCGAGCGCCGAAGCGAGCCGCCGCGCGCGGGCATAGAAGTCGGCATAAGTGCGCGCCAGTCTGCCGTGGACGATCGCCGTATGCCGCGGGAACACGCTCGCCGCGCGCTCGAGGAAGCCGAGCGGCGTCAGCGGCTGGAAGTTCGCCGGATTGCGGTCGAGATCGACGTCGTAGGGCGTCTTCGCCATTGGGTGGTTCCCCCTGGCGAAAAAGTAGCGGGCAATCGGGCCGCTGTCATCAATGCCAGAGTTGAAGGACGCCCTCGCGCGTCAGCTCGATCGAGATGACGAGCATCAAGATCAGCGTCAGCCGGTAGAACAATTCCTGCGAGATGCGGCGCACCAGCCAGAAGCCGAGCTGGTTGGCGGCGAGCGCCAGCGGCATCAGGATGAGCGAGGTGCCGAGCCCCTTGGTCGAGAACTGGCCGAGCGCGACATAGGGCACGACCTTCATCGCGTTGAGCGAGGCGAAGAACACCGCCGTGGTGCCGACGAACAGCATCTTCGGCAGCTTCTGCGACAGCACGTACATCTGGTAGGGCGGGCCGCCGGCCTGGCACACGGTGGAGGTGAAGCCGGACAGCACGCCCCAGACGATTCCCGCCGGCACGCTGCCGGCCGTGGCGGGCCGCGGCACGCGCATCATCACCGCGAACGCGTAGGCGACGAATATGATCGTCGTGACGCCGATGAAGACGCGCACCGCGGCGTCGGAAATGTAGGCGGCGAGGACGCCGCCGCCGGCAATGCCGATGATCGCGCCGGGGATCATGATGGCGAGGATGCGGCGATCCCAGTCGCGCCGGTACACCCAGACGGCGTTCATGTCCTGCACGATCATGATCGGCAGGAAGATCGCGGCCGCCTCCAAGGGCGGCATCACCAGCGCCAGCATCGGCGTCGCCATCTGGCCGACGCCGGAAAAGCCGCCCTTCGACAGGCCGAGCGCGATCACGGCGGGGACCGCCAGCAGGTAGAACAAAGGGTCGGTGATGATGGTCACGGGCGTGAGATGAGCCGAAAATTTGCGCCGGATCAAAGCCTAAGAGGTGCGACCGCGCCAGCCTTGTTTGCGCATGCCGCCCGTTCCACTATTGCGGCTGAAGCCGAGGGAGCCCGCTGAAATGGACGTCCGCGCCAGCCGCTATCACGAGACTTACGCCCACTGGCAGCGCACGCCCGAGGTGTTCTGGGCCGAGGCCGCCGCCGACCTGCACTGGTTCGAGAAGCCGAAGAAGATCTTCGACAAGGAGGCCGGCATCTACGGCCGCTGGTTCGCCGGAGGCGTCACCAACACCTGCTACAATTGCCTCGACCGCCACGTCGCCAACGGCCGCAACGACCAGGTCGCGCTGATCTACGATTCGCCCGTCACCAAGACGGTGCAGACCTTCACCTATGGCCGCATGCTGTCCGAGGTGCAATTGCTCGGCGCCATCCTGCGCGACTTCGGCGTGACGAAGGGCGACCGCGTCATCATCTACATGCCGATGGTGCCGGAGGCGGTGTTCGCGATGCTTGCCTGCGCGCGCATCGGCGCCGTCCACTCGGTCGTGTTCGGCGGCTTCGCGCCGAAGGAGCTCGCCACCCGCATCGACGACGCGCAGCCGAAGGTCATCCTCTCGGCAAGCTGCGGCATCGAGGGCGCGCGAATCGTCGCCTACAAGCCGCTGCTCGACGAGGCGATCAAGCTCGCCAGGCACAAGCCGTCCGCCTGCATGATCCTTCAGCGGCCGCAATGCGAAGCGGCGCTCACCGAAGGCCGCGACCACGACTGGCGCAAGGCCTGGGAGCATGCGGTCGAATACGCCAAGACGAGCGAGTGCGTGCCCGTCGCCGCCACCGACCCGCTCTACATCCTCTACACGTCCGGCACGACCGGCATCCCGAAGGGCGTCGTGCGCGACAATGGCGGCCACATGGTCGCGCTGAAATGGTCGATGCAGAATCTCTACGGCATCGATCCGGGCGAAGTGTGGTGGTGCGCCTCCGACATCGGCTGGGTCGTCGGGCATTCCTACATCGTCTACGCGCCGCTCCTGCACGGCTGCACCTCGATCCTCTACGAGGGCAAGCCGGTCGGCACGCCCGACGCCGGCGCCTTCTGGCGCGTCATCGCGCAGCACAAGGCGGTGGCGCTGTTCACCGCGCCGACCGCCTTCCGCGCCATCCGCAAGGAAGACCCGGACGGCAAGCAGCTCTCGCA
>DASTGR010000013.1:0-4344 GCA_035718885.1 Pseudolabrys sp. | reverse complement strand
TAGGCGCGCAAACGCAACGCGTGTTCGTCACCCGACATACCCCACCCCACTACCAGCCCCACCCGGGTTGATAGCGGCGCCGTCTAAAGAGACGGTTAAGGATACCGGCGGGTTAACGCGCCCCCGCTCAGGCGAGCGGCGTCCAGCTGCCGTCGGGGTTACGACAGGCAGTGCCGCGCGCGGTCTGCGGCCGGCCGTCGATGTAGATCGTCTCGGTATAGGCACGGCAATTGCGGCCGCGGTCAGAGTAGGCCGGTCCCGGCACCACCGAGCCGTAGCGGCCCGAGTCCGGATTGCGCCAGGCGACCGGCGCGCCCGATGGACCGCGCTCCAGCGCGTTCATCTCGGCTTCGTAGGCGAGGCGCTTGTCCTGCTCGTCGAGCGAGGCGCCGATGCGGTTGCCGATCAGGGCGCCGACACCGGCGCCTATCAGCGCGCCGGCCACATGGCCGCCGGCGTCGCCGCCGAATTGCGAGCCGATGGCCGCCCCGCCCAGCGCACCGAGCAGCGTGCCCGTATTCTCCTTCGGACCGGTCCCAGTCTCGGGATTGCCGGCGCAGGCGGCGAGCGATGCGGTCAGACCCAGCGCGACGAGAAGCCGCGCAGCGGCAGAACGAACGGACATGTGATGACCCCCAAAGGCGAGACGACGTGGACGCGAAGTCACCCTAGCGACACGGCAGGATTAGGGCAAAACGGAGGCTCCGCAGGCAACCAAGGCCGGGCCGTGGCGTTGTTCCGCGCGGTTTCACGGCGCGGAGCTTGACCGGTGTTGAAGGTTTATGACCTGGCGGGCGGATGCCTCAACGAGATGTCCGACTCGAAGGGCGACTTGCGCGCCGCGCAGTGGATCGACCTCTCCGACGCCAGCGACCACGAAAAGCGACGGATCGAAGACGCGTTGAACGTCGAGCTCTCGCCGGTCAACGACTACGAGCCATTCCAGGTGTCGAGTCATTTCAGCGCCACCGAAACGCAACTGACCATGACCGGCCTCTTGCTCACACTCAAGGACAGCGGCGATCCGCATCTGTTGAAGATCACTTTCATCCGCGCCAAGGGCGTGCTGGTCACGGTCACAGACGGCAGCGACGAAGGCCTCACGGCGCTGGTCAAGGAATGCGAGAATTGCTTCACGCACCGCTCGGGCCGCGACGATATCTTCGCCGCGATCCTCGACATGATCGTCGATCACACCGACAACATCCTCGACAAGGTCGGCCACGACCTCGACCGCATCAACACGATGGTGTTCCAGCATCACGCCACGACCAAAAGACGGCGCATCCTGCAAAGCTCGCCGCGCCTGCGGAATCGCCAGCTCGAGCGCACGCTCACCGAACTCGGCCCGAGCCGCGAAGTGCTGGTGAAGCTGCGCCGCAGCGTCCTGAGCTTCCGGCGGCTGATCGCCTTCCTGCGCGAGCAGGAGGGCGCAAAAAGCCTCGTCGCCAAGCTCGACACCTTCGAGCGGGATTTGAAATCGATCGCAGAGGCCGAAACCGACCTGTCGGCGACCGCCGGCTTCATGCTCGACGGCATCGTCGGATATATCGGGCTGTTGCAGAACAAGGTGATGAACGTGCTGACGCTCGTCGGCATCATCCTGACGCCACCCATGGTGATCGCCGGCATCTACGGCATGAATTTCAAGGTCATGCCCGAATTGCAGTGGGCCTGGGGTTATCCGTTCGCGCTCGGCCTGATGGTGGTAACGACGCTCGCCACCTACCTGTTCGTCCGCTGGCGCGGGCTTTAACCCGCCGGCAGCACCAGCTCCGCGCGCAAGCCGCCGGACGGCGCCTGGCCGAGCGTCAGGCCCCCGCCATAGAGCCGCGCAAGCTCCACCACGATCGAAAGGCCGAGGCCGGAGCCGGGCTTGGTCTCGTCGAGACGCTGGCCTCGCTTGGCGACCTGGTCGCGCTCGGCCGGCGACAGGCCGCGGCCGTCATCGTCGACGACGATACGCACCGCCGGCCCCTTCTCGCTCGGCTCGCGCGCGACCGAGACTGAAACGCGCGAGGCCGCCCATTTGCAGGCGTTGTCGACGAGGTTGCCGATCATCTCCTCGAGGTCCGGCCGCTCGCCGCGGAATTTCGCCTGCGGATCGGCGTCGACCGCGACGGTGACGGCCTTGTCGCGGTGGATCTTTTCCATCGTGCGCGCGAGCGCGGTGACGACAGGGGCGATCTCGGTGATGCTGCCGACCACGGTCAGACGTGCCGCAAGCCGCGCCCGCTCCAGATGGCGCGCCACCTGGTCGCGCATGATGTCGGCCTGCTCCTTGACCTTGTCGGCGAAGGCGTCGCGGCCGTGCGCGTTCGCCTCGTTGACCATCACCGACAGCGGCGTCTTGAGGGCATGCGCGAGATTGCCGACATGCGTGCGCGCGCGCTCGACGATCTCGCGGTTCGCCTCGATCAGCGCATTGGTCTCGCGCGCGAGCGGCGCGATCTCCACCGGGAACTCGCCCTCGAGGCGTTCGGCGGTGCCGGCGCGGATCGCCGCCAGCCCCGCTGTCAGCCGGCGCAGCGGCATCAGGCCGAAGCGCACCTGGAACATGGTCGTGAGCAGGAGCACCGCGGCGAGCAGCACGAAGGTGATCGTGAGCGCCTGGTCGAACGAGCGCGTCTCGCCGGTGATTTCGGCCGCGTCGCCGGCGACCGCGACGAGGTAGTGCCCTTCCTCTCCGAGATCGATGTTGCGTTCGACGAGCCGAAGCTTCTGATCTTCCGGCCCGTCAATATATCCTTCGCGCGAGCCGTCCGGTCCCGCAGCGATTCCCATATCCTGGAGATGCGGCAGGCCGGCGTCCCACAACGAACGCGAGGAGCGGATGTCGGGCTTGCCGGGATCGAGGCGCGTCACCTGCCAGTACCAGCCCGACAGCGGCAATTCGAACAGCGGCTCACCGAGCGACTGCGGGAATTTCTCGCCTTCCTCGGGCGGCACCGAGAGGTCGGCGACGAGCGTGCGCAGATAGACGTTGAGGCGACGGTCGAACGAGCGCTCGACCCCCTGGCGATAGAGCGACGAGAGAATGAAGCCGGTGACCGCGAGGATGACCACGGCCCAGGCGGTGGCGGACAGGAAGAGACGGAGCGCCAGCGAATTCGACCGCACGACGCGCGGAAACCACCGGGTCCAGCGCGACGCCGTCGTGCTCATGGAGTGGGCGGAGCGAGCAGATATCCGAGGCCGCGCACGGTCTGGATGATGTCGACGCCGAGTTTCTTGCGGATGCGGCCGACAAAGACCTCGATCGTGTTGCTATCGCGGTCGAAGTCCTGGTCGTAGAGATGCTCGACCAGTTCGGTGCGCGACACGACGCGGCCGGCGTGATGCATGAGGTAGGCGAGCAGCCGGTATTCGTGGCTCGTCAGCTTGACCGGATTGCCGTCGACGGCGACGCGGCCGGTGCGGGTGTCGAGCCTCACCGGGCCGCAATTGAACTCGCTCTTGGCGTGGCCGGTCGAGCGGCGCAGCAGCGCCCGCACCCGCGCCAGCACCTCCTCGAGATGGAAGGGCTTGGCGACGTAATCGTCGGCGCCGGCGTCGAAGCCCTGCACCTTGTCGCTCCAGCGGTCGCGGGCGGTCAGCATCAGCACCGGCATGGAGCGCCCGGCCCTGCGCCATGCTTCCAGCACCGAGATGCCGTCCATCTTCGGCAGGCCGATGTCGAGGATGACCGCGTCGTAGGGCTCCGACTCGCCGAGATAGTGGCCCTCCTCGCCGTCATAGGCGCGGTCGACGACATATCCGGCGTCGGACAGCGCAGCGGCGAGCTGGCGGTTCAGGTCGGGGTCGTCCTCGACGACGAGCAGTCGCAATTACGTCTCTCCGCTCAACGCGTGTTGACCAGAAGCGTGCCGTTGGCGGCGTCAACACTGGTGCGGATCACTTTGCCACTATGTGCGAGCAGTGTCAGCACGTAGACGAGCTGCTCCTCGCGCCGGCAGAGCCGCGCGCCGACCACCTCGCCGTGCTTGCCGTGGGCCCGCAGGATCTTGATGGCCTCGGCGAGCGGGATGGCCTTGCGCTCGTGGACCGCGGAGCGCTGCTCGGCCTTGCTCAGGCAGGCATGCTGTGCCGGGTGCAGCGGCGCCTCGGCGGCCGAAACGCTCGCGCCGAGAGCGGCCAGGATTAGCGCCGAAAGGACGGTCAGTCGGGGAACCGGCATGGGGCGGGGTTTAGGGGCGCGCCGGTGAACGCGGGCTGAACGGCTCGGGAAAAGACCCGTAAATTCAGCCTTCGAAGCCTGAAAATGTCGCAAAATCGTCGAGCGGCGCCCGGGGGCTGCGCCAATTATTGATCGGCGCCGTCTCGTCGGCGTGCCCGAGCGACATG
>DASTGR010000012.1:0-15036 GCA_035718885.1 Pseudolabrys sp. | reverse complement strand
GGTGCCTCGCGCTTTCCTCCTCGACGAATGCGATATCCTGGTCGAACAGGATGCGGCTTTCGCCGGCGAGCGCGATGAAGCGTTTGCCCTTCGCGCGGCCGATCAGTGTCAAATTCGCCTTGCGCGCCAACTCGACGCCCCATGCGGTGAAGCCGGAGCGCGAGATGAGAATCGGAATGCCCATGCGCACCGTCTTGATCACCATCTCCGATGTGAGACGGCCGGTGGTGTAGAAGATCTTGTCGGCGGCCGGGACCTTCTCCTTGAACATCCAGCCGGCGATCTTGTCGACGGCGTTGTGGCGGCCGACGTCCTCCATGTAGACGAGCGGCTTGTCCCGTTGCGCCAGCACGCAGCCATGGATGGCCCCGGCCTCGAGGTAGAGTGATGGCGTGGTGTTGATCGCGTGCGTCAGTCGGTAGAGCCACGACGTGCGCAGTTCGGCGTGCGGCATAGACACTGTCTCGAGCGCTTCCATCAGGTCGCCGAACACGGTGCCTTGCGCGCAGCCGGAGGTTTGCACCTTCTTCTTCAGCTTCTTCTCGTAATTGGTCTTTCGCTTGGTGCGCACGACGACGACGGACAGTTCCTCGTCGTAATCGACGCCGGTCACGTCGTCGTCCGGCAGCAGCATGTTCTGGTTCAGCAGATAGCCGATCGCCAGATATTCGGGGTAATCGTTGATCGTCATCGCGGTGACGATCTCCTGGCCATTCAGGAAGATCGTGAGCGCACGCTCGACCGTCACCGACGTCTCAATCGCCGCGCCGGTCTGGTCGATTCCGGTGACGCGCTCTGTCAGGCGCGGGTCGGTCGGGTCGGGCTGGATGATGTAGTCGAATTCGTCGGGCATGGCCGCAATATAGGGTATTCGGACGGCCGCCGCATGGGCCGGCGGCGCCGTTAAGTCATTGAATTCTCTAAGCCGGTGCTCGCAATCCTAAAGAAATACTGACTGCATTTGACGCAAATCCGCCGCTCCGCTTCGCGTGGCCGCAAGGTCTCTGTGGTCTGATGCTACCTGCACGTCGAACCCCGCGAGGCGGACCATGCGCGTCGTACCCCTGCTTGTCATTCTTCTGCTCGGCCTCTCGATGTCGTCCGCGCCGGAGATGTCCACGGTCGCCGCGCCCACGAGCGTCGCCACCGGCACCGCCGACGATGCGGACTATCAGGCGCTTCAGATCGCAGCCGATGTCGCGCGCGACGCGCTCGCCCAAGCGCAGGGGCGGCGAATTGCGCTGGCGCAACTCGCCGCCGACTGATCACGCCCCCGGATCGGTGGCGTTGGGGTAGAAGAGCTGCTGGCCGTTGATCTTGTAGTTGGCGATGACCTTCTGCCCTTCGGGTGAGACGAGCCAGTCGATGAATTGCTGGCCCAGCTCCTTCTTCACATTCGGGTGCTTGACCGGGTTCACCAGCATTACGCCGTACTGGTTGAACATGCGCTTGTCGCCTTCGACGACGATCTCCAGGTCGCCCTTGTTCTTGAAGTGAATCCAGGTGCCGCGGTCGGACAGCACATAGGCATTGCCGGCGCCGGCGGTGTTGAGCGCCGCACCCATGCCCTGGCCGATCGCCTTGTACCAGGGCCCTTTGTCCTTCTCGATGTCGATGCCGGCATCCTTCCAAAGCTTCAGCTCGGCGATGTTGGTGCCCGAACGGTCGCCGCGCGAGATAAACGAGGTCTGCTTGTCCTTGATGGTCTGGAAGGCTTTGGCGACGTCCTTCATGCCTTTGACGTGAGCGGGGTCGGACTTCGGTCCGATCAGGACGAAGTCGTTGTACATGACCGGAAAACGCTTCACGCCCTGGCCTTCGGCGAGGAATTTCTCTTCCGCCGATTTGGCGTGCACGAAGACGACGTCGGCGTCGCCGCGGCGGCCGGTATCGAGCGCCTGGCCAGTGCCCTGCGCCACAACCTTCACCGTGATGCCGGTCTGCTGCTTGAAGATCGGCAGCAAATATTCGAACAGGCCGGAATCCTGCGTCGACGTGGTCGAGGCGACGACGATCGATTTATCCTGCGCGTGCGCCGAGGGTGCGGCGAACGCGATGGCCGCCAACGCGGCGGCGGCAATGAATGTGCGGCGATTATGCATCCGATCCTCTAAATTCAATTCTCGTCTTCGTTGTTGTCATGGCCGGGCTTGTCCCGGCCATCTCGCTTAGGCGGGCATTGTGCCCGTATCGTCGCAATCGCCGGGTCAAGCCCGGCGATGACGAGTCTGGCTGCTTCACACCAGCAGTTCGCCGGCAATGAATCGTTTCGCCTCTTCGGTCCTCGGCGCGGTGAAGAGGTCCGCTGCGGGCGCATGTTCGATCAGGCGGCCGCGATGCAGGAGCGCCACGTCGCCGCCCACGCGGCGCGCCTGGCCGAGATCGTGCGTCGACATGACGACCTTGACGCCGCGCGCGGCGACCGCGCGGACGATGTCCTCGATGGCCTTGGTGGCGGCGGGGTCGAGACTGGCGGTCGGTTCGTCGAGCAGTAAAAGGTCGGGTTCGCGCGCGAGTGCGCGCGCCAGCGCAAGGCGCTGCTGTTCGCCCCCGGAGAGCCGCCGCGCCGGACGGCGCTCGAGGCCCGACAGGCCGACCAGCGCCAGCAATTCGGTGATGCGCTCTGTGCGTTTGGCGCGCGGCGCCGTGGCCGCGGCGAGCGCGTACCGGATATTGCCGGCGGCCGAGCGCCGGAGCATGGCGGGGCGTTGAAAGACGATGGCGCGGCGGTCGGGCGCAACGTGCTCGCGGCCGGCCCAGGTGACGCGGCCGCGCGACGGCGCGATCAGGCCCATGACGATGCGCAGGAGAGTCGTCTTTCCGGCCCCGTTCGGGCCGATAAGCACGGTCGGCGCGCCGGGCGTCAGACGCATCGTAACGCCGTCGACCAGCGCGACGGGGCCGGCGAGAACCGAGACGTCCTCGAGTTCGACAGGGACATCGGATGCGGGCGCTCGCATGCTCATCCCGCGAAATGCTCGCCGAGGCGCCGCGCGCCCCAGGCGAATGCATTGATGGCGACGATGATTGCGAGCAGCACCATGCCGAGGCCGATGGCGAGCGACAGGTCGCCCTTCGAGGTCTCGAGTGCGATCGCCGTGGTCATCGTGCGGGTGAAGCCGTCAATGTTGCCGCCGACGATGATGATGGCGCCGACTTCCGCTGCGGCGCGCCCGAAGCCGGCGAGCAACGCGGTGACGAGCGAGAAGCGCGCGTCCCAGATCAGGGTCGCGATGCGGAGGGACGGGCCGACATTCATTGCCGTCAGTTCGTCGCGATATTCGGCCCAGAGATCCTCGATCGTCTGCCGCGTCAGCGCGGCGATGATCGGCGCGACCATGATCGTCTGAGCGATGATCATCGCCTGCGGCGTGAACAGGAGGCCCCACGAGCCGAGCGGTCCTGATCGGGACAGCAGCAGAAAAACGGCGAGGCCGATCACGACCGGCGGCAGGCCCATCAGGGCGTTGAGAAAGACGATCACCGCCTCGCGGCCCGGGAAGCGCACGAGCGCCAGTGCGGCGCCGAGCGGGATGCCGATGAGCGCGGCGAAGGCCAGCGCGGTCAGGCTGACGATCAGCGACAGCGCGACGATGGCATAGAGGCCCGGATCGCCGGTCAGGACGAGGTGCAGCGCGGAGGCGTCAGTATCCATCGGTACCCCGATGCGCCGCCCGGGCAACAGAGGGGCGAGGCCGGGGACTACGTATCGCAGTTCTGTTCCTATCTCCAATAAGAAGCGGATTTTGTAAAATAAACATACTAGAACATATTATTTGGGAGCGGTCGGACGACGAGGTACGGCTTGCAAAAGGAGCCCCGGACGGCCATGAACCTAGCCCGCGACGGCCGGTGCGGATCTCGATCAGTGGGGCGCGCCGCGCGGCTTGCATCAGCCGGATGGAGAGGTGGCCGAGTGGCTGAAGGCGCACGCTTGGAAAGCGTGTATACGGGAAACCGTATCGAGGGTTCGAATCCCTCTCTCTCCGCCAGCCCTCAACAGCATTTGCTCGATCGCTGACGTCTGCGCTCGCGAAAGCGTGCCGGCGAGGCCGTATCGGGGTCTCGCTGGTGCGCGCGTCGCGTGAGACTCGAAGCCACGCGAGATAAGTTCGCAGCGGCCATTTCGCATCCCGAAACGCCACCAGATCGGCGGCCTCGGCCGGCCGGGCGCCGGTTAGGCTCCCGCCCGAAATCAGCGTGCGCAGGCGGCTGCGAGGCAGCCTGCGGTCGCAACGGCCGCTCGCGCCAGACGCTCCGGAGACAGCGGAATGCCGGTTTGATATGAGATTGCATGCCGTCATTCCCGCCCGTGCAATCGGTCCAGCGCGCGCTCCGTCTGTTGGCCGAGCTGAACCGGCAGCGCGTGACGTCCGTCGCCGAATTGCACCGGCGCACCGGCCTGCCGAAGCCGACGATCGTGCGGCTGCTGGAAACCTTGCAAGCGGAAGGCTTCATCGCCAACGACCGGCGGCTCGGCGGCTATCAGGTCACGTCGCAGGTCGCGAGCCTGAGCAACGGCTTCCACGGCGCGCCGCTGATCGTCGAAGCCGCGCGTCCATGGGCGCTCGAATTGACGCGCCGCGTGAAATGGCCGGTGGCGGTCGGGGTCCTGGAAGCGGACGCCATCGTCGTCCGCTACAGCACGATCCCGGACAGCCCGATCTCGCCTTTCCACGCCACGATCAACATGCGTCTCAGTCTCGTCGCACGCAGCCTTGGCCGCGCTTATCTGGCGTTCTGTTCAAAAGAGGAGCGCAAGCTCCTCGTCCGCATGCTGGCAGCTTCGCGATACGACGAAGATCGCCCCAGGAATCTGCCGAAGGTGGTCGAACAGCTCGTCCGCGCGACGCGCACCCGCGGCTTCGCACATCGCGACCCGGGCGTGGAGCCGAAAAATTCCGACACCATCGCCGTTCCGATCATGGACGGAGACCGCGTGATCGCCGCCTACGGCCTGACCTACTTCCGGTCCGCCGTGACGCGGTCCGATCTGATCGGCTCGCTGGTGCCCGCGCTCAAGGAATCGCGCGCCAGCATCGAGAAGAATCTCGCGGCCTTGACGCCGGCGTAGATTGCAGCCGCGCTACGGCAATTTCACATCGGGCCCGCCGGACGGCGTGACGGAAGAGGCATAGTCGAATGACGCGCTTGAAGACATCGATCGGCCGGACTGAGCTGAAGAATCCTGTCATCGCCGGCTCCGCCGAGCACTTGATCGACGCGGACGGCGTGCGGCGGGCGCTGCGCGCCGGCGTCGGCGCGGTGGTGGTGAAGTCGATCAACGAGACCGAGCGCGGCCGCGACCAGCTCCAGCGCGCCGAATACATGCTGTTCGACAGCGATTGGCGGGAAATTCCGTGGACCGCGGATGCGCCGGCGGAAGCGTTCATGGCGACCCGCTCCGGCCTGACGCCGCAAACTTTCGAGGCCTGGCTCGAGCAGACCGTTGCGCTCGATCGCGAGGCCAAGGCGATGGATTCATATGCCATTGCCAGCCTCATCGTCGCGGACCTCACGACCGCCGTCGGCTTCGCCAAACAGGTCGAGCAGGCCGGGGTGCGCGTGCTCGAGCTCAACATCGGCACGCCCTATGCGAGCCAGGCGCGCGGCGTCGTCTCCACCGAGCTCGAGCCGGAACGTGTCACGGCGATCGTGTCCGCCGTCCGCGCGGCCATCAGGATTCCGCTGTGGGTGAAGATCACCGGCCAGAGCGAGTGCGTGCCCGATCTCGCGGCCGCGGCCTTTGCCGGCGGCGGCGAAGCGGTGGTGATGGCCGGGCGGTTGCTCGGCCTTATTCCCGATGTCGAGACCTTGGCGCCGCACCTCGGCACGACATTGGGTGTCGGCGGCGTGTGGAATCTGCCGCTCACATGTCATTGGCTCACCGTGTCGCGCCAGCAGGTCGGCAAGAACAAGCCGCTGATCGGCATCAACGGCGCGCGCACCGGTCTCGATGTCGCGCGTATGATGCTGGCCGGCGCCAGCGCGGTCGAGCTGGCCTCGCAGGTAATGCTGCGCGGCTCCGCCGTATTGTCAGAAGCGGTGGCGGAACTCGACGCCTATCTCGCACGCAAGGGTATGAACGCGGCCGAGCTGATCGGAGTCGCTGCCGATCAGCGCAAGACATTCCCGGAAATGCCGCTGCGCACCGACAACTGGCGAAAATACGTCTCTGAAGGCTGACAATAGAAACGCAGGGGGAGGACATGCCGAAATTTGCAACGATAGTGACTGCGCTGCTGGGCTTGACCGTGCTGACGCAATCCGCGCCGTCCCGCGCGGACACGTGGCCGTCCCGAACGGTGACGTTCGTGGTCGCCTTCACGGCCGGCACTACCTCGGACGTGATCGCGCGCCGTCTCGCGCACGATCTCAGCGAGAAGCTCGGCAAGTCCTTCATCGTGGAAAACAAGGGCGGCGCCGGCGGCAATATCGGCGCGACCTCGGTCGCGCGCTCGTCGCCGGACGGCTACACGATCCTGTTCGCCACGACCGGGCAGGCCGCCACCAACAAGCTGATGTACAAGAATATCGAATACGACCCGCAGCGCGATTTCGCGCCGGTGATCCTTGTCGGCAAGGCGCCGGTGATCGTGACGGCCCGTCCCGACGCGCCGTTCTCGACGGTCAAGGAACTGGTCGCCTATGCCAAGGCCAATACGAAGCTGACGGCGGCCTATCCGGGCAACGGCACGCTCGGTCACATCACCGGTGAGTTGCTCAATCGCACGGCGGGTATCTCGATCACCGCCGCGCAATACAAGGGCGCTGCCGCGATGCTGCCCGACCTGATGGGCAGTCACATCGACATCGCCATGGACTCGGCAACGCCCTATCTCGGGCCGGTGAAGTCCGGGAAGATCAAGGCGCTGGCGATCGCCTCGGCGACCCGCTGGTCGATGCTGCCGGACGTGCCGACCGTGTCGGAGTCCGGCATTCCGGGCTTCGAGGCGAGTGTCTGGTACGCCCTTCTCGCGCCGGTCAAGGCGCCGCCGGAGGTGGTGGCGAAGCTCAACGAGCTCACCAATGGCTGGCTGAAGGAGCCGGCGACACAGGAGTTCCTCGCCAAGGTCGGCGCCCAGCCGGCCGGCGGCACGCCCGCCGATCTCAAGGCCTTCACTCAGTCCGAGATCGACAAATGGGGGCCGATCATCAAAGCCGCGAACATCAACTTCTGAAAATGTCAGGAGGGCCGGCGCGAACGCGGCGCCGGCTCGGCGGCGCGGCCATGCCCGAGGTTGCGCGAAATCTGCCGCGCCGCATCGGTCAATTGTGCGGCGTCGGCCGGCCGCACCTTTTCCGGCAGGTACTGCATCGTGTCGACGATGGCGACGGCGGCGACGCATGCGCCCTTCGCGTCAAAGATGGGTGCCGCAACCGCGTTCAATCCGAGTGCGACCTCTTCCGGCGCGGCGCCGTAGCCGAGCCGGACGATCTCCTGCAGCTCCTGCTCGAGCTTTCGCGGCGACACGATCGTCCTGTCGGTGAAGCGTTGCAGCGGGCGCGCGAGAACGCGCTCGCGGAACGGGGCGGGGGCGTAGGCCAGCATCACCTTGCCCTGCGCCGAGGCGTGGAAGGACAGTTCGCTGCCCGGCCGTACGCCGATCTCGATCGGCGACGAGCTCGGCAGGCTGGTGATCACCAGCGCGCCGCGCGGCGTCATCTCCGAGAGCACGACCGGCTGATCGAGCGCATCGCGTAATTGCCGCATCGGGCCCTCGGCGAGATGGACCAGGTCCGCCTCCGGTGCATGGCGCGACAGGAGACGGCTTTTCGGCCCGATCATGTAGCGCGACGTCGACGGGTTCTGCGCGAGATAGCCGCGTTCGACCAACGTCGTGAGATGACGGTGTACCGAGCCCTTGGTCATGCCGAGGCGGTCGGCGATCTGCGTCACGCCGATCTCCTCGGTGGAGAACGCCACAGCCTCCAGCACGTCGATGGCAAGCTGGACGGAGTGGACGCCGCTGGCACGGGATTCGGGCATTGCCGGTCCGGACTTACTGTTCACGAGCGCAGAACAAAATACCGGTCCGCGACACGCGTCAACCCGGCCCGGCGTCATTTCGGCCCGTTTCTCGTAGCGAAACGTGGATCGATTGACTCCGTGGGGAAGTCCGGTAGGCTTTTATGAAACACTGTTCCGCTGTCGTGAACGACGGCGCCGAGACGTGGTGAGGACATGACAGGACCGGCGGACGCCAACACCGAGCGGCGGATCGATGCCCTTTTGAAAGGGGCGATCGACCCGCACGTTCACAGCGGCCCCTCGATCGCGCCGCGCGGCGTCGACCACGTCGAACTGCTCCGGCAGGCGTCCGACGCCGGCTATGCCGCGGTGGTGACCAAGGATCACGACTACAGCAGCGTCATGACCGCGGCGCTGATCCGCAAGCACTTCCCGAACATGACGGCGAAGATCTATCCGAGCATCGTGCTCAACAACGTCGTCGGCGGTCTCAACCCCTACGCCGTCGAACACACCGCCGCGCTCGGCGGCAAGATCGTCTGGCTGCCGACGCTCGCCGCAGAAAATCACCTGCGCTGGCAGGCGCAGGCGCAGTGGACGCATCCGGCGTCGAGCGACCGCATGCGGCCGGTGACGCCGGTCAAGGTGCTCGAGGACGACAAGAAGACCTTGCGCGACGACGCCAAGGAGATTCTCGACATCGTCGCGAAGAGCGACATGGTGCTGGCAAGTGGCCATCTGCACGTCAGCGAGACCTGGGTCGTGTTCGAGGAGGCGCAGCGCCGCGGCGTCAAGCGGCTCGTCTTCACGCATCCGGAGGACATCGTCGACGCCTCGCTCAACGACGTGAAGGGCATCGCGGCGATGGGCGCCTTCGTCGAGCACTCGCTGTGCATGTTCCTCGACGGTTGCAAATTCAAGAGCTGCGACGCCGAGGATCTGCGCAATCAGATCGAAGCCGGCGGCGTGGACAATACGATCCTCGCCTCCGACCTCGGCCAGGTCGGCACGTTCAACCCGATCGACGGTATGCGCCGTGGGATCAGGATGTGCATGGATCTCGGCTACACCGACGAGCAGATCCGCAAGATGGTGTCGACCAATACGGCGCGCGCGCTTGGCATCGAAGCGGATGTCGAGGCTGCGCGGGCGGCGAAGAATTAAACGGGCCGGCAGCGCGCTGACGGCAATAAGATTGGAAGTGTAGGGAGATCAGTTCATGTACGACGCGACCGATCCACGGGCCAAGCTTGCGCCGGCAGCGGGCAAGGCGGCACCCGGCGGGCCGTTCGGCCCGGCAGAATATCTGCGGTTCTATCAGGACCCGCCGCAGGACAACGACGCGGCGGGCAAGACCTGGTACGGCCGCGGCCAGAACTTCGTGCTCACCTACACCGAAGGCAAGGCGGGCGGCGTGCTGGCGCGCGACGCGCAGGTCGACGAATACGCCGTGCTGCTCGCAGACCCGGACGTCGTTGTCGAAATCACCACGGCGGGCGGCACGCAGCGCGTCACCGGCCGGCATCTCGCCTTCGTGCCGCCGGGCAAGTCCAGCATCAAGATCATCGAGGCCGGCGACATCGTGCGCATCTTCACCTCGCGCTCGGCCGACCTGAACGCGAAATGCGCCAACGCCGCGTCCTACGCCAACGCCAAGCCCTACGTCGCGCTGATGCAGGACTGGCCGGCGCCGAAAGATGGCTTCAAGCTGCGCGTCTACAGCCTCGACGTGAAATCGGAGCCGGGCCGGTTCGGCCGCATCTGGCGCTGCACCACCATCATGGTGAACTACCTCGACGGCTATCAGGGCCCGCGCGACCCGAGCAAGCTGTCGCCGCACCATCACGACGATTTCGAGCAGTGCTCGCTCGCCGTCGAAGGCGAATTCATGCATCACCTGCGCTGGCCGTGGGTGGTCAACAAGAGCAACTGGCGCGACGACGACCACGAGCTGTGCGGCAGCCCGTCGATCGCGGTCATCCCGCCGCCGTCGATCCACACGACGGAAGCCTGCGGCAAGAACTTCAACCAGCTCGTCGATATCTTCGTGCCGCCCCGGCTCGACTTCTCGTTGAAGCCCGGCTGGATCCTGAACGCCGACGACTACCCGATGCCGTGAGCGGCAACAGAACCGAATAACGGCAAAGGAATTCGTAATGAACGCTGCTTCCACCTTTCGGCAACGCATGCTCGCCGGCGACAAGCTCGTCGGCTCCTTCCTAAAGACGCCGACGAGCCATTCGACCGAGATCCTCGGCGACCTCGGTTACGACTTCGTCGTCATCGACCAGGAGCACGCGCCGTTCGACCGAACGACGACCGACATCGCGTTGATGGCGGCGCGCGGCCAAGGCATACCGGCGCTGGTCCGCGTACCGGGGCCCGAGGCTATCCTCTCGGTGCTCGACTGCGGCGCGACCGGGGTGCTGGTGCCGCACGTCAAGACCGCAGCCTATGCGCGCGAGGTGGCGGCGATGTTCCGTTACCGGAACGGCAGCCGCGGTTACGCGACCTCGACGCGCGCCGGCCGCTACACCAGCGTGCCGATGTGGAAGCACATCGCTGAATCCGACGCGAGCATGGTGTTCGTGGCGCAGATCGAGGACCCGATCGCCCTCGACGAGGTCGATGCGATCGCGGCGATCGACGGCGTCGACTCGCTGTTCATTGGTCGCGGCGATCTCACCGCCGCTTATGGTGACGAGACCAAGGACCCGCCCGCCGTGCTCAAGGCGGTCGAGAAGATCTCGGCGGCGGCGAAGAAGGCGAAGAAATCGATCAGCGTCTACGTCGGCAATGCGACGGAGGCGGCCTGGCTCAACTCGCAGGGCGCCAACGTCTTCGTGCTCTCGTCCGACCAGGGCTTCCTGCGCCAGGCCGCGCTGTCGGGGCTCAACGATGTTCGCGGCAAAGTGGGAGCCGCGCGCGCCTGAATTCATAGAACCAGAGACCATAACCGAACGGGCGGAAAGCCCATCACGACACCGGAGGGAACAATGACATCGCATAAAGCTCTGCTGCTCGCTGCCGCGCTCGCTCTGTCGCCAGGATTGGCGTCGGCCGACGAGATCATCGTCGGCTCGTCGCTCGGCCTGACTGGCTACGGTTCGATCACCGACGGCCACTGGCGCGACGGCCTGTCAATCGCGATCGACGCCGTCAACGAGAAGGGCGGCGTGCTCGGCAAGAAGCTGAAGCTCGTCTACGAAGACAACAAATCGACGCCGCAGCAGGCCGTCGTCGTCTATCGCAAGATGATGAGCGAGGACAAAGCCCAGGTCTTCGACAGCGGCTGCATCTCCGCCGGCAATTTCGCGGCGGCCAGCTTCGTCACCAAGGCGAAGCTGCCGATGTTCCTGTGCTCGATCCTGCCGCGGTTGCCGGACGAGCAGAAGTGGGCGTTCAGCTTCCTGCCGCCGCCGAAGTTCGAGGTCGATACGCGTTACGAATACCTCAAGAAGATCGGCATCACCAAAGTCGGCATTCTCGGCGATCCGAGCCCGTACGGCACGATCATGCGCAATATCGCCGTCGAGGAAGCCAAGACCTTCGGCATCGAGGTCGCCGCCAACGAATCCTATCAGCAGGACGACGCGGACTTCTCGGTGCAGATCGGCCGTATCAATGCCGCCGGCGCCGGCGCCATCATCATGATCGGCCAGGGCAACGCCGTCATCACCACCGCCAACAACATCAAGCAGCTCGGCCTCAACAAGATGCTGCTGCTCGCGAGCATCAACGAGCGCGATCTCGTCCTCTCGGCCGGCAAGATCCTGGGCGACCAGTTCATGTTCCCGGCGCCGCTCATCCAGGTCGCGCAGGACGACCGCAGCGTGCTCACCAATCCGACGTCGCGCGCCGCGGCCGAGGAATTCTTCAAGCGAATGAAGGCCAAGTTCGGCGACATCGACCCGGCGCAGTCGTCGCGCGCCTGGGATTCGCTGATGATGATGGTCAAGGCCATGGAAATGGCCAAGTCCACCGACGGCGAGAAGGTGCGCGACGCAATGGAGAAGATTGGCCACTATGACGGCGCCGGCGCGTCGTACGACTTCTCCGCGACCCAGCACGTTGGCGTCACCAAGAATCCCTACGCGATGGCGCACATCGTCAACGGCAAGATCGCCTTCGTGAAATGACGGTGGAGGCGCCCCCGACTCCGTCCCTGATCGAGGTCAATGGGCTTTCAGCCAGCTACGGCCGCGTGGCTGCGCTGAAGCCCGTCGACCTTCGCGTGGAGGAGGGCGAGTTCGTTACGATCCTGGGACCGAACGGCGCGGGGAAGACGACGCTTCTCCGCGCCATCTCCCGGCTCATCGCGAGCAACGGCCAAATCAGGTTCAAGGGCAGCGACATCACCGCACTGCCGGCGCACAGGCTGGCCAAGCTCGGCATCATCATGGTGCAGGAAGGCCGCGGCCTGTTCGGCGAGATGACCGTGCACGAAAACCTGCTGCTCGGGGCCTACGGCCTCGGCGGCGACCGCGCGCAGGTCGAGCGGCGCTTCGACGAAGTGTTCCGGCTGTTTCCGCGGCTGCGCGAGCGGTCGTCGCAGGTCGCGGCGTCCATGTCCGGCGGCGAGCAGCAGATGCTTGCGGTTGGACGTGCGCTGATGGCCGGCCCGAAGCTCCTGATGCTGGACGAGCCATCATTGGGGCTGGCGCCGAAGGTCGCCGCGGGCATCCTCGATACGCTCGGCGAGCTCAACCGCAACGGGTTGGGCATCCTGCTCGTCGAGCAGAAGGCGCCGCTTGCCCTCAAGCTCGCCCGCCGCGTCTACGTCCTCGCATCGGGCACCGTCCGGGCCGAATTGCCCGCGCATGAGATCAGTTCGCACCATGACCTTGCGCGCTATTATTTCCACTAGGCTCGGCCGCTACGGGTTTTTCCCGGTCGCGGGCGCGATCTTCATCGCGCTCCTGTTCGCGTTCGTCTTCATCAAGGGCGGCTATCTGCTGACCGTGATGCAGCTCGCCATGATCTACGGCGTGTTCTGCGTCGGACTGAACTTCTTCATGGGCTATACCGGGCAGGCCTCGTTCGGCCAGAACGCCTTCGCCGCGCTCGGCGGCTACGGCACGGCCATTCTCTGCGTCCAATATGGCTGGGAGCCGATCGCCGCGCTGATTGCGTCGATGGCGATCGCCGGCGTTGCCTCCGTCGTGGTCGGCTACCCGACGCTGCGGCTGCGCGGCCATTACCTCGCCATGGCAACCTTCGCGCTCGGGCTCATCACCTACGACATCTCCGTCCAGTGGCAGAGCGTCACGCAAGGCTACATGGGATATTCCGGCATCCCACCGCTTGGCATCGGCCCGTTCACGGTCGAGGACGAGCGCGCCAAGCTCGTTTGCCTGATGGTGATCCTGGTCGTCGGCGTCTGGATTTCCGGGCGCCTGCGCAATTCTCGCTTCGGCCGCGCGCTGCGCGCGATCTCGACCAGCGAACTTGGCGCAGCCGCCCTCGGCATCCGCATCTCGCGCTACAAGCTCGCGGCCTTCGTCATCGCCGCGCTCTATGCCTCGGCGGCCGGATCGCTGTTCGCGCACGTGGTCGGTTTCATCAGCCCGGAAGTGTTCGGGCTTCAAATGGTGGTGGTGACTTTCACCATGCTCTATGTCGGCGGCGTCGGCACGGTGCTCGGCCCGGCTATCGGCGCCGTCATCGCCTCGCTTCTGCCGGAGATCGTGCGCTCGACCGGCCGCTTCCAGGACATCGCCTATGCGCTGGCGCTGATCCTGATGCTGATCTACGTGCCCAAGGGGCTATCCGGGCTCGCCAATGTCGGCAAGAAGCCGGCGAGCGGGGAGGGCTGACGATGGCGCTCCTCTCCGTGCGCGGCCTGACCAAGCGTTTCGACGGTCTCGTCGCCAACAGCGAGATCGACCTCGATGTGCCGGAAGGCAGCCTCTTTGCCGTCATCGGCCCGAACGGCGCCGGCAAAACGACTTTCTTCAACATGTTGTCCGGCTTTCTCGCTCCGACGGCCGGCACCATTGCGCTCGACGGCAAGGACATTACGCGCGTCAGCCAGGACAAGATCGCGGCGATGGGCCTCATCAGGACGTTCCAACTCGTCCAGATGTTCCAGGGCATGTCCGCGGCCGAGAACGTCGAGGTCGGCTTCCACCTGCGGACGCGCGGCGGTGTCGCGTCGGCGCTCATGCGGCCGCCCTGGTTGAAGCGTCAGGAAGAAGACATCCGCGCCAAGGCGCGCGAGTTGCTCGCCTTCGTCGGGCTCGGCCGCCAGGCCGATATGAACGCCGAGCTTCTGCCCTATGGCCAGCAGCGCCTGCTCGAGGTCGCACGCGCGATGGCGGCGGAGCCGCGGCTTTTGCTGCTCGACGAGCCGGCGGCGGGCCTCAATGCGCACGAGACCGACGCGCTCGCCGAAGTCATCCAGCACATCAACCAGCGCGGCATCACCGTGCTCCTGATCGAGCACGATGTCGGCTTGGTGACGCGCATCGCGCACCGCATCGCCGTGCTCGATTTCGGCTGCAAGATCGCCGAAGGCACACCGGAGGAGATCAAGAAGCATCCCGACGTGATCGCCGCCTATCTCGGGACGGAGACCGCCAGTGCCTAGCGTCGTCGAACTCGTCCAGAGCCTCGTCAACGGAGTCGGCATCGGCCTGGTCTACGGGCTTATCGCGATCGGCTTCTGCGTCATCTACAACGCCAGCGGCATCGTGAACTTCGCCCAGGGCGTCTTCGTTATGCTCGGCGGCATGTTCGCCTATTCGTTTCTCGCCAACATGAAGCTGCCGCTGGTCCTTGCCGCCGTGCTGAGCATCCTGTTGACCGCCGCGATCGGCGTGCTGGTGCAGGTGCTGATCATCCGGCCCATGTGGGAGCGCAAGGCGCCGATGTTCGCCATCATCCTGGCGACGCTCGCTGTGCAACTCCTCATCGAGCAGATCGTGATCCTGACGCTCGGCGATCAGCCACGCACCTATCCGGAGTTCACGACCGGCGGGCCGCTCAAGATCGGCAGCATCGCCATAGGCTACCAGCTGTTCTGGATTCTCGGCTGCGGCGCGCTGATGGTCGGCGCGCTCCAG
>DASTGR010000011.1:0-6995 GCA_035718885.1 Pseudolabrys sp. | reverse complement strand
ACCACGTCGGGGATGTGCTCCATTTTCGGATAGAGCGCGAGCGCGCGGCGATAGACCTCGAGCGCCTGCTTGTCGTCGCCAATGTCCTGCAAAATGAGACCGAGACCGGACAGCGCGCCGAAATGTCTCGGCTCGCGCTTGAGCACTTCGCGGATATCAGCGAGCGCGCGACCATAGTCCTTCCTCGCGTAATAGAGCGTGGCGCGCTGGTTCCATGCGTTGACGTAGTCCGGCTTGATTTTGACGATCGACGTCAGGAGCTTGATCGCGAGATCGGAGTCCTTTTGGTCGATCGCGGCGCGTGCGCGCACCATCAGGAGATTGGTGGTGTCGCTGCGAGAGACCGCCCACACCGCCCAGATGCGCTCCTCCACCGCCTTGGCGATGGTGGCGTCAGGCGCGGCCTTGAGCGCGCCGAACAGAAAGTCGAGATTCTTGGTCGGATCGCCGGCGACGTGCGGCAGCTTGGCCGGTGGCTTGAGCCATTCCGGTTTCTCCGGCGCGGGCGTCATCGGACCGGATTTCGGCGGGAGATCGTGGGGCGGCTGCTGCGCGACGGCGGGCGTGGCCAAACTCAAACCCGCCACAAGGGCGGCGGCGGTCAGGACGGGGTGGAATCGTGCGCGCATGGGACGAAGACTAAGCTCTTCGCCCTTGAAGGCCAATCTGTGGCGTGGAACCCCGCAGCCGCGGGGCCGGAATCCGAAACGGCCGGTCAGCCCTGCCGCGCTTTGAAGCGACGGTTGGTCTTGTTGATAATGTAGACGCGGCCCTTGCGGCGCACCAGGCGGTTGTTGCGGTGGCGACCGCGCAAGGATTTCAACGAGTTACGGACTTTCATGATGCGCTCTGAATGCGTGTTTGCGTGGGTTCTAGAGGCCCTACCCCCACCTGTCAACGAGGCCCACAGGCGGTAGTGACCGCCGCCGGACTGATCTATGGTCCGGCCGGGGAGAATCCAGCGAATGCAACGCAGCACCGACCGTTTTTTGACCACCCATACGGGGAGCCTGCCGCGCCCGGACGACCTGATCCGGGTCATGTACGCCAAGGAGGAAGGCGTTCCGGTCGAGCCTCAGGCGCTCGCGGCCCAGATCAAGGCGGCGGTTGCGGAAATCGTCCGCAAGCAGGCAACCGCGGGCGTGGACCTGGTCAATGACGGCGAAATGTCGAAGCCGTCCTACGCCACTTACGTCAAGGACCGCCTCGCCGGCTTCGGCGGCACCGGCAATACCTTTGTCTATCAGGATGTCCACGAGTTCCCGCGGCTGGAGAAGAAGGTATTCGGCGATCCCGGCCGGTCGCGGCGCAAGACGCCGGCCTGCAACGGTCCGATCTCGGTACGCGACCGCGCGGCCGCGCAGGTCGACGCTGACAACCTCAAGGAAGCGATGGCGGGCGTGAAAGCGGTCGGCGGCTTCATGAGCGCCGCGTCGCCGGGCGTGGTGTCGCTGTTCTTCCGCAACGACTACTACAAGGACTTCGAGAGCTACATCTACGCCATCGCCGAGGCGATGCGCGACGAGTACGAGACCGTCGCCAAGGCCGGCTTCGTGTTGCAGATCGACTGCCCGGATCTCGGCATGGGCCGGCACATCCAGTATGCCGACCTCGACCTCGCGCAATTCCGCAAGCGCGCGCAACTGCACGTCGAGGCGCTCAACCACTCGGTCAAGAACATCCCCGCCGAACAGCTTCGCATGCATCTGTGCTGGGGCAATTATGAGGGCCCGCACCATTACGACGTGCCGCTCGCCGACGTGATCGACATCGTGTTCAAGGCCAAGCCCTTGGCGATCTCGCTCGAGGCGGCCAATCCGCGCCACGCGCACGAATATACGGTGTTCGAGACGGTCAAACTGCCGGACGGCAAGGTGCTGATCCCTGGCGTGATCGAATCCAAGTCGAACTTCATCGAGCACCCGGAAGTCGTCGCGCAGCGCATCGGCCGCTATGCGAAGCTGGTCGGGCGCGAGAACGTCATCGCCGGCTCCGACTGCGGCTACGGCACCTGGGTCGGACAGGCCGCCGTCGATCCGGACGTCGTCTTCGCCAAGCTCAAGGCGATGGCCGAAGGCGCCGCGATCGCCAGCAAGAAATTCTGGTGACGCGCGCGTGTCCGGCCGGCTCAAAATCTGGCTGACGGCTTTCATCGCAACGTCGGCCGTCGTGGTCCTCTGCTATCTCTATGTCGACCGGCCGGTCGCCTTCTTCGCGCACGCCAATACCGTGCCGAACCGGCGCTATTTCGACATGCTCACCCGCATCTCGGAATATCTGTTCGTCGCCGCGGCCGTCGCGTTCGTGGTGTTCGGACTGCGCACACTGGTGACGGCGCGCTGGCACAAATGGCAGGCCGCGCTCCTGCTCTGCGGCATCACGCTTGCGGTCGCCGAGACCATCAAGGATGAGCTGAAGTTCGCCTTCGGTCGCACCTGGCCGGAAACCTGGGTCAACAACAATCCGTCCCTGATCGGCAACGGCATCTTCGGCTTCAACCCGTTCCATGGCGGCGCGGGGTACAATTCGTTTCCGTCGGGCCACACCACGGCGGCCTGCGCTGTCGCGGCGGTGCTGTGGGTCGCTTATCCGAAGCTTCGGCCGTTATGGGCGCTGATGGTCATCGCGGTCGTGGTCGGCCTCATCGGCGCCGACTACCATTTCGTCAGCGACATCGTCGCCGGCGGCTTCCTCGGCGCCTCGACGGGATGGCTGGCCGTCATGCTATGGGACGAGGGAAAGCTGCCCAGGATGCGTCCCGACCGGCGCGACGGCGACAGCGACTGATCGGCGGCGAAGGACAGCAAGAATGAAGCGTCTGTCGATCCTCACCGCGGTGATCGGGATCGCCATCATTGCCGCCGCAGTGTACATCGCCGATCCGGCGACAGTCGCTGCGGCGATGGCGCAGGCCGGGTGGGCCGCGGCGATCGTCATCGCCCTGCGGCTCGTCGCCGTCACGCTCGCCGGGTTGACGTGGTGGCTGCTGTTCCCGAAACATCCGAGACCGCAGCCTTCGGTCTGCGCGCTCCTGCGGATCGTACGCGAGGGCGCCAACACGCTGCTGCCGCTGGCCCAGATCGGCGGCGACGTCATCGCGGCGCGGCTCCTGACCTTCTGGCACATCCCCGGCCCGCTCGCCGCAGCGACCGTCATTGTCGATGTCTTGGCGCAGGCCGGCACGCAATTCCTGTTCGCGCTGGTAGGCTTTGCGTTGCTGATCGCGCACGGCGTCGGCGGCAGTTTCATCACCGATCTCGCCTGGGCGCTCGCCGCGGCGGCGCTCGCGCTGACCGGCTTCTACGTGGCGCAACGGCACGGCGGCGAAAGGCTCTTGAACGCGCTGCTTCGACGCCTGGCGCGAGGCCGCGAATGGCAGATCAACGGCACGTTCGAGGCCGTGTTCCGGGAATTGCACGGAGTGTACCGGCGCCGGTCCGCGTTGGCTTGGACGGTGGCGTGTCACTTGGTCGTCTGGTTCATCGGCGCGCTCGAGGTCTGGGTCGGCCTCACCGCAATGGGATATCGCCCGACCTACGCCGACGCAGTGGCGATCGAGAGCTTGGCGCAGGCGGCGCGCGGCGCGGCATTTGCCGTGCCGGGCGGCGTCGGCGTTCTCGAAGGCGGCCTCGTCGTTCTGTGTGCGCTCTTTGGCATCCCCGCCCATTCAGCGCTGGCGCTCTCGCTGATGAAGCGGGCCGCCGACATCATGGTCGGCGTACCCGGACTTCTCGCCTGGCACGCGCTCGAGACGCGGCGCTTCACACGCCGGAAATCACACGGCTAACGGCGCGGCGCGGCGCGGCGCCGACCGCCATGCGCGGGTTGGCGACGCAGCTCAAATTCGTCTTGCGACTCGCCTTCTTGCAGGAGGCCATGGTGCGGTACCGGCACCGCAGCGAATGCACCGACACCTGCGCGCAATAACTCGACCGTCCGACGATGCGTGCCGGTGTGCCGTGCGCTGCCTGCTGGCTTTCCGCCCCGGAGCGATAGCCAGGCACGCCGCGCGGCGCATGGTTGATGCTGTTCGGGGCGGTCGTGCTGGTCGTCGTCGGCTGATTTTGCGCGAAGGCCGCCGGCACAGCGGCGATCAGCAGCGCGGCGCCAAGGATGAGAGCTTTCATGTCAGGTCTCCTTCGGGTGTTTCAAGTGCCGCCCCTCAATCGCTTCGGTCCGCCAGATCGTCGCGCGCCTTGTGCACATCGTCGGCGGAAACTGCGGGCGCGGCGCCGCCCCAACTGTTGCGTATGTAGGTGAGAACGGCCGCTATTTGATCGTCTTTGAGCTGCCAGTCGAAAGACGGCATGGCCGGCGCCGTCGGCTCACGCTCGGTCGCAGCGCTGCGCACGCCGCGCAACACGACGCGGATGTTCGAGGTCGGGTCGGGCGCATGCACCTGCGGCGCCTTGACCAGTGACGGGAATAGATTGGGCACGCCATTGCCGTCGATGCCATGACAGGCCGAGCACGTGTCACGGTAGATCGCCTGCCCCGCTTTCATCCGCGGATCGTCTTGCGCGACTGGCGACGGCGGTTTGTCGGCGCCCGCCGGCACGGATTGCAGATAGGTCGCAATGGCTTTCAGGTCCGCATCGCTGAAATGCGAGCTCGAATCGGCGACCTGTTCGGCCATCGGGCCGGCGACGCCGGTCACCGCATTGTGGCCGGTATTCAGGAGCGCGACGATGTCGGGGATCGACATCGACCCGACACCGCGCACCTTGTCGCCGGTAATGCTGGGCGCGAACCATCCCTGGATCGCGTAACCCTGAAGCGCCTGATCGGTCTCGTCGCCGCCGAGAAAACTCTTCGGCGTGTGGCAGGCGCCGCAATGGCCGGGCCCGGTGACCAGGAACGCGCCCCTGTTCCATTCCGGCGACTTCGTCTTGTCCGGCTTGAATTCGCCGGGCGTGAAGTACAGCCAGTCCCACGCATACATCGTCCAGCGAATGCTGAACGGGAATGGCAACTGGTTCGCATGCACCTTGTTATGGACGGCCGGAACGGTGGCGAGATAGGCACGGATCGCCTTCACGTCGTCGCGCGACATCTTCGTGTAATAGACATAGGGCATTGCCGGATAGAGGCGCTTGCCTTCGTCGTCGATGCCGTGGCGCACCGCGTTGTCGAAATCCTCGTCGCTCCAGTTGCCGATGCCGGTCTCGCGGTCGGGCGTGATATTCGGCGCGAGCACGTTGCCGAACGGCGTCTCGATCGGACGGCCGCCGGCAAATGGCTTGCCGCCGTCCTTGTTCGTGTGACAGGCGGAGCAATCGGCGAGAGTCGCTAGCCTGCGGCCGCGTTCGATCTGGGCGAAGTCCTGGGAGTCGCTGTCCCTGGCCATCGTGCGGACGACGGGATATGCGGCGAGCCCCGCGCCGACGAGCACGCCAGTCGCAGCTATTGTGCGCCATTTACGCATCGACCAGCGGCCCCGGATTCTTCAGGTATTGCTCGCGGATCGCTTTCGCCGCCCAGAAAGCGAGGGCCCCGACCGTACCGGTCGGGTTGTATCCGGCGTTCTGCGGGAAGGCTGAGGCGCCCATCACGAACAGGTTCGAGACGTCCCAGCTCTGGAGATAGCGGTTGAGCGCACTGGTCTTGCGATCGGCGCCCATGACGGCGCCGCCGTTCAGATGCGTCGTCTGATATTTGGTGATGTCGTAAGGCCCCTTGCGCGGCTCCTTCTCGACGATCTTGGCGCCCATCGCCTTGACGATCTCGGCATATTTGTCGGTCAGGTATTGAGCCGCCTTCAACTCATTCTCGTGGAAGTCGATCGTCATCCGCATCAGCGGCCGGCCAAAGCGATCCGTGTAGGTCGGATCGAGATCGAGATAGACGTCGCGGTAGCTGTACATGCTGGCGTGGATCGAACCGCCCTTCAGATTGCTCAGATAGTAGTCGGCGACGTTCTTCTTCCATTCCGCGCCCCATTTCGGCGTGCCCTTGGGCACCGGCGCGGTCTGGATCGGCCGACCGTTGGTCTGCACCTGCCCGAGATAGCCGCCGCCGACAAAGCCCAGAGGGCCGTGGTCGAAATTGTCGCCGTTCAACTCGTCGATGCACATGCCGATGGCGCCCGACGCGATGAAGGGATTGAAGTTGAATTTTGCCTTGTCAAAGAAGCCGTTCACACTCGACATCGTCTGATGCGTGAGATTGCGGCCGATGACGCCGGCATTGGCGGATGGATCGTAGGGCTGGCCGATCTTCGACAGCAGCAGAAGCTGCACGTTGAACATCGAAAAGGCGGCGAGGATGACGAGATCCGCCGGCTGCTCCCACTCCTTGCCGCTGGTGTCGACGAACGTGACGCCGGTCGCGCGCTTGCCCGAGCGGTCGGTGTTAATGCGCGTCACCTCGCTCTGGTCGCGGACGGAGAAATTGGACTTGCGCACCAGCACGGGCAGAATCGTGGTCTGCGGGCTCGCCTTCGAATAGTTGCCGCAGCCGAACCATTCGCAGTAGCCGCAATAGGTGCAGGGGCCCTGGCGCACGCCGAGCGGATTGACATAAGGCCGCGACATGTTGCCGGACGGCTGCGGGAATGGCTTGTAGCCGAGTTCGGCCGCGGCCTTCCCCCACAACGCGTGTCCGAAGCCCTGCTTTTGCGGCGGGTTCGGATAAGGCCGCGAGCGCGGCCCCTCGAACGGATTGCCGCCATTCTGGATCTGGCCTTTGAGATTGCCCGCGGTGCCGCAGGTGCCGCACAAATATTCGAACTGGTCGTAGTGCGGCTCGAGGTCGTCATAGGTGACGCCCCAGTCCTGAATCGTCATGTCGCCGGGCAGGAAATTCGCGCCGTAGCGTTCGGTCAGATGCGTCCGGAGCACGAAGTCACTCGGCAGGAAGCGCCACGTCTCGGCGTTCCAGTGCACGCCGCCGCCGCCGACGCCGTTCGGCGGCATGAACGCGCCCCAGGTGCGGATCGGCAGCGCCGTCTGGTCCGTCTTGTTGCGGAAGGTAAAGGTCGTCTGGTCCGGCCGCAG
>DASTGR010000010.1:0-13097 GCA_035718885.1 Pseudolabrys sp. | reverse complement strand
TCTTGTCGGACTTGGCCGGAGCGGCACCCGCAGCCGGCGCGGCAGCGCCCGCGGCAGGCGCGGCGCCTGCGGCAGGAGCAGCACCAGCAGCAGGAGCAGCACCTGCGGCCGGAGCAGCGGCAGCGGCAGCAGCGGCGGCGGCTGCCTCGGCGGCGGCCTTCTGCTCTTCGGCGAAGCCGGACGGCGGCACGACCGTGACGAGGGTGATGTCACCATGCGCGATGACCTTCACATTCGCCGGCAATTGCACATCCGACAGATGCTTCGAATGGTTGATGTCGAGGCCGGCAATGTCGACGTCGATCGAACCGGGGATCGCGTCGGCCGGGCACGACACCAGCACGGTGTGCGTGACGATGTTGACCGCGCCGCCGCGCTTCACGCCCGGCGACTGATCGGAGTTGAGAACGTGCACCGGAATATTGACGCGGATCGTGGCGCCCTCCGCGACGCGGAGGAAGTCCACGTGCATCGGCAGGTCCTTGATCGCGTCGAGCTGGAAGTCGCGCGGAATGACGCGGTGCTTCTCGCCGTCGACGTCGAGCTGGTAGAGCGTGGTGAGGAAGCGGCCGGCGTAGATGCGCTGGCGCAGCTCGTCATGCTCGAGCAGGACCATCATTGGCGGCTTGTTGCCGCCGTAAACAACGCCCGGCACTTTGCCGGAATACCGTGCAGCCCGCGCGGCCCCCTTGCCGCCTTTCGGGCGCACCGTCGCCTTCATCTCTTGGACGGTTGCCATAGTCATAACCTCTTGTAAGCCAAAGGAAAAAGGGCGGCATTGCGGCCGCCCGCGAACGCGGCAAGCCTCCAGGGGTGCCGGGGGCCGCGTTTCGCGGTGGCTTATAGCGAGGGGGGCCTGAAAGCGCAAGGAATGCGCCCTTCTCCCCTCCCCCGCGAGCCCTTGACGAGCGTGGGGAGGGGTCGGGGGTGGGGGGCGCTTTTTCTCAGTCCCCCACCCCGGACGCCGGAGCCTGTCATCGGGTCGGCCTACGGCCGGACCCGTTGGGCGTCCGACCCTCCCCGCAAGGGGGAGGGTGAGAACTCATGCCGCCGGCGGTTCGGCCTTGGGCTTCTTCGCCGCCTTGGCCTCCAGCGCCTCGATACGCGTTTTCAGCGCCTCGTTCTCCTCGCGGGCGAGACGGGCCATTTCCTTGACGGCCTCGAACTCTTCGCGCGGGACGACGTCCAGCTCGCGCAGGATGCGCTCCGCCTGACTGCGGAACAGCGAGTCGAACTCGCGCCGTACGCCCTGGGCGACACCCGCAGCATCGTTCATGAGCCGGGCCATCTCGTCGAAGATGCGGTTGCTGGTCTGGGTCATGGGTCAAACGCCTCCTGGCCTCACAATGGCGTTGCGGTCATGCCGCCGCAAGGGGAGCCGTGCTAGGAGTGCCGCATAACCGCGCGGGGGCGCGCCGCTGTCCGGGATCCCATCGATGCCCTTCCTCGTCATCCCCTACCCGCACATCGATCCGGTGCTGGTGCATATCGGCCCCCTCGCGATCCGCTGGTACGCGCTGGCCTACATCTTCGGCATCCTGATCGGCTGGGCCTATGCGCGCGCACTGGTCCGCTCGGACCGGCTCTGGGGCGGCAAGCCGCCCATCAGCGTCGTCGACTTCGACGATTTCGTTCTGTGGGTGACGCTCGGCATCATCCTCGGCGGCCGTATCGGCTACGTGCTGTTCTACAACCTGCCCTTCTTCGCCGCGCATCCGTTGCAGATCCTCGAATTGTGGACCGGCGGCATGTCGTTCCACGGCGGCTTCACCGGCTGCGTCGTCGCCGTGATCCTGTTCGCGCGAAGCCGCGGCATTCCGATCCTGTCGCTCGGCGACGTCACCTGTGCGGTCGGGCCGGTCGGCCTGTTCTTCGGACGCCTCGCCAATTTCGTGAACGGCGAATTGTGGGGCCGCCCGGCCGACGTGCCGTGGGCCATGATCTTCCCGAGCGGCGGACCGATCCCGCGCCATCCGAGCCAGCTCTATGAAGCGGGGCTCGAGGGCCTGGCGCTGCTCGCGTTTCTCTACGTGCTGATCCGTCTCGGGGCGCTGAAACGGCCGGGCCTGATCATCGGCGCCTTCGCCGTGTTCTATGCCTGCGCGCGTTCGTTTTCCGAATTCTTCCGCGAGCCGGACGCGCAGCTCGGCTTCCTGTGGGGCGGCGCGACGATGGGGCAACTCCTGTCGATCCCTCTTTTCATCGCCGGCGTCTGCTTCATCGTCTACGCGGTGAAGCACCCGCGCGTTCAGACAGGCTGATGACCCCGCTCGAAACGGCGATACGTGCGCGCATTCAGGCGCAGGGGCCCATCACCGTCGCCGCCTACATGGCGATGTGCCTCGCCTATCCGCAGCACGGCTACTACGTGACACGCGACCCCTTCGGCGCGCGCGGCGATTTCGTCACCGCGCCCGAAGTGAGCCAGATGTTCGGCGAATTGATCGGCGTCTGGATCGCCGCGGTCTGGCGGCAAATGGGGTCGCCGCCGGCCGTGCACATCGTCGAGCTCGGCCCCGGACGCGGCACGCTGATAAGCGATGCGCTGCGGGCGATGAAGGTCGTGCCTGCGCTCCTCGCGGCCGCGCGCGTGCGTCTGATCGAGATCAGTCCCGTGCTCACGGCGAAGCAGCAGGAGACGTTGCGCGGCGCGGCTGCGCCGGTGTCATGGCACGCCTCCCTCGATGACGTGCCGAGCGGACCGGCGATCGTGGTCGCCAACGAGTTCTTCGACGCGCTGCCCGTCCATCAGGCGGTGAAGACTGCGGGCGGCTGGCGCGAGCGCTGCGTCGGCGTCGACGGCGGCACATTGATCTTCACGGCCGACGAAGAAGTCGCCGGTCTGGAGGCGCGATTGCCCTCCTCGGCGCGCAATGCGCCCGAAGGCGCCATTTTCGAATGGCGCGACGACGACCACGCAACCGCGCTCGGCCGTCGCATCGCGCGCGACGGCGGGGCGGCGCTGGTGATCGACTACGGTCACGCACGAAGCGCCGTCGGCGACACGTTGCAGGCGGTCGGCCGGCACGCCTTCGCCGACCCGCTCGCCACGCCGGGTGAGCTCGATCTCACCGCGCATGTCGACTTCGAGGCCCTCATCCGCGCCGTCAATTCGAGCGGCGGCAAGGCCTTCGGGCCGATCACGCAAGCTGAGCTGCTGCGGCGCCTCGGCGTTGACGCGCGAGCCGCCAAGCTGAAGGAAAAGGCGTTGCCGGAGACGGCCGCCCGCATCGACGCGGCCTTGGCGCGGCTGACCGGGACCGGCCGCAACGAGATGGGCGCGCTGTTCAAGGCGGCGGCGTTCGCCCATCCCGCATTGGGCGCTCCTGCGGCGTTCGAGCGCTGAGACGAGCCCCATTGCCGCCACATCGCGCGGGAAAAAGGCTGCGCCAAGCCATCCCGCATTCCGGTTCCGCCCGCTGCTTGTTGCGCGCCGGCAAATGAGCTTCAGTGGCGCGGCGGCACGTTCGATCGGCGGATTTCATGTTGCAGGCACCTTCGCTGTCCCGGCTGGCGCGCATCCGCCACGCCTTCTTCACCCGCAGCGGCGGCGTGTCCGACGGCGTCTATGCCAGTCTCAACGGCGGCATCGGCTCCAACGACGCGCCGGACAAGGTCGCGGAAAACCGTGCGCGCATGGCGGTGACGCTCGGCGTCGCGCCGGACCGCTTCCTGACGCCCTATCAAATTCATTCGCCGGACGTCGTCGTTGCCGATGGCTCGTGGACGCAGGAGACGCGGCCGCGCGCCGACGCAGTCGTGACACGCGAACCCAAACTCGCCATCGGCGTCTCGACCGCCGACTGCGGCCCCCTGCTGTTCGCCGACGCCGAGGCGGGCGTCGTCGGCGCCGCGCATGCCGGCTGGCGCGGCGCGTTTACCGGCGTGATCGAGGCGACGCTTGCGGGGATGGAGAAACTTGGTGCTTCGCGACAACACATTACGGTGGCGCTCGGACCGACGATCCGCCAGCCGAATTACGAGGTGGGCCCGGAATTCCTCGAGCGTTTCCGCGCCGCCGACATGGACAATGAGCGGTTCTTCGCCCCGTCGAAGCGCGAGGGCCACGCCATGTTCGACCTCACCGGCTACATCGCCGACCGCGTGCACCGCGCCGGGATCGTGCAATTCGAGGACCTCGGCCACTGCACCTATGCCGATCCCGCGCAATTCTACAGCTATCGCCGGATGACCCAGCGCGGCGAGCCGGATTACGGCCGGCATATCAACGCCATCGCGCTCGCCGATTAACACTTTTCCTCAAGGCCTCTGTCAGCGACTGGACTCACGCCGCGGCGAGCCGGTAGGTTCGCCCCCGGCCGCGCGGGGATCACGCAAAAACAAGCGGCCGCAGGGACGTGTCGACGATGTGGCTTTTGCTCCGCCGCGCGATGAGCGCCGCGGGTTCCGGACGTTTGGTGGCGCGTTTGGCGTTGGCCCTTATGGCCGCGCTGGCCCTTACCGCCTGCCAGACCGGGAAGGACGCAGGCCTCGCCGCCGGTGCGACGCGTGGGGCGAGCGTCGCTTTCGAATCGATCGACGGCCTGCCGCAGGACCGTTTCCACACGCTGGTGCAGGATCTCAATGGCGAGGCGCAGCTTCGGCGCGTCGCGGTCCTCTCGCGCGAGCAGCCGTCCGCCTATCGCGTGCGCGGGTATTTCTCGGCAGCGGTCGAGCGCGGCCGCACGACCATTTCCTGGGTCTGGGACGTCTTCGACCGCGAGGAACGCCGCGCCACGCGCATCAGCGGCTCGGAGGAAGTGAAGAGCGGCAAGGCGTGGGACGCCGCCGACGATGCCATGCTCAAGCGGATCGCCAGCACCAGCGTCGAGCAGCTCGCGGCCTTCCTGGCGGCGCCCGATGCTGCGCCGGAGACGCCGGTCGCCTCGATCGAGCCGCGCCTCGCCCTGGCCGCCGACGCGGGCACGCCGGAGGCGGCCGGGATTTTCCGCGTCTCGCGGGCCGCCGCCGATCCGGCGGCGCAGACGGCCGGGGCACGCGTTCCGATGCCGCTGGGCCGCCAGACGCCCGCCGGCCACTAGCAACCTTTTTTCCGTTCATACTGGCGTGTGAAAGCCGCGGACAGCTGCGGCGGGACATATTGCCGCGCACATCACCTCTTGTTATGACCACGCCGCAATTTCCAGCGAAAAACGGCGAGGTTTTGGATGTCGGGCAAGAACGGGGCGATCAAGCTCGTCGCCGGCAACTCCAATCCCGTATTGGCCAAGGCCATCTGCGACTTCCTCAAGACGCCGCTGACCAAGGCGCAGGTGCGGCGCTTCGCCGACATGGAGATCTTCGTCGAGATCCAGGAGAACGTACGCGGCGCCGACGTCTTCGTCGTGCAGTCGACCTCGTTTCCGGCGAACGACCACCTGATGGAATTGCTGATCATTATCGACGCGCTGCGCCGCGCCTCGGCGCGCCGCATCACGGCGGTGGTCCCTTACTTCGGCTACGCCCGGCAGGACCGCAAGCCGGGCCCGCGCGCGCCGATCTCGGCCAAGCTCGTCGCCAACCTGATCACCCGCGCCGGCGCCGACCGCGTCATGACGCTCGACCTGCACGCCGGGCAGATCCAGGGCTTCTTCGACATCCCGACCGACAACCTCTACGCCTCGCCGCTGATGGTGCGCGACATCAAGGAGCGCTCGCTCCAGAACGTCATGGTGGTGTCGCCCGACGTCGGCGGCGTCGCGCGGGCGCGCGGGCTCGCCAAGCGCATCAACGCCCCGCTCGCCATCGTCGACAAGCGCCGGGAGCGCGCCGGTGAATCGGAAGTGATGAACGTGATCGGCGAGGTCGCCGGCCACACCTGCATCCTGATCGACGACATCGTCGATTCCGGCGGTACGCTGGTGAACGCGGCCGACGCGCTGCTCAAGCAAGGCGCCAAAGACGTCTATGCCTATATCAGCCACGGCGTCCTGTCGGGCGGCGCGGTCGAACGAATCGGCAAATCGCGGCTGAAGGAACTGGTCATCACCGATTCGATCCAGCCGACCGAGGCGGTGCAGGCGACCAAGAACATCCGCATCCTTCCCATCGGCCACCTCATCGGCGAGGCGATCGAGCGCACGGCGTCGGAAGAGTCGGTCTCGAGTCTGTTCGACTGAACGGCCGAATCGCGCCCCCACTTATCCACCGGCAACTGACTCGGCTGCCGGATTGGCTGTGGAGATTCCAGGCCGCGCGGTTGCCACGAGTCCGCAAATCACGGCTCATAACGCCTACAAGATGCCTCTGGCGGTCGGAATCGAGCGGGTTATAGTCGAGTCGGCTCCCTGATTCGCTCCCAGCGTCAAGGTATCCGTAATCCCTGCGTCAAAAGCGGACCGCGCCCCGGCCTCCGGGGCAAGGAAGCCGTGCGCGTTCGGTGGCGTGCGTTTCCCCTGGCTCCAATCCGGCAAAGCGGAGACGTGATGTCCCTATCGAGCTATACTGACGATTCCCGACTCAATCCGCTGGACGTGGTCGAGCGGCTCGCGTCCGTCAACGATTGGTCGTTCGAGCGCTCGACAGAGGACGAGATCACGATCCTCGTCACCGGCCGCTGGACCGACTATCAGCTCTCCTACACCTGGATGAATGATATCGAGGCGCTGCATCTCGCCTGCGCATTCGATATGAAAGTTCCGGAGCGTCGCCGCGGCGACGTGCAGGCGCTGATCTCGATGATCAACGAGCGGCTTTGGGTCGGCCACTTCGACCTCTGGATCACCGAAGGCATCGTCATGTTCCGCCACGCGCTCATCCTGGCGGGCGGCACGGAGCCGTCGAACCAGCAGTGTCAGTCGCTGCTCGGCACCGCGCTCGACACCTGCGAGCGTTATTTCAGCGCCTTCCAGTTCGTGGTCTGGGCGGGCAAGACCCCCAAGGAGGCGCTCGAGGCTGCGATGTTCGAGACCTCGGGCGAGGCCTAGGAAAACGTCAGCGCGACGCCGGGCAGTGAGATCCCGGTCACCTCTGTCGTCCACGTTTCGCCCGGCGCGACCGGAAAGGCGCGCGTCAGTGTCCCGGTCGATACGATCTCGCCGGACTGTAGCGGCGGATTGACCGGATCTTCGGCGAGCAGCGCGACGAGATGCTTCAGCGCCGCCACCGGGCTTCCCAACACATTGGCGCCGCTCCCGCGATCGATCGGTTCGCCGTCGCGATAGAGTGCGACCTCGAAAGACGCAAGCTGTTCCAGCCAGTGCTCCGCATCGCCCGCCATCGCGCGGCGCTCGCCGACGAGCAAGGCGCCGTGCAGCGCATTCGCTGCCGTCGTGTCGGCAGCCGTGAACTTCCATCGCGGGAACACCGACTGCACGATCTCATAGCCGTGCGCGACCCAGGCGATGCAACGCGTCAGCGCCAGCTCATCCATGCCCGGTGACGGGGCGCGCGACAGGCCGAACATGATCTCCGGCTCGATACGCGGCTCGGCATAAGGCGCGAGCGGCAATAGCGGCGTATCGGCGAGTTCGCGCAGGCTGCGCGTCGTCACATAGCCCCAGTTCGGCGCGTAGACGTTGTACTCGGCCCAGATGTTGCGGTTGGTGAAGCCGATCTTGCGTCCGACCGAGGTTTCGCCCCGCTTGGCGCGCGCGCGTTCCTGCCAGTGCGACACGCGATAGGCGTCGGTCAGCGACAATTCGACCCCGCGCGCCGAGAACGGCGCGATCGAGCGCGCCGCGTCGGTCGCCGCGAGGATTTCGCGGCCGATCGTGCCGATGTCGGTTACGCGCTGGTCCATGCCGCCTCCTGAGCGCGCATTGTGGAAAGGCGCGGGCGGCTTGGCAATGTCGCCGCCGGCACTATGATCGCGCGCATGAAAAAGCCCGCCAAAGCCGCCAAACTCGACCTCCCCGGCCCGCTTCTGCTTGTCGGCGCCGGCAAGATGGGCCAGGCCATGCTCGACGGCTGGCTCGCGCGCGGGCTCAACCCGCGCAAGGTCGTGGTCGTCGAGCCGCAGCCGGTGAAGGCGATCAAGGCGCTGGCGAAGCGCGGCGCCAAGGTCAATCCGAAGACGCCGGGGCAAGCCGCGGCCATCGTCATCGCTGTCAAGCCGCAGACCGCGCCCGACGCTGTACCGCTGCTCGTGGACAGTGTGGGGAAAGGCACGCTCGTCCTCTCGATCATGGCCGGACGCACGCTGCGCTTCATCGAGGAAAGACTCCCGGCCGGCACCGCGATCGTGCGCGCCATGCCGAACACGCCGGCCGCCGTCGCGCGCGGCATCACCGTTGCCTGCGCCAATGCGCATGTCACGGCGAAGCAGCGCAAGCTGGCGACCAGCCTGCTCGCCGCCATCGGCAAGGTCGAATGGGTCGACGACGAAGGCCTGATCGACGCCGTCACCGCAGTGTCGGGCTCAGGCCCGGCCTATGTGTTCCTGCTGGCGGAAGCCATGACCAAGGCCGGAATCGCCGCCGGCCTCCCGGCCGACCTCGCCGGCCGGCTCGCTCGTGAAACCGTTGCCGGTTCCGGGGAACTCCTGCACCGCTCCGATCTCGACGCGGCGACGCTGCGCCAGAACGTGACCTCGCCCGGCGGCACCACGGCCGCAGCGCTTGGTGTGCTGATGGGGCCGAGCGGCTTCGAGTCCTTGTTGACCGAGGCGATCGCCGCCGCGGCCCGGCGTTCCCGCGAGCTCGCCGGCTGACCGCCGCCTCTGGAACGCCTCATTGGGCACCCTAGATTTAAGGGATCAGCCGGAAGGAGACCGCTCATGGCCGACGCCCTGCCCCATTCCGAAGGCACATCGAACCGCGACAAAGCCATCCACGCATTCCTCGCGCTGCTCGCCGAACGGCGCTTTGAGGACATCGGGCTCGCCGAAGTCGCCGGCCGCGCCGGACTGAAGCTGTCGCAATTGCGCGCCGACTTCGGCGCGACGCTGGCGATCTACGCGGCCCATGTGAAGCAGATCGACGAGGCTGTTCTCGATGGAGCCGAGACCGAGACGGGCGAGGAGCCTCATCGCGACCGGTTGTTCGACGTGATGATGCGGCGTATCGAAGCCCTGACGCCGCACAAGGAGGCGGTGCGCTCCATCCTGTCATCGGCGCGGCGCAATCCGGGACTTGCGTTTGCGCTCAACGGCATCGCATTGCGCTCGCAGAAATGGATGCTCGAAGCCGCCGGCATCAGCGCCTCCGGTCCGCGCGGCATGCTGCGCGCGCAGGGCGCGGCGCTGCTGTTCGCCCGCGTCGTCGGCGTGTGGCTCGACGAGGACGAAGGCGTCGAGCGGACCATGGCGGCGCTCGACCGCGGACTGGCCAGCGCGGAGCGATGGGACGGCTTCCTCGGCGACCTCTGCGCCATCCCGTGCGCGTTGCGCAGGCGCCGCCGTCACCGCCGCCGCCCGCTCGACGAAGGTCCGGCCGAAGCGAGCGCGGCCTAAACCGGCACGCGCACGGTCGCGCGCAATCCGCCGAGCGGCGAATCGCCGAGCGTGATGTCGCCGCCGTGCGAACGCGCAATGTCGCGGGCGATGGCGAGCCCCAGCCCCGTGCCGCCTTCGTCCTGGTTGCGCGCGTCGTCGAGGCGCAGGAACGGCTTGAACACGTCCTCGCGCATCTCCGTCGGGATGCCCGGACCGTCGTCGTCCACCGTCACGGTGAGGTAGCGATGGTCGCGATGCCCGGTGATCGCGATCGACGGCGCATAGCGCGCCGCGTTCGACACCAGGTTGGCGAGGCAGCGCTTGAACGCCGCCGGCCGCACCGTGACGTTCGGCGGGCCGTAGAAGACCACGGTCGCCTTGTGCCCGTGCCGCTCTGCGTCACTGCGCAGCTCCTCGAGAAACTCCGCCATGTCGGTCGACGCCGACGCCTCGCCGAGATCGCCGCGCGCGAAGGCGAGATAAGCCTCCAGCATGCGCGCCATCTCGTCGACGTCCTTCTTCATCGCCTCGACTTCCGGATTGGAGTCGATGAGCGCCAGTTCGAGCTTGAAGCGCGTCAGCACCGTGCGCAGGTCGTGGGAAACGCCGGCGAGCATCGCCGTGCGCTGCTCGATCGCGCGCTCGATGCGCGTCTTCATTTCGATGAACGCGGCCGCGGCGCGCCTGACCTCGCGGGCGCCGCGCGGGCGGAAGTTCGGAACCTCGCGGCCTTTGCCGAAGCTCTCGGCGGCGTCGGCGAGCCGCAGGATCGGCTTGATCTGGTTGCGCAGGAAGGCGATGGCGACGACCAGCAGCACCGTCGAGGTGCCGACCATCCAGAACAGGAAAATCTCGGAGTTCGACGCATAGGCGGCGCTGCGCCGGGCGTAGACGCGCATCACCGTGTTGTCGAGCTGGATGCGCACCTCGACCAGCGACGACTTGCCGACGGTGTCGATCCAAAACGGCCGGCCGATCTGCTTGCGCAATTCCTCCGACAGCGCCTGGTCGAGCAGCGAAAAGAACGGTTTCGGCATTGGCGGCGGCAGTTCGCCGACCGGCAGGAAGTCGACGACGAGGCCGAGCCGGTCCTGCGCGATCTTGCGGATTGCCGTGCGGTCGGCGTCCTGCGGGTAAGCGCGATAGACGTCGATCAGCGCGCCGATGTCGTGCACGACGCCGGCCGACAGGCGCTGCGTCACCTCGCTCCACTGCCGCTCGAAGAAGATGAAAGCGAGCACCGATTGCAGGATCACCATCGGCGCGATGATGATGAGCAGCGCGCGCGCATAGAGGCCCTTCGGCATGAAGCCGTTGGCCCAGCGCCACATGCGCCGCCAGCCGTCGGCGATCTGGCCGAGGCCGCGATGGATGCGCCGGACCGGCGGGATCGCGTCGTACCATTCCCACGCCGCGCGCATGCGCATCAGCGCCGTGCGCACGCCGTGGCCGATGTCGAGGCTGGTCATGTCGTGATGACCAGCCGGTAGCCGATACCGCGCACGGTCTGCACGAATTTCGGATCGGCTGGGTTCGGCTCGACCTTGCGGCGCAGCCGGTTGACCTGCACGTCGACGGCGCGCTCGTTCACGGAGCCGCCATTGCCGGCGAGCGCCATGCGCGACACGGTCTCGCCGGGCGTCGCGGCAAGGATGCGCAGCATCTCGCGCTCGCGATCGGTCAGGCGGATCGTCTCCTCGCCCTTGCGCAACTCGCCGCGGGCGATGTGGAAGACGAACGGGCCGAAACCGACCTGCTCGGGCGCGGCCGCCGGCGCCGGCGGCAGCGCGCGCCGGAGGATATTGGCGATGCGCAGCGACAGTTCGCGCGGCTCGAACGGCTTGGACAGGTAGTCGTCGGCGCCCATTTCGAGTCCCCTGATGCGGCTCTCGGCGGCGTCGCGCGCCGTCAGCATCAGGATCGGCACGGTCGATTCCGTGCGCAGCGACTGCGCGAAGTCGAAGCCGTTCTCGCCGGGCATCATGACGTCGAGCACGAGGAGGTCGAAGCTCAGATGCTTGAGCTTGGCGCGCGCCTCGGCCGCCGTGTCGGCGGTGGTGACGCGATAGCCTTCGGTCGACAGAAACCGCGACAACAGATCGCGGATGCGGCGGTCGTCATCGACCACCAGGAGGTGGGGAGCGTCGTCGGCGAGCGGCAGCGCGGCGATCATGCCTTCGCCTTCATTTGTTGGTCTTGGCGCGGTCGGCGCGCGCGATCAGGCGCAGCACCTCCTCGCGATTGTCGCCGTCGATCATCGTGGTGAGGAAGCGGCGGGCCGCCTCGTGCGCGCCGGCGCCGATCTCGTTGAAGGCGCGGGTGATGCGCTCTGTCTGGAGCTGGGCGAGCTTGAGCGACAGCGCCTCGCCTTTGGCCGTCACGGAGAGGAGCCGCTGGCGGCGGTCCTGCGCGCCCTCCTTCTGGACGACGTAACCCTCGTCGACGAGCTGCTTGAGCACGCGGCCGAGCGACTGCTTCGTGATGTTCAGGATGTCGAGTAGGTCGGCGACCTTCATGCCCGGATTGCGGTTGACGAAGTGCAGCACCCGGTGATGGGCACGGCCGAAGCCGAGCTTGAGCAGGACTTCGTCCGGATCGCCGACGAAATCGCGATAGGCGAAGAACAAGAGCTCAATGATGTCCCAAATGGGCTCCCCCGCCGCCCCGACACGGTCGGACGCTGCGCCTGACGGGTCCACAAGCTTGGGCCGCCAATTTATGTCAGCCATGTTGACATATTTTGGTTTTATGTTACAAAAAGGCCATTACCGACGAAAGGATCGTACAAGGCGGTCCGGCGGCCGGTAGCGGAAGGACAGTCGGCCGGCGCTCCGGACCTCTTGTTCCTGTCATACCGAGACTTGCCGGACGACGCAAAGTAATGGAGTTGGCGCGGAAAATGCGCCATCACAGCGGCGGGAAGGAAGCGCCCGCCGCCGGCCTCGGCCCCCTCAGAAGGAGCCGTCCGGCCGGCCACGACGTAACGAATGTACGAGTGAAGGAGATCAAGTCCATGGCTGCGCAGTCCTACGACCGCCTCGAAGGCGTCATCTGGTACGACGGCAAGCTGGTGCCGTGGAGCGACGCCAATGTGCACGTGCTCAGCCACGGCCTGCATTACGCCAGCGCCGTGTTCGAGGGCGAGCGCGCCTATGGCGGCCAGATCTTCAAGAACAAGGAGCACGCCGAGCGCCTGAAGCGCTCCGCCAATGTGCTCGACTTCGACATCCCCTACTCCGTCGGCGAGATCATGGCGGCGAAGCAGCTCGTCGTCGACAAGAACGGCCGCAAGAACGCCTATGTCCGCCCGGTCGCCTGGCGCGGCTCGGAAATGATGGGCGTGTCGGCGCAGTCGAACACCATCCACCTCGCCATCGCCTCGTGGGAATGGCCGAGCTATTTCGACCCGGAGCAGCGGCTCAAGGGCATCAGGCTCGATCTCGCCGAATACCGCCGTCCCGATCCGAAGACGGCGCCCTCGCTCGCCAAGGCCGCGGGCCTGTACATGATCTGCACCATCTCCAAGCACCGCGCCGAACGCCGCGGCTATGCCGACGCGATGATGCTCGACTGGCAGGGCCGTGTCGCCGAATGCACCGGCGCCAACATCTTCTTCATCAAGGACGGCAAGATCCACACGCCGACCGCCGACTGCTTCCTCGACGGCATCACGCGTCAAACCGTGATCGCACTGGCGAAGAAGCGCGGCATCGAGGTGATCGAG
>DASTGR010000009.1:0-16892 GCA_035718885.1 Pseudolabrys sp. | reverse complement strand
CCTCGATCCGTGGCCGCAGGGCCTCGATGGCGGCCGAAACAGTTGCCACGGTTTCGCCGTATCGGGCGTATGGCACGCATTCGCCGCGGCCGCGTGCCTTGCCCGCGCCCAATTCGGCGACCACCACCACGGCCTCGGTCTTCGAGCCGCGGCTGATCGCGAAGGAACCCGCGATCGGCCAGCTCTCGACGGCGAGACGAAGGGTGAGGCGGTCGGGGGTGTCCATGAGGGCTCCGAGGCGCCGGCCACGCGACGTCGGCCGGCCGTTTGCCGTGTCACTTTCGCCGCATCGGGGAAGGCGAAACGTGTATCACCATATACCAGCCCTTGTTGTGATTCCCGGGCCTTGAGCCAGAGACCCCGATGGCGGACGCACTGCTGATCGACACCACGGAGGGCGACACCCTGCGGCTCGCGGCCGCCGGCGCATGGACCTCGACCAATGCGCAGCCGCTCGAGCGCGAGATCGACGCCGCGGCGCAGCGGCATGCGGCGGTCAAGCAGGTGGCGATCGACATGGGGCAGGTCGAGCGGCTCGACACCTTCGGGGCGTGGCTCCTGGAGCGGCTCGTGCGCGCCTTCGAAGGCCGCGGCGCCGCGACCGAGATCGTCGGCCTGAAGCAGGATTACCGCGCGCTGATCGACGAATTGCACCAGGTCAAGCTAGCGCCGCCGCCGCAACGGCGCGGCGTCGGCGTCATGGAAACGCTCGCTGCGGTCGGCCGCACCATGGTCAATGTCGGCGACACCTTCGTCGGCATCCTCAACATGCTCGGCGCGATCTGCGTCGCCTTCGGCCGCGTCATCGCGCATCCGCGCCGCTTCCGCTTCACGTCGCTGGTGCACCAGCTCGACAATGTCGGCTGGAAAGGCGTGCCGATCATCCTGCTCATCACCTTCCTGGTCGGCGCCATCATCTCGCAGCAGGGCATCTTCCACTTCCGCAAGTTCGGCGCCGACATCTACGTCGTTGACATGATCGGCATCCTCGTGCTGCGCGAGCTCGGCGTGCTGATCGTCTGCATCATGGTCGCCGGCCGCTCCGGCTCGGCCTACACGGCGGAACTCGGCGCGATGAAGATGCGCGAGGAGGTCGACGCGCTGCGCACGATGGGCTTCGACCCGGTCGAGGTGCTGGTGCTGCCGCGGATTCTCGCGCTGATCATCGGCGTGCCGATCCTCACCTTCCTCGGCACGCTGGCCGCGCTCTATGGCGGCGGCCTCGTCGCCTGGCTCTATGGCGGCATCGATCCCGACATCTTCCTTCAGCGCCTGAAGGAAGCGATCGACGTCAAGACCTTCGAGGTCGGCATGATCAAGGCGCCGTTCATGGCGCTGGTCGTCGGCGTCGTCGCCTGCGTCGAGGGCATGAAGGTGAAGGGCTCCTCGGAGTCGCTCGGACTTCAGACGACCGCGTCGGTGGTCGAGTCGATCTTCCTCGTCATCGTGCTCGACGGCTTCTTCGCCATCTTCTTCGCCTCGATCGGGATGTGACCATGGTCGCAGGCAACGGCAAGGCGAGGGAGACGGTGATCGAGGCGCGCGGCGTCAAGGTCGGCTTCGGCGAGCGCCTCGTGCTCAACGGCGTCGACCTCGACGTCTATCGCGGCGAGATTTTGGGCTTCGTCGGCGGCTCCGGCGCCGGCAAGTCGGTGCTGATGCGCACCATCATCGGCCTCCTGCCCAAGCGCGGCGGCAAGATCAGCGTGTTCGGCCAGGACATGGACGCGGCCGACGACGCCGCGCGCCAGGCGGTCGAGCGGCGCTGGGGCGTGCTGTTCCAGCAGGGCGCGCTGTTCTCCTCGCTGACGGTGAAGGAGAACCTGCAATTCCCCTTGCGCGAATATCTCAGCCTGTCGCAGCGCCTGATGGACGAGCTCGCGCTCGCCAAGCTCGAAATGGTCGGGCTCGACGCCAGCGTGCTCGACAAGATTCCGTCGGAATTGTCGGGCGGTATGACCAAGCGCGTGGCGCTGGCCCGTGCGCTCGCGCTCGATCCGGACATCGTGTTTCTCGACGAGCCGACCTCGGGCCTCGATCCGATCGGCGCCGGCGACTTCGACACCTTGATCGCGACACTGCAACGTACGCTCGGTCTGACCGTGTTCATGGTCACGCACGACCTCGACAGCCTGCATACGGTTTGCGACCGCATCGCCGTGCTCGCCGAGGGCAAGATCATCGCCGCCGGAAACATGGACGCCATGCTCGCCTCCGAGCATCCGTGGCTGAAGGCGTATTTCCGCGGCAAACGCTCGCGCGCCGGCCACGTGGCCGAAGCGGCGGCGCAGGCGCGCATCGCGCCATAGACGAAAGAAGCAGGGAGCGGTCGATGGAGACCCGCGCAAACTACACGCTGATCGGCCTGTTCACGGTGGCGGTGATCGCCGCCGCGTTCGGCTTTGTGTTCTGGTTCCAGAGCGGCGGCGCGGTCGGCGACCGCGGCTATTACCAGATCGCCTTCGACGGCTCGGTCAACGGCCTGCGCACCGGCAGCGCGGTCATGTTCAACGGCCTGCGCGTCGGCGAGGTGACCGCGCTCGCGCTCAACCCGAAACAGTCGCAGCAGGTGATGGTGACGGTCGCGGTCGACAAGTCGGTCGCGATCCGCAACGACACCGACATCGGGCTGGAATTCCAGGGCCTGACCGGCATCGCCTCGCTGTCCCTCAAGGGCGGCTCCGACGCGCCGGTGCCGCCGGGCACGAAGGCCAAGCCCGTGGTGCTGGAGGCCTCGCACGGCGCCAATGTCGACGTGACGCAGAGCGCGCGCGACGTCATGCGCCGGCTCGATCAGCTCATTTCGGAGAACCAGAAGGCGCTGCGCTCGGCGATCGCCAATATCGACAAGTTCTCCGCCGCGCTCGCAAATTCCACCGGCAAGATCGATTCGACGCTGGCGAACGTCGACAAGTTCTCGGGCGTGCTGGCCAACAATGCCGAGCGCTTCGACCACATCGCGATGGGGCTGGAGAACCTGACCGGCGGCAAGGACGGCAAGGGCGGCGAGATCAACGAGACCGTGAAGTCGGTGCACAACCTCATCGACAATGTCGACAAGCGCACCGCCGAGATCACGACCGGCATCAACCGCATGACCTCGACCGGCACCAAGCAGATCGGCGACCTCTCGGTGAGCTTCCAGCGCACGCTTCAGACCGCCGACCGGGTGCTGACCAATCTCGACAGGAATCCGAGCCGTCTGATCTGGGGCGGGGCGAGCCCGTCGGCGTCGTCGCCACAGCAGAAGGCGCGTTAGGAGCGGCCGCCCGCTTCAGATCGTGTGGCTGTCGATGAACAGCCCTATGTGACGCAGCGTGGCCGACACCTCGTCGAGGCGGATGCGCGATTGCATGATCGCTGATTGCAGTTCGGCCTGCTGCCGCGCGCGTTCCTGAACGCAAATGTCGTGGTCGGCACGCGCCTTGCGTGCCTCGCGCACATCGCGGCTGACGAACTCGAGGACATTTTGGCGTGGCATGTGTCAGCGCTCCGCCCGGACGGCTGCTCGCCATCGACAAGTTAAGTGCCATGAGCGGGGGTGGGTCCATCGCAAAGTGGAGTTAGGCCGGGTCTTTTTGGGTCCCTATGCGGCCTATCGGTCATAAATTTACAAATGGGCGCCGGTAAAGCAGCCGGTGCGCGGCTGTGTTGAGGTGGGTCAAGGCGGGTTTCGCGCGTTCCGGCACTTGTTGCCGGACACGGGAGGAAGCCGGCGATGAATATGACTCACTACATGGAACTGCTCGCCTCGAACCAGCCGTGGAATCTGCTGATCTTCATGGGCGGGCCGGTCGTGCTGGCTGAAACGATCGCCATAACAGAGCTGTATTTGCTCTACACGCGGAATTACAAAAGCGGCGTGCGCGCCCTGAACCGGTTTTGCAGCGTGATCGTGGGCCTCTACTTCAGCGCGGTTTTCATCTACCTGATGATCAACGCCGTATGGCCGCTGACCGCCGGCGGCGGCTGGCGCGGCCCGGCGGACGTCATCGCCGTCGGGTTCTATCTCTCCGGAATCGTGCCGCTGCTCGGCTTGACGCTGGTCGATCTTCGGCTGATCGCGGGCGGCAGGGACGAGCACGGGCGCATGGCCATTCACGCCAGCTTCGTGGCGCTTTTCCTGATCGTCGGACACGTGGCGATGATATTCGGAATGCTCGACCCGACGGTGTTGATGGGCGGTGCCGTGACGCATACGCATTGACCGGCGCACCACGGCGGGGGAGGCGCAAACAAAAAGGCCGCACCGAAGTGCGGCCTTTTTCATTTTCGATGCGCGCGCTCGTCAGTCGAAGCGGCCGGCCGCGTGCGCCAGCATGGTGTAGACCTTGCCGGTTTCCGAGGTGAGGTACGTCCGCGCCATCACCTGGCTGCGGTCGTCGCGCGACACTTCCTCGAGCAGCCGCTCGAACTCGCCGATGTAGCGGTCGACCGTCTGCTTGAACTCGCGGTCGGCGCGATACTTCTTGCGGATCTCGTCGAACGCCTGCTGGCCCTGCAACGTGTAGAGCCGGCGGGTGAAGACGTTGCGCTCGCCGCGTTTGTAGCGGTCCCACAGATCGGTCGCCGCGTCGTGGTCGATCATGCGGGCGATGTCGACCGAGAGTGAGTCGAGCGACTCGATCGAGTGGCGCGGCGAACGCTCGTCGCCGTTGCGCCGCTCCGCGGCCGGCTCGGCGCGCGAGGGCTCGCGGCCGCGATCCCGGTTGAAGTCGCGCGCGGGCTGCTCGCCCTCGTCGCGGGAGGCGCGGTTCAAGAGGTCGGACAGCCAGCCGCGGCCGCCGGGGGCCGGCGGGCCGATCGGGCTGGGCGCGGCCGGCTCGGTCGCCGGGGCGCGGCGCGAGGAGGGCGCAAAGCTCGCAACATCGCGCGGGGGCGTCCGCGGCTCGGGCCGCGACGGCGGCGCCGGCTCGCGCATCGTCTCGCGCACGGGCTCGCTGCGCGACGACGTCTCGCCGCGGCCGCCGACGATCGCAAGCGGGGCCTCGTCGCGTCCGCGGCCGCGCATCGGCTCGACGGCGTCGAGGCTGCGGCCATGACGGGCGACGATGCGGTTGAGCTCGGCGAGCGCCTCGATCTGGTCGACGATGACGCGGCGCATCTGCGCCGTGCTCTCGGCGGTCTCCTGCGGCAGTTCGAGCACGCCGCGGCGCAGCTCCGCGCGCGTCGCCTCGAGCTCGCGTTGCACGTCCTCGCGCGCGGTCTCGAGCTCGCGCTGCATTTCGCTCGCCATCTGCTTCATGCCGTGCAGGGTCTCGGCGAAGCGGCCATTGGCCTCCTCGAACAGTGCGTGCGTCTCGCCGCTCGACCGCTCGAAGATCTCGTGCATGGCTTCCATCGAGCGGCGGCGCTCGGCCTCGGCCTGCTCACGCACGCGCTCGAACTGCTCGCCGATGACGCGGGCGCTCTCGGTTCCGGTCTCCTGAACGGTGCGGGAGACTTCCTCGGCGGTGCGCGCGCTCTCCGTGGTCGCTTCCGACACGACGCGGGCGACGTCGCGGGCGCGGTTCGCGGCGGCGTCGAGGGTCTGGTCGATGAGTCCGGAGAAGCGCTTGAGGCGCTCGGCGATCTCGTCGGTGCGGATGTCGAGGGTCGAGACGAGCGACTCGAGCTGCACGCGGCGCTCGTTGACGCTCTGCTCTGTCGACCTGTTGCTGCTTTCGATGAGGGTCGCCGCCTTGGCGAGCTCCTGGCCGTGCTCGTCGAAGGAGCGGGCGAGCTGGCCGAGATCGGTCAGCACCTGGCCGGTGATCTCGCGGAAGCCGCCAATGTTCGCCTCCATGCGGCCGGTCGCTTCGCCGGTCGACACGGTGACTTCGTTCATGGCGCTGACGAACTCGGACACGCGCAGCATCAGCGTGTTCTCGAGCGCGCTCATGTTCTCGTGCGAGCCGGTCAGCACTTCCTGGAGCAGCACATTGGCCTCGCGCAGCCGCCCGAACAGGGCGGTGGTGTCCGAGCGCAGGATATTGTGCGTCTCCATGATCTCGTTGACGGTCGCCGTCGCGGTCTCCTTGGACTTGGCGATCGCCTGGTCGGCGGCCTGTTGCAGGCCGGAGAGGGTGCGGTTGACGCTGTCCGCGGCGGTCTCGCCGGCGGCGTTGATGAGACGGGCGATCTGCTCGGAGTTTTCCGCCACCGAGCGCGAGAAGCCGTAGCCGCGCTCTTCGATGACCGACATGGCCTGCTCGGTCGCCTTGGTGATCTCGTTGCCGAACTGAAGACCCTGGTCGCTGATGGCGGCGAGCAGGCTGCCGCTCTTGTCGGAGAGGATGGTCTCGATCTCGTGCGTGCGCGTCGAGACTTCGGTGGCGATGCGATCGGCCTCGCCGACGAAGCTCCTGGCGACGTCCTCGCCGAGGTTGCGCAGCGTCTTTTCGGCTTCGGTCGCCGAGATGCGGATCGCCTCGCTCGTATTGATCGCGAGTTCGCCGAGATTGCGTTCGGCGTTGGCCGAGTTGACCTGGATCGCGTGGCTCAACTGCTCGAAGCGGGCGATGAGCGTGTCCGCCGCGGCTTTGGTGCGGTTCTCGACGACGTCGGCGACCTTCTCGGTGCGGCCGACGAGCAGCTCCTCGAGCCGGCCGTAGCGCACGTCGAGCGTCTCGCCGATCGCGTCGGCGCGGGCGCCGATCCTGTCCGCCGCCTCGGCGGCGCGGGTGTCGATGTTCGCGCCGATGTCGGCGATGCGGCGGTCGAGCGAGCCGACCATCTCCTTGCCGCCTTCGCTGAGGGTCTTGGCCATATCGGCGACACGGGCGCCGAGCAGCTCCTCGAAGCGGTTGAGGCGCTTGTCGAGGTGTTCGGACAGCTCGTCGGTGCGGCCGGTGACGCGCTGGTCGAAGCCGTCGAGATAGGTGCGCATCGCTTCGGCGACGTCCTTGGTGCGCGCGCCGAGACGCTCGACCAGCTCGCCGCCGTAGGTCTTCACGGTGTGGTCGAACTCGCCGATATTGTGAGTGATGAGGTTGCCGAGGTTGGTCGTGTCGCGCGAGATCTTCTCGCTGAGCTCGGCGCCGTGCGATTTGAACAATTCGTCGAACGCCTTGGTCCGCGCGGTGAGCATGTCGCGCATGGCCTCGCCGCGATTGTCGATGGTCTTGACCAGAACGTCGGCATTGTCGCGGAAGGTGTCGGCGACGGTGTTGGAGCGCGCGATCACCGTGTCGGCGACGCGCGTGCCGGTCTGCTCGATGCGGCCGACGACCTCGGCGCCACGGGTGCCGAGATCCTGCACAAGGCTCTGGCTGCGCGCGGCGATGACGTCGGCGATGGTCGCGCCGGCCTCGTTGATCGCCTGCGTCGCCTGCTGCGAGCGAGCGGCCATCTGCTCCATGGTGGCGCCGGCATTGGCGGTGAAGCTCTTCTGAACATTGTCGAGGCGCGCGGAGAGGGTGGCCTCGAGCTTCTTGGCAAGCTCGGCGAACTCCTCGTGCACGGTCTCGCTACGGAAGCGCAGGCTGCCGACGAGCTGATCGCTCGCCGAGGTGATGGCGCTGGTGGCGTGGTAGCTCGTGCCCTCGAGTTTATCGAGCAGCGTCGAGCCGCGCTCGCTCAGCGCATCGACCATCGTGTCGCCGGCCTGGCCGAGCGCGAGCGTGATGACCTCGCCCTTCTCGGTCAGCGAGCGCGTCACGCGCTGTGCGACCTCGCTGACCTTGTCGGCGACGAGATCGCCGACGGAGGTGATGTCGTGCGAGAGGTCGAGATGCACGCTGGCGATCGCGTTGCGGACCTGGTCGCCCTGGCTGACCAGCATCTCGCGCTGGCTGGCGAGCTGATTGATGAGATCGCGCACGCGCACTTCGTTGTCGTTATAGGCGCGCTCGATGGCCGAGACCTCGTTGTGGACGAGGGCCTCGAGTTCGGCGGCGCGGGCGAGCGCGCGTTCGACGCCGTCGCCCATCGCCGCGACTTCGCGGCGCACGGCCTGGCCGACCGAGACGACGGCTTCGCGCGCCATCGTCTCCGGCTGAGCCATGCGCATGGCGACTTCCGCCATCGACTCGGCGACGATGCGCATGTCCTGCGCGCGCGAGAACATCTGCGCCAGCGCATAGAAGAAGCCGATCGGGACGACGATGCCGGCGGCGATCGCCGCGACGGCGCCGGCCAGCGCCTTCGGACCGAAGCCGGCGAGTTCGCCGGAGAATGCATAGACCAGAGCGAGGCCCGCGGCGGCCCAGGTGACGGCGGCAATGCCGGCCAGGATGTAGGGAGTGCGGGAGGGGCGGCGGCGCAGCGCCTGGAGGATCATGCCGACCTGCTCGCGGTCGTCATTGGCGGGCGCACGCAGCCCGACGGCCTCCTCGCCCTCGGGCTTGAACAGGTCCGGCATTGCCTCGGCCGGCTCGGCGTCCGGGGCGGCGGCTTGCGGCGCAGAGCCCGCGGGCCGGATATTGAGGGCCTCCTGGATCGCCGACAGCGCGGCTTCGGTCGGATCCTGGGTCTTCTGCGGATTATTCGCCATTTTCGGTCGTCGCCTCGTCGTTACGCACTTGCCGCGGTCGAGCCGTCACATTCCGCAGGGGCCGCGGGAAGCCCCCGCAACCGCCGAGCAAGCCGGATTAACCGTTGCCGCGAACCCCAACAGACCGCCGTCCGGCCATCCTATCGCCTTGAGTGTGCGAAAGAAACCACAGCAGGCCGCCACCTGCGATCATCGTTAACTGTCTGTTAACCATAACAGCAGGGGTTCGCGCGCTTTCCACCCACCATGGCTCGTCGAATACGGCGCCGCTTGGGCCAGATACCGCCGCGGCGGACCGGTCCCGGCTTGACCGGCGATTAACCAGAGCGGGGAGCGAGGGTGGGGGCATTTACCAGCCCTTCGGGCGGCGGCGGCACACTCCCTCGGGCAGGGAGACGAGGCATGGCGCAGGCGGCGATCAGACACACTGGCGAGGCGGGGGCGGGACCCGCGATCGATCGGGCGCACCTGTCGCGCATGACCTTCGGCGACAGGGCGCTCGAGCGCGAATTGCTCGAACTGTTCGACCGGCAAGCCGCGCTCCTCGTCGCGCGGATGCACGGAACCGAAGGCGCGACGGTGAAGGCGCTCGCGCACACGCTCAAGGGTTCGGCCGTGGGTGTCGGCGCAACCGAGGTCGCCGAGGCCGCGGCGGCGATCGAGCAGGGTCAGGATCCCGAGCGTCTGGCGGTGCTTACGCGCGCGGTCGATCGTGCGCGGACGGCGGTTGCCGCGATGCTGGCGCAGTCGGCGAATTGACGTTATAGGAGGCGCGCCCGCCCGTTCCGGTGCGGGTTCTTCCCGTCATTCGCTACGATTCGAAACGCGCCCATGCCGAAAATCACCTACATCGATGCCAGCGGAACCGGACGCACGGTCGAGGCCGAAGTCGGCTCGACCGTGATGGAGACAGCGATCCGCAACAACATTCCCGGCATCGAGGCGGAATGCGGCGGCGCCTGCGCCTGCGCGACCTGTCACGTCTATGTCGATGAGGCCTGGCGCGAGAAGACCGGCGGCCCCTCGCCGATGGAAGAGGACATGCTCGATTTCGGCTACGACGTGCGCGACAATTCGCGCCTCTCCTGCCAGATCAAGGTGACCGACGACCTCGACGGGCTCGTCGTGCGCACGCCCGACAAGCAGGCGTAATCGGCTACTCCCGCCGGTCTCCGCTTTCGCTGCGGCAACCGGTTGTCTAGGTTGCCGCTCATGGCAACACGCAGTCTCACCACCACCTGTTGCATCGCCGGCGGCGGACCGGCCGGCATGATGCTCGGCTTTCTCTTGGCGCGCGCCGGCGTGAAGGTCGCCGTGCTGGAGAAGCACGCCGACTTCCTGCGCGACTTCCGCGGCGACACCATCCACCCCTCGACGCTCGAACTGATGCACGAGCTCGGGCTGCTGGACGCCTTTCTCAAGCTGCCGCATTCGCGCGTGACGCAGCTCTCCGGCCAGGTCGGCGCCACCACCATCCACCTCGCCGACTTCTCGCACCTGCCGACGCACTGCAAATTCATCGCGCTGATGCCGCAATGGGACTTCCTCGATTTTCTCGCTGCGCACGGGAAGAAATATCCGGGCTTCGACCTGCACATGCGCACCGAGGCGACCGACCTGATTGAGGAGGGCGGCCGCGTCGTGGGCCTGCGCGCGAAATCGCCCGAAGGCGAACTCGAGATCCGCGCCGACCTCGTCGTCGGCTGCGACGGCCGGCATTCGACCGTTCGCGAGCGGGCAGGATTCGCGGTCGAGGACATCGCCGCGCCGATGGACATTCTCTGGTTCCGCGTCTCGCGGCGCGAGACCGACACGGCGGAAACGTTCGGCCACATGGAAGCGGGCATGATGCTGGTCATGCTCAACCGCAACGACTACTGGCAGTGCGCCTACGTGATTCCGAAGGGCGGCATCGACCGGGTCAAGGCGAAGGGCTTCCCCGCCTTCCAGGATGCGATCGTTTCAATGTCGCCATTCCTGCGTGACCGGATCGGCGAAATCAAAAGCTTCGACGACGTGAAGCTTTTGACGGTCGCGGTCGACCGGCTCAAGCGCTGGCACAGACCCGGCCTTCTGTGCATCGGCGACGCCGCGCACGCCATGTCGCCGATCGGCGGCGTCGGCATCAACCTCGCCATCCAGGACGCGGTGGCGGCGGCGAACATCCTCGCCGCGCCGCTGAAAGAAGGCCGCGTCACCGAGGCCCTGCTCGCCGACGTGCAGCAGCGTCGCACCATGCCGATGCGGGTCATCCAGTGGATCCAGGTGCAGATCCAGAACCGCATCCTGTCGCGCGTGCTGGCGGGAGCCGAGCGGCCGAGGCCGCCGGCGATCGTGCGGCTGTTCAATCTCGTTCCGGCGCTGCGGCGCATTCCGGCGCGGATCATCGGCATGGGCCCGCGCCCGGAGCACGTGCGCACGCCTACCTCCTTTACCTCCCCCTGAAAGGGGGAGGTCGACGCGCGTCAGCGCGTCGGGTGGGGGTCAATCTTAAATTGGTGCATGAATGACCCCCTCCCTGACCCTCCCCCTTTCAGGGGGAGGGAGACGGGCGTTGTGCACGAGCATTAAGCGTCACTCGCCGCGATACTTCCACGGCTCGAGCTGCGCGACGATCTCCGGCGGCAACGCGCGCGGCTTGCGCGTCGTGTTGTCGAGCGTGACCATCACCGCGCGGCCGGTGGCGGCGCAGTCCTCGCCGCGGAAGATCGCCTGCGCCAGCGTGAAGGACGAGCGGCCGAGCGCGATCACGGCGTTGGCGATGACCAGTTCGTCCTGCCAGTGCAGCTCGCGCAGGAAGTCGATCTCCTGACGCGCCAGCGCGAAATTGGCGTTGGCCACGCCGATGCCGAGGTCGCGCGCGCGGAACATGGCGACGCGGCCGCTCTCGAAATAGGTGGCGAACACGGCGTTGTTGACGTGGCCCTGCGGATCGAGATCGCCGTAGCGGACGACTTCGGTGACGCGGTGCGGGAAGTCGGCGAGCTTCGGCAGGACGCGCCGGGGTTTTTCGGTCGGTTGCGACATGAGCGTCAGGGCTTCATGCCGGCGGGCGCGACCTGCGAGGCGGTCAGCCCCATCTCGTCGAGCGCGCGGCGCACGAGGCCGGATGCCTTCGCCTCCTCGATGAAGTCGCTGACATAGCCAAGCGCTGCGGGGCGGCCTTTCGGCACGCAGACCGCGGTCGAGGAATTCAGGAAGGCGTCGTCGAGGATGCGCGCGCCGGGAATTTTCTTCACGAGGCCGGCCAGCGACTCACGCGACAGCGCGATCGCCTGGATGCGGCCTTCGAGCATGGCCTGTACGGCGAGATCGACCTTGGCGAACTCGACATGCGTGGCGTTCGGCGTCGCCTTCATCGCGGCGCGGAAGGTTGCGGTGTTGGCGACGCCGCCAATGCCCGTGCCCTTGGCGTTTGCTTCATTGACCGAGCCGATCTTCGACCCGGGCGCGATCAGGAACGTGCTTTGCAGCAGATGATAGCCGTTGCCGAAGTCGACGAACTTTTTGCGCTCATCGTCGACCGGCAGAAAGGCAACGTCCCATTTGTCGGCGGCGGCGGAGTTCTGGATTTCGCCCGAAGCATCGTGCGGCAGGATCGCGGCCTCGACGCCGAGCTTCTTCGCGAGCGCGCGGCCGAGCGTCACGGCCACGCCCTTGTAGCCGTCGCCGTCCTTGACCGCGAACTGCGCGGACGGGGAGGGCGAGACCGCAATGGCGACGCGCAAGCGGCCCGTCGGCGCGAGTTGTTTGAGCACGGCTTCATCGGCCATCGGCTGAGGTCTCCCAATAAAAAGGCGGGGCACGCATAGCACGGGCGGACTCTCATTTCTTCACCCTGCGGCGATCTGTGGATTTCCAACGGGTACAGGTTGTGATCTAATAAATGTTCGCGCTTGTTAAGGTAGCGTGTTTTGGGGGGATTCGATGCCTGCGAAATGGATGGCCGCGGTCGGCGCGGCGCTGATGCTTGGCGCCTGCGCGACGGTCGTTAGAGGATCGACGGAACAGATACAGTTCGATTCCGAGCCAGCCGGCGCGATCATGCGGTCTACAATCATTTCACCGTGCGGCGGCCCATGCCCGAACACGACCGCTCAGGGAGGCGCCGATGGTGCTCCGTACGGGGAAAGTGACATCAAGACTACACCGGAACCGGGCCCTGCATGCACGACCCCCTGTACGGCGGAGGTCCCGCGCAATCGAGAACTGATGGTGACGTTTTCGAAGCCTGGCTATCAGGATGTAACGGTGCCGTTGAAGACGAAGGTCGCCGGTGCCGGGGCGGTAGGCGTGGCTGGCAACGTGATCATCGGAGGAGCCGTGGGTGTTGTGGTCGATACCGCTTCGGGCGCTGCACTTGACCACTATCCAAATCCGCTCCGCGTGAATCTTGTACCGGTTGCAAAACCGGAGCCACCGCATCAAGGCAAGAAGCGCTGAATCGATTGACACGACCTCGGCAATGAACGGGAGGGCGGAATGTCCATCAATCCCTATGCCGAGCCGCAAGGTCCGGTGATCGCGCGTCTAAAGGAGCACACCGAAACGACAGGCGGCGGCGTAGCGGCCATTTTGATGATGGTGTTGGTAGCCATCGTCATGGTGATGGCTTTCGTCACGGATACGAGCGCCATCAGAGGGGCAGCGTACGGCGCTGTCGGAACAGCGCTAATCGTCCTCTTCGGTGTCGGCGCAGTTTTGGGTCGCCGGCGCACTTATATCGTTTATCGCGAGCCGCCACCTAACTGAACTGTGCTCTCGGCGTCAGTAAAACAGCGGTTCGGCGCCGGGGACCGGTTTGACGCGCGGGCGGCGCTGCCGCGCCACGAGCCGCGAGAGCGCGAGCGTCACGGCGAAAGCCGCGATCCAGACCATGCGCGCGCCATAGCGGTCGTGCGGGTTCGACAGCGCGCCGCAGACGAAGGCGTTGCCGAGCAGCGCGACGATGCACAGGACCGCGAACTCGCCATAGACGAAGGGCAGCACTTCGAGGAAGGCAAGGAGCACGATCGCGGGCAGGAGCGCCATGGCGCCGAGCGCGCACGGATAGTGCAGCTTGTTGAGCTCGGGGAAGACGTGCGCGAGGCCGTCCGGCCGCTCCTGCTGGCGCGCGGCTTCCATGGTTGGCACGATCTGCGGCAGGTGATCCTTGATGATGCCGTAAGTGTGCCAGACGACGTTCTCGACGCCTTCGCCGGTGCGCACGTCGATGAGCTGGCGCCCGGTGTCCTTGATCGCCGACTCGATCTGCAATCCCGGATATTCGATCAGGGCGCCGACCGCGATGCGCTTCATCTCCTTGTTCAGTCCGGCGAAGCGGCCGAGCTTGTCGAACAAAGGCGAGCCCCAGAAGAACTCGTCGGCGTCGCGCGGCAGCTCGTCCTTGTACTTGCACAGGCGCAGGTACGGATCGGGGCAGTGCGCGTCGAGATATTTGTTGACGATCCCGGACTGGAGCATGCGGCCGAACGACAGCGCCATGCCGCCCGGCGTCCAGGCGATCCTGCCGGCGATGTAGTAATTGCCGGCGAAGACCATGATGACGGCGAGCACGAGCGCGGCGGCGCCGGCGCCGAGCCGGCGCGGCGGCAGCCGCTTGCGGTCGAAATAGGTATAGGCCGCGCCGACGATCAGCAGACCGCCGAGCACGGCGAGGGTGGCGTTGTGCGTCGCGCCCGAGAAGGCGACGAGGAGGAGAAGCGCGACGCGCTCCAGACGGTTGAGCACGTCGGCATGCATCATGAGAAGCCACAGGCCGAGGACGCCGATGACGCAGAAGATGTCGGTGAGCAGGATCGAGGTCAGCCAGGGCAGGGTGGTCAGAACCGACAGGACCGTCACGATGGCGACAAACAGCCCCGGCCGGTTGCGCAGGCCCATGGCGCGCAAGGTCAGCGCCATGACCCAGGCGGCGAGCGCGCTTTGCACGATCACGACGGGCCAGAAGGCGAGCGTCGAGCCGGCGGTCAGAAACAGGCCGTAGACGGTCGAGCGGCTGATCACCAGCGAGTGCTCGTACCAGCGGGCGATATAGCCGCCGGTGTCCCATTGCAGCAGCGGAAACCGGTTCCAGATGGCAGGCGCGCTCAGAACGGCAACGGCAATGAGACTGGCCAGCGCCCACCGGGCGCGGTCGCGATTGAGCATCGATTCATATCCCCGACAGTCGGCACCTCAGTAACGGCTTGACGCCGCCAAGGCCAGCGGCAAATGCTGCCGCCATGTTCGTGACCTTCTTTCAGGAACTCAAAGGCGCCGGAATTCCGGTGACTTTGCGGGAATATCTGGACCTGATGCAGGCGATGGAGGCCGACCTCGCCTCGCGGCGGGTCGAGGACTTCTATTATCTCTCGCGCGCCGCGCTGGTGAAGGACGAGCGCAACCTCGACAAGTTCGACCGGGTGTTCGGCCACGTGTTCAAGGGGCTGGAAAGCCTCGGCGACGCGGTCGAAGCCGAAATCCCGGCCGAGTGGCTCAAGAAGCTGGCCGACAAATACCTGACCGAGGAGGAGAAGGCGCAGATCAAGGCGCTGGGCGGCCTCGACAAGCTCCTCGAAACGCTCAAGCAGCGCCTCGCCGAGCAGAAGGGCCGCCATCAGGGCGGCAACAAATGGATCGGCACCGGCGGCACCTCGCCGTTCGGCAATTCAGGCTACAACCCGGAAGGCATCCGCATCGGCGGCGAGAGCACGCACCGCCGCGCGGTCAAGGTCTGGGACAAGCGCGAGTTCAAGGACCTCGACGACGAGGTCGAGCTCGGCACGCGCAACATCAAGGTGGCGCTGCGCCGCCTGCGCAAGTTCGCCCGCACCGGCGCGCCCGACGAGCTCGATCTCGACGGCACCATCAAGGGCACCGCGCACAAGGGCTATCTCGACATCCACATGCGGCCCGAGCGGCACAATGCGGTGAAGGTGCTCCTGTTCTTCGACATCGGCGGCTCGATGGACTGGCACATCAAGGCGACCGAGGAATTGTTCTCGGCGGCGCGCACCGAGTTCAAGCACATGGAGCATTTCTACTTCCACAATTGCCTCTATGAGAAAGTGTGGAAGGAAAACCGCCGGAGATTCCAGGCGACGACGGCGACCTGGGACGTCCTGCACACCTACGGTCACGACTACAAGGTGGTGTTCGTCGGCGACGCGTCGATGAGCCCGTACGAGATCACGGCGCAGGGCGGCTCGGTCGAGCACTATAATGACGAGCCGGGTTCGGCCTGGCTCCAGCGCGTGACGCGCACCTATCCGGCGACGGTGTGGCTCAACCCGGTGCCGGAGAAGGAATGGGGCTACACCCATTCCATCAAGATGGTGCACCAGCTCATGGGCGGGCGGATGTATCCGCTGACGCTCGACGGCCTCGACCGCGCGATGCGGGAATTGGTGCGGTAGGGTTTAAAAATCATTCTTTGGGAATTTCCATTCGATCAATAACGCTTTCTGCGACAAACCGTACCATGTCTGATCTCTTGTCGAATCGAAATTCGCCTCTTCCCCAGCCGCGCCATTCTTCGCTCGTTACGTCGATGGACGGATCTAACGCATATTGCCACCAACTTTTTGCCCAGTCGTTCTTAGAAGTTTGCGGCCATCTCTCAAAGCGAAATGCATTTGCGGCCTCTTCAAAAGTCAATGTGCCTGATTTCGCTTTTTGAAATAGGTCTGGATCCAGCACCTTTAACGCGCAGAGGCCGCCTAGTATCGGGGGTGCGCGAAACCATTCCATTTTACTGCTCGTAGTGAAGGCGATGCCAAGCGATGCGTATACCGCCATCTTTTCAATCGGGCGGAGAGTAAGATTTCTCGCCTGTCCGACGGTGGCGATAAAATTGAGCGCGCCTTCGTCATGGTTCAAACGCGGTTTCAAGTATGCGAAATAGCGCGCGGCAATACTTTCGTGTTCATGTGTTCCGTCGCCGGGTAGATGCACTATCAAGTTATAAAATTTTTGTAGGTATGTCTGAGAGTCGATATCCGCGCCGTAGCTATAGCGCACCGAATTTTCAAGTTGCTTCAAATGCGTGACGATAAGGAAATGAATGCCCGGAACAGAAAATATGTGTTTGATCTTCTCAATTATCTCCAATGCGAATGTCGGCTTGCATCTATCGAGCTCATCGATAATGAAGATGAGCTGCGGCGGGTTTTCTTTTGAGGGCGAGTCCGGGCTCTCCGGGAGCGACATCACAAGTTCGGAGAGGGCTGCGCGGACGCTCTCGACGCTCTTTTGAGCGTCAGCGTGTCTTATAAGTAAAGCCTTGATATAGGCGTCAGTCTTGGTGCCGACTTCATCGGCGATGTCCTTTGCTACCGCCGACAGCTCCTCGATGTCTGCGGCGTCGATCACGCCCAGTGTGGCCGCCTTCAGGCCGATTTTTAATCCGCCACCAATCACCGCGCGTCCCGTATTTGCG
>DASTGR010000008.1:0-7584 GCA_035718885.1 Pseudolabrys sp. | reverse complement strand
CATCGGCACGCCCGGCGTCTATATCGAGGAGCGCGACGCGCTCGATCACGTCGCCGGCTACATCCTCGGCATCGACTTCTCCGAGCGCGACTTCCAGTTCAACCGCGGCGGTCAGGGCTTCAAGGGCAAGAGCGCCGACACGTTTGCGCCGCTCGGGCCGTGGTTGGCCACGCGCGAGGAAATCCCCGATTCGCAAGCTCTGGGGCTGCGGCTGAGCGTCAACGGCGTCGAGAAGCAGAACGGCTCGACGCGCGACATGATCTTTTCGGTCGCCGCGCTCGTCGCCTACACCAGCCGGTTCATGAGTTTGCAGCCCGGCGACGTCATCCTCACCGGCACACCCGCCGGCGTCGGTCTTGGCCAGAAGCCGCCGACATATTTAAAGCCGGGCGATGTCGTGACGGCCTCGATCGACGGGCTCGGCGAGCAGCGGCATGTGATCGTGGCGGGCAAGTAGCCGCGCTTCACCTCTCCCCGCAACCTCTCTTTGCCTCATCCTGAGGAGCGCCGCGCAGCGGCGCGTCTCGAAGGATGGGCGGCCACGATGCCGCCTCATGGTTCGAGACGCGCACCAAGAGGTGCGCTCCTCACCATGAGGACTCCATGCTCACCCCTTCGCCGCGCCGTTGTACCAGTCCAGCATCTGCTCGCCGTTCCAGTGCAGCACGCCGTCGAAGCGGCTGACGTAATCGTAGATCTGCTCGAGATACTTGATCCGGTGCGGCTGGCCGCTGATGTAGGGGTGGATGGCGATGGCGCAGAACTTCGCGCGGTGCTCGCTTTCGGCATAGAGCCGGTCGAACTGGTCGATCGTGCGCTTCAGGAGGTAGTCGCTCTCGTGATGCTGCACCAGCATCATCGGAATGTCGTTGAGCTCCAGCGTGTAGGGCAGCGTCACGAGCGGGCCGTTGGCGGTGCGGATCGTCGTCGGCTCGTCGTCATAGACCCAGTCGCCGATGTATTTGACGCCGGCGGCGGTGAGCAGGTCCGGCGTCTCCAGCGTCTGCGTCAGTCCAGGTCCCAGCCAGCCGACCGGACGCTTGCCGGTGAACTTTTCCATAATGTCCATGGAGCGCGCGATCATCCCCGCCTGGTCGGGCTCCTTATGGATCGGTCCCTGCTCATAGGCGTGACCCATGAACTCCCAGCCATTGTCGCGCGCTTCGGCCGCGACGCGCTCATAGTCCTCGCAGATGCGGGCATTGGCCGAGAGCGTCGGGCGGATGCCGAGCCGCTTGAACAGGTCGAAGAAGCGCCAGCAGCCGACGCGCATGCCGTATTCATGGAACGCCCAGTGCACGACGTCCGGCTGCAAGGTCACGCCGGTCGGCGGTGCCAGCACCTGCCGCGCCATTGGCTTATTGATGTCCCACACCTCGTAATTGACGATGGTCCAGAACACGATGCGCGCCTTGCCCGGCAGCTTGAGCGGCTTCCGGTCGACGATGGCGGAGAAGTCGGCGCGATCGCGCGGGATCATGGGAGAGGGCATTGGAGTTACCTCATCACTTGGCCGTCACCCCGAGGAGCGCGCGGAACGCGCGCCTCGAAGGGTCTGTGAGTCAGAGGTCCTTCGAGGCTCGGCGCGTTTCGCGCCGAGCACCTCAGGACGACGGGAGAGATTGTCACGCCGTCGCGGCGACGCGCAAGCCGACGAGCCGCTCCTGCGTCGCCTTGTCGTTCATGAGCTCGGCCGAGGCCGCGCGATGCGCGATAGCGCCGCGCTCGAGCACGACCGCATCGCGCGTCAATTCGAGCGCGACGTCGGTGTGCTGCTCGACCAGCACGATGGCGATCTTGCGGTCGGCGAGCAGGAGGTTGATCGCCTTGATCAGCTCCTCGATGATCACCGGCGCCAGCCCTTCGAACGGCTCGTCGAGCAGCAGCAGCGACGGATTGGTCATCAGCGCACGGGCGATCGCCAGCATCTGCTGCTCGCCGCCGGAGAGCTGATTGCCCTTGTTGCGGCGGCGCTCGTCGAGCCGCGGAAACATCTTGTAGATCGCGGCCAAGTTCCAGTCGCCGGCGCGCGAGGCGACCGTCAGATTTTCCTCGACCGTCAAGGACGGGAAGATTTCGCGCTCCTGCGCCACCCAGCCGATGCCGCCGAGCGCGCGCCGGTTCGGCGCCAGCCGCGACACGTCCTGGCCGCGCCATATGACCGCGCCGGCGCGCATCTGCGTGTAGCCCATGATGGTGAGCAGCAGCGTCGACTTGCCGACGCCGTTCCGGCCGAGCACGGCGAGACTGCCGTGCTCCGGAATCTGAAGCGAGACGCCGTGCAGAACCACCGCGTCGCCGTAGCCCGCCGTCACGCCGTCGAGCTTGAGAAGCGGCTCAGCCATGCTTGCGCGTCCCGAGATAGACCTCTCGCACGCCCGGGTCGGAGGAGATTTCCTTCGGCGTGCCTTGCGTGAAGACGGCGCCGCCGACCAGCACGATGATGTGCGAGGCGAAGCGGAACACGATATGCATGTCGTGCTCGATGAACAGCACGGAGAGGTCGTCGGAAAGGCCGGCGACCACCTCGAAGATGTCGCCGGATTCCTCCGGCGGCACGCCGGCCGCCGGCTCGTCGAGCAGCAGCACCTTCGGCCTCGTCGCCAGCGCCAGCGCGATCTCCAGCAGCCTTTGGCGGCCATAGGGCAGTTCGCGCGTCGTCTGGTAACACGAGTCGGAAAGCTTGAGCTTGCGCAGGATCTCGTAAGCCTCGTCGGTCGCCGCGCTGTTGGCCGAAAGCGGCCTCCAGAAATTGCGCGACAGCCCTTCGCGCTCGGAGACGGCGAGCGTCACGGCTTCGAGCGGGTTGAGCCCCGCGAACAGCGTGTTGATCTGGAAGGTGCGGGCGAGCCCGCGCTCGACGCGCGCCTGCGGCTCGAGCGCGGTGACGTCTTCATCCCCCAACAAGATCTGCCCGGCGTCCGGCTTGAGCATGCCGGTCACGAGGTTGATCAGCGTCGTCTTGCCGGCGCCGTTCGGGCCGATGAGCGCGTAGCGCGCGCCGACCGGAAGGTCGATCGTGATGTCGCGCGCCACCGCCAGCGAGCCGAAGCTGCGCGAGAGGCCGCGCGTTGCTAAAGCGATCGCGCTTTTCGCGATCGCGTCTTGTGTCTGATGCGCGATCGCGCTCATGGCTTCCTCCAGCGCGACCACAGCGCCGACAGGCCGCCGAGGATGCCGTTCGGCAGGAGCATCACCACGCCGATAAGCAGCACGCCGATCCAGAAATACCAGAATTGCGGCGCGATGCCGGAGAACTGGTCGCGTGCGATCATGAAGATGATCGAACCGATCAGGCCGCCATAGAGCCGCCCGGCGCCGCCGAGCACCAGCATCACCAGCACGTCGGCGGAGCGCTGGAAGCCGATCGATTCGAGCGCCACCGTCTGCGTCGTCTGCGCGATCACCGCGCCGGCGATGCCCGCCATGAAGGCCGAAATGGTCAGGGCGGTGCGGATGTGCGCGCGGCTGTCGGCGCCGATCGCCGGCATGCGCACGAAGTTCTCGCGGATGCCGCGCAGCGAAAGCCCGAACGGCGAGTTCACGATCCGGCGCGCGCCGAGAAACATGACGAACAGCACCGCGAGCGAATAGGCATAGGCGGTCTTGCCGTAGAGATCGAATTCGAACACGCCGAAGATCGGCGCGATCGCGATGCCTTGCAGCCCGTCGGAGCCGCCGGTCAGCCAGTGCGCGCGATTGGCGGCTTCCGCGAGAAGGAGGCCGAGGCCGAGCGTGATCATGATCAGCGTCAGGTGCCGGAAGCGGGCGACGATGAAGCTCGAGGCCCAGCCGACCAGCGCCGCGAGCAGGCCGGCCACGATCAGCCCGGAGAACACGTCACCCCAGACATATTTCGAGAAGATGCCGGCGGTGTAGGCGCCGATGCCGAAGAAGGCGGCGTGGCCGAGCGAGACGACGCCGGCATAGCCGAGGATCAGGTCGAGCGACATCGCGAACAGGGCCGCGACGGCGATCTGGCTCGCCAGCGCGAGATAATCGGGGAAGAGGAAGTAGGGCGTCAGCGTCGCCAGCCAGAACACGATCTCGAGCGGATGCCAGCGGCCCTGGCGCTCGAGATAGTGCTGCGGAGTGGTGGTCGCGGTGCTGCTCATCTCACCGCTTCCCGAACAGGCCGGACGGGCGCCACATCAGCACCAGCACCATCACGAGGTAGATCATGAAGGCGCCGAGCTCGGGCGCGTAATACTTGCCGGCGATGTCGGAGACGCCGATCAGGCAGGCCGCCGCGAACGAGCCGGCGATGGAGCCCAGGCCGCCGACCGAAACGACGATCAGCACGTAGACGAGGTAGGTGAAGGCGAAGTTCGGGTCGAGGCCGACAATGTCGATGGCGAGCGCGCCGCCGAGGCCGGCGAGCCCGGAGCCGAGCGCGAAGGTCGCGGCGAAGGTGCGCTCGACGTCGATCCCTAAGCCCCGCGCCATGCGCTGATTGTCGACCGCGGCGCGCACCTGCGCGCCGAAGCGCGTGTAGTCGAGCGCGGCGACCAGCCCGCCGGTGACGAGCAGCGCAACGACGATGAGGAAGAGCCGGTACTTGCCGAGCGCCAGCCCCATGACGCCGACGGCGCCGCGCAGGAAGGCCGGCGTCTCGATCGGCTGTTGCAGCGTGCCGTAGATGTAGGCGGCGACGGCGACCGAGATGAAGGCGATGCCGATGGTCAGCAGCACCTGGTCGAGATCGGAGGCACGGTAGAGCCGGCGGTAGAGGATGCGCTCGAGCACGACGCTGGCCGCGGCCGAGGCGACGAAGGCCGCCGGCAGCGTCGCCAGGAACGGCCAGTGATATTGCTGCGTCAGCGTCACGGTGACGTAGCCGCCGAGCATGGCGAAGGCGCAGTGCGCGAGGTTGACGAAATTCATCAGCCCGAGCGTCACCGACAGGCCGACCGACAAGACGAACAGCAGCATGCCGTAGGCCAGGCCGTCGAACAGGACACCGAAGACGGGAGGCAGCATGATGAGCCGGTCTGTCTCTCAGTCAGAGAAGCGAGATGTTCATGTCGTCATTCCGGGGCGCGAGCGGTAGCGAGCGAACCCGGAATCCAGAAACGAGCAAGGCTTCCATCTGTTTCTGGATTCCGGGTCCGGCGCGTTCCGCGCCGTCCCGGAATGACATGGTGGGGCGACCGTGGCGGTCACCCCACCATCACTGGCAGCGACGGCCGCCTTACTTATGCGTCGGGTCTTTCACGTCCTTGATCGTGTCGAACACGACGTTGACGTAGTCATTGCCGTGCTTCTCGACGCGGCGGACGTATACGTTCTGCACGATGTCGCGCGTGTTGGGATCGATCGAGATCGGCCCGCGCGGGCTTTCCCACTTCATGCCCTTGGCGGCGGCGAGCAGCGCGTCGCCGTCGGTCTTGCCCTTGGTCTTCTTCAGCGCCTCGTAGATGAGGTGCATGCCGTCATAGGCGCCGACGGCGAAGAAGTCGGGATTGCGCTTGTTGTCGGCCATGAACGCCTTGACGAAGTCTTTGTTCATCTTGGACGGCAGGTTGTAGTCGTAGTGCCAGACCGAGATGCGGCCGATCGAGAGGTCGCCGAGCGCCTTCACCGCGGTCTCGTCGACCGCCTCGCCGGTCGAGATGATCTTGATCTTCTTCGGGTCCATGCCGCGTTCGGCGAAGGCCTTGCCGAGCGCCGCCGGCTGCGCGCCGCCGGGCACGAAGATGAAGATCGCCTCCGGGTTCAGGTCCTTGGCGCGCTGCACGAAGGCCGAGAAGTCCGGGTTCGCCACCGGCATGCGCACGGAGCCGACGATCTCGCCGCCGGCGGCCTTGAATGCTTTCTGGAAGCCGGCTTCGGCGTCGAGGCCCGGGCCATAGTCGGAGACCATGGTGTAGACCTTCTTCACGCCGCCCTTGGTCGCCGCCCAGGTGCCGGCGGTCTCGGAGATCTGCGCCAGCGTCACCGAGGTGCGCACGATGTAGGGCGACTTCTCGGTGACGATCGAGGTCGCGGCGTTCATGTCGACCAGCAGCTTCTTCGCCTCGGTGGCGACGCCGGCGGCGCCGAGCGCTTCCGGCGTCAGCGTGAAGCCGGCGAGGATGTCGACCTTGTCGCGCACGACCAATTCCTGGGCGAGGCGCTTTGCGACGTCCGGGTTCGGACCGCCGGTGTCCTTGCGGATGATTTCGATCTTCTTGCCGGCGACAGTGTCGCCGTGCTGCTTCATGTACAGCTTGATGCCGTTGTCGATCTGCGCCGCGGTGTCGGCGAACTGGCCGGAATAAGCGGCGATGACGCCGATCTTGACGGTGCCCTGGGCGCTTGCCGCGGTCGAAAGTCCGGCCGCCGCCAGCACGGCGAGGCCGGTCAACAGAATGCGCTTCATGATTGTCCCTCCCGGAAAAACTTCAGTTTCTTCAAAGTCCGTTGGGGACAGAATGCATGAGGACGGGCGTAAAGAAAAGCGCCGCGAAGCTCTCTTCGCGGCGCGGCATAGCGTCCGGGGTGGGCTGTAGGGGCCCAAATGGTTGGGCATCCCACTGTTTAGGCCGGGGCCGCCCCTGCGCTTCCCGTCACCCTGAGGCGCCGTCGCGCAGCGACGGCCTCGAAGGGTCTCTGAGTCAGAGGTCCTTCGAGGCCCGCGCGCCGTGCGCGCGGGCTCCTCAGGACGACGCTTGCCCTCACACCAGCGACAGGGTCGCCTTGTCGTACTGGCCGGCGCCCATGGACCCCTCCGGGAACATGCCGTGCGAGGCGATCCACTCGAACGACTCCTCGTACACTTCCTTGGTGTAGGGCTCGAACACCAGCCGCTCGCCGGGCCCCCAGCGCCGCGTGTCCATTTTCGCGTGGAAGCGGTCCGGGAACTCGTTCTTGTAGTAGTGCGTGTAGAGCTCCGGCCGCAGGTCGAGGTCGCGTTGCGCCTTGCGCAGCGCGCGGAAGAACTTGCGTAGGTCTTCCTGATCGGGATCGCCGTGGATCATAGTCGAGATCATGAAGGTGCAGTCGATCACCTTGCGATAGCCGAGCTGCTCGGCGAAGTAATACGGCCCGCCGAACAGATGCACCGCCGGTGCGCTTCCTTCGAACAGCTTCTCCATGCGCGCGAACAGCATGCCGTCGGAATAGACGAGGTTGATCTCTTCCGGCTTGAGATACTGCTCGAGCGCCTGCACGGTCGAATAGTGGCTGCCCGACTGATAGCCGACCGACACCGGCACGCCGGCGAGCTGCGACGGATCCTTGATCGGGGAATCCGGCGCGACGAAGATGCCGGCCGGCGCCACCGAATAGATGTCGCTGTACATCTTGCCGTGACCGTTCGAGGCGGCGACGTTCACCGTCCAGTGGCAGGCGCAGGACACGTTCGACTTGCGGCCTTCCTCGAACGACTGGTAGGCGCCGACCTTGTCGCCCTTGTCGTGGATCTTGCCGGCGGTCGACCGCATCAGCTCGCGGAATTCGTAGTCGAGGCCTTCGGCGCGGAAATAGCCCTTTTCTTCGGCGATCCACTCCTGGAGGCGGAAGTGCGGTTCGATGATGAATTTAGCCATGTGGTTTCTCCCTTTGTCTTTCAGTTTTGAAGTTAGCGGCGCAACGATTTCTGCT
>DASTGR010000007.1:0-13306 GCA_035718885.1 Pseudolabrys sp. | reverse complement strand
GCTTCGTCGAAGCGCAGTATTTCAACGCGCTGCTGTCGATCTTCGTCCTCCTCTACGTGCTGATCGGCGGCACGCAGACGGCGTGGGGGCCGCTTGCCGGAACGCTTTTCTTTACACTCCTGCCCGAGTTATTCCGGATCGGCGGATCGGCGCGTTACCTGATTTTCGGCATCGTCATCGTCGTCATGATGGCGCTTCGCCCGGAAGGTATCGTCACGCGCGGCCTTGTCCGCCGCCTGTCGTTTCGGGGAGGCGCAAGTGGCAGTTGACCCCGCGCTGGCGCTCGACGGCGTGACCAAGCGCTTCGGCGGCCTTGCCGTGACACAGGACATCCGCTTCGAGGTGCCGGTCGGCGCACGTACGGCCCTGATCGGCCCCAACGGCGCCGGCAAGACGACCCTCTTCAACCTCGTCTCAGGGGTCTACAAAATCGACGCCGGCCGCATCCTGCTCGACGGCCGGCCGATCCACGATCTTCCGCCGCGCAAGCGCGTCCAGGCCGGCCTCTCGCGTTCGTTCCAGAATATCCGCTTGATGCCGCATCTCTCGGTCGTCGAGAACATCATGCTTGGCCAGCATACGCAGGCCTCCGACGTCCGCTCGCTGCTCAGCCCGGTTGCATGGCAGCGCAAGGGACGCTGGCGTGCGCAAGCCGAGGACAGCATGCGGCGCGCCGGCATCGACGTCGACCCAGACGCGCCGGTGAGCGGCCTGCCCTACGGCCTGCGCAAGAAGATTGAGGTGGTGCGCGCGCTCATGAGCCGCCCGCGGCTGCTTATGCTTGACGAGCCAGCCGCCGGACTCAACCCGCGCGAAACCGCGGAGCTCTCCGCCTTCCTCAAATCCGTTGCGTGGGAAGGGCTAACGCTGCTCGTCGTCGAGCACGACATGTCGTTCGTTCATGATCTCTGCGACCGCACCGTTGTCCTGAATTTTGGTCGCCTGATCTACGAGGGGCCGACCTCGGGCGTGCAGGACGACGCGCAGGTGCGCGAGGCCTATCTCGGCAGCCGCCGGATCGGCGCGAAGGGAGGCGGCCATGCTGCTTGAGGTGGCCAACCTCGACGTGCGCTATGGGCGCAACCATGCGGTCAAAGGGCTCAATCTGACGGTCGGCGCCGACGAACTCGTCACCGTTCTCGGTTCGAACGGCGCGGGAAAGTCTTCGCTCCTGCGCGCGATCCAGGGACTCACGCCCTGCGCCGGCGGCGCAATCCGTTTCGCCGGGGAGGATGTCACCCGGCTCACGCCGCCGGAGCGGCTGCGTCGCAATCTCGTATTGGTGCCGGAAGGCCGGCAGATCGTCATTGGCCTCACCGTGCACGAGAACCTGCAAATGGGCGCCTACTGCCGCGGCGATGCGAGGGTGCAGCAGGACATCGATGCAATCTACGACCGGTTTCCGAACCTCGCCGCGCGCCGCAAGATGCCGGCCTCGGTCCTGTCCGGCGGCGAGCAGCAAATGCTGGCGATCGGCCGCGCGCTTCTGGCAAGGCCGAAACTGATGATGCTCGACGAGCCGTCGCTCGGCCTGTCACCGCTTCTGGTCGAGCGCCTATTCGAACTGATCGCCAACCTTCGCAAAGATGGCCTCGCCATCCTGTTGGTCGAGCAGAACACACATATGGCGCTCGAAGTCGCCTCGCGCGGGCTGGTCATGGAGCTCGGGCGCGTTGCGCTCGAAGGCGCGGCGGACGTGCTCCGCGACGACGAAAGATTGGCGGCCGCCTATCTCGGCGGCCATTGACGTCAACCACTGAGGGGAGAACGGAAAATGAAAAGGACAGTAGTGCTGGCGGCGGCCGCAGCCTTCGCCATCTCGGCAGCGCCGGCCGGCGCGGCCGAGGTCGTCATCGGCCTGAGCATGGTCAAATCGGGCGTGCTCAAGACGGTCGGCGAAGCGACCGAGACCGCGGTCGACATCGCGGTCCAGGAGATCAACGCCAAGGGCGGTATTGGTGGCAAGCAGATCAAGCTGATCAAGTTCGACACGGGCACCGATCCCAAGCAGGCCGCTGTGTCGGTGCAGAAGTTCGCGCAGGACGACAAGGCACTCGCCATCATCGGCCCGTTCTCGTCCGGCGAGACCGCCGTCACGCTTCCGATCGGCGAACGTCTCGGCATCCTCGAACTGCCGACCTCGGCGTCGACCCCCGGCCTCACCAAGGGCTACACTTACGTCTATCGCCTGGTCTCGGACGAGGGCAAGCAGTTCACGCGCCTGATCAAGACGCTGGACAAGAAGGGCATCCCGCACGCCAAGGCCGAGATCATGTACGCGTCGGATGAGCGCGTCTCCAACATCTCTGGCACGCAGTTTTATCCGGCTATCCTGAAGGCCAACAATGTGGCGTTCGGCGACCCGATCGCGTTCCCGCTCAAGGCGTTCGACGTCGCGCCGCAGGTGACTCAGGCGCTGGAGCGCAAGCCGGACGTCATAGCGCTCGCCGCAACTCCCGATGGAGCCGGCAAGGTGATCAAGGAGCTGCGTCGCCAGGGCTTCAAGGGCCGCGTTATCGGCTCGCAGATCTTTGCCGACCCGAACTCGGTCGATCTGTTCGGTCGCGACGCCGACGGCATGCTCATCGTCGCCGGCTTCTGGTGGGACCGCAACGACGCGACCCGCGCCTTCACCAAGAAATACCACGACGAGAACATGAAGCGTGGCCTGACCTCCAAAAAGATCCCACATCATAGCGACGCGCAGCCCTACGACATCGTCTATCTGCTCAAGGCGGCGATGGAGAAGGCCAATGTAACCGGCGATCCGGCGAAGCTGGCGCAAGAGCGCACCGCGATCCGCGATGCGATGAAGGACATTCGCTTCACCGGAGTCACCGGCGAGAACACCTGCTTCAATTCCAATCACGACGCGAGCCTTCCTGGCTTCGTCATCGAGATCAAGGACCTGAAGTGGAACCTGTTCGACTCTTGGCCCGCCGATCCGTGCCAGTAAGCCGGCCGTGAGCAAGCGGCGGCTCTGCATCCTGGGAGGCTGCGGCGGCATTGGCCGCAGCCTCGTCGCCGGCGCGCTCGATGCCGGTTACGATGTCGCCGTCATGGACCTGAAGGCGGCGTTGGCGCGCCATCCGCCGCCGGCTGCCACGTTCGCGATCGATGTCGACGGCGCCGACGAGGCGTCCGTCGGCCGCGCTTTTGCCGCAGTAGCATCGCGTTGGGGCGTGCTTGACGGCTTCGTCAACGCGGCCGGCTTCCTGATCGAGAAGCACGCCCTCGCCGAGACCTCGGCGCAGGAGTTTGACATCACGATCGAAGGGAACCTGCGCACCACGTTCCTCGCCTGCAGGGCGGCGTTGGCGCTGCTCGAAAAGGGTGACGAGCCAAGCCTCGTCAATATCGCTTCCGGCCTTGGCGCCTTCGTCCGCCCAAGCTACGGGCCCTATGCGGCAGCAAAGGCCGCGATGATCGCACTGACCAAGACCCTGGCGCTCGAGCACGCGCCGCGTGTGCGGGTCAACGCCGTGGGGCCCGGCGCGGTGGACACCGCCTTCCTGCGCGGCGGCACCGGCCGTTCCGACGAGAACGGCGCGCCGTCGCTCGACATCGACGCCTATAGCGCGATGATCCCGCTCAAGCGAATTGCCGTACCCGACGACATTGTCGGACCGGTGCTGTTTCTGCTCGGGCCGGACAGCCGCTACATGACCGGTCAGACGCTTTGGGTCAACGGCGGAGCCTATATGCCATGATCGCGCGCACCCTTACGACGCGCGGTGATGCAGGCGGTGGTCGAGCCAGAGCAGAAAGGCGCTCGCCGACACCGCAACGATGCCCAGCAGGACGATTGAAGCCATGATGGTCGGCACGTCGTGGAGACCGATCGCCGCCATGATCACGTAGCCGACGCCGCGCTGCGAGGCGAACATCTCCCCGATCAGCACGCCGAGCAGCGTCACCGAGAAGCCGATGCGCAGGCCGGAGACGATCTCCGGCAATGCGCCCGGCACGACGACGGTCGCGAGGGTCTGCCAGCGCGTCAACTTCAACACACGTGCGGTCTTGAGGTGCACCGGCGCCAGATTTCGCACGGCGTTCATCGCGAAGATCGCGACGGGGATGATGCCGTGGATTGTGCCAAACGCGATCTTGGCTGAAATGCCCAGCCCGAATATCAGCAGTATGACGGGGTAAAGCGTCACCTTGGGCAGGCTGTAGGCCGAAATCATGATCGGCTCGGCCACCTCGGCGCTGGTGCGGTTGAGCCCGAGCGAGAGGCCGAGCGCCAGTCCGCCGCCGACCGCGAGCAGAAGCGCATAGGCGAAAGCCTTGGCCGTCTCCGCGGCGTGCGGCCAGAAGACGGGGCTCAGCACCATGCTCCAGGCCTTGGCGAAACTCTCGGCCGGCGATGTCAGCGCGAAGGGCGCAGCCAGGTGCATCGCTTCCCAGGCGAGGAGGCCCGCGGCGACCAGCAACGCGAGATCGAGAACGCGTTTCATGTCAGCGCCCCCACCGTCGCAATAGCCGTCGCTCCATAATGTGAAAGATCGCGTTGATCGCGGTCACGAACACGATCACGAACAGCATCAACCCGTACATCGTGCCGTTGTCGAAATTATTGAAGGCATAGGAGATCGAGTAGCCGAGCCCCGACGTCGCCATGATGAATTCGGCAGCAATGACGCCGATGAAGGCGTAGGCAATGGCGAGTTTGAAGCCGGTGAACAGATACGGGATCGCGCTCGGCAGCTTGACGCGCAGCGCCGCCTCGATCGGTCCCATGCGATAGACCGAAGCGGTTCGCACCAACACGCGCGGGATGCGATCGAAGGCGGTCAGCGTCGAGATGATCATGGCGACGATGCCGAACAACACGCCGATCGCCACGATAGCGCCGCGGCCGAGCCCGAACAGCACGATGAACAGGGGATAGAAAGCGAAGAACGGCAGGGCGTAGTAGCTCGCCAGGAACGGATCGATGGCGCGCCGCAGCCGCGGAAAAGAATGGATCGCGGCCCCGACGGCGAAGCCGCCGATAACGGACAGAAGCACCGCGATGACGACATTGGTCAGCGATTCGAGAATGTCGGCGTCGGCCTTGCGCGACGTCAGAATGCGGAACAGATGGATCGCCATGTCCGACGGCGCGATCAGCACCAGCTTGCTGATGATTCCCGTCCGGCACAGCACTTCCAGTGCGACGACGAAGCCGCCCACGACAAGCAGCCGCAGGGCGCTGACGCGGCTCATACGCCCCCGCCCTGCCTTACCGATTTAAGCGACTCCTCTCGCAGCACCGACCACAGGCGCGTGGTGACGTCGCCGAACGAATGCTCCGCCGCGATGCGGGAATCACGCTCGCGCGGCCAATGCGTCACGACCTCCTCGATGATGCGGCCGGGCCGCGCCGACATGATGCCGATGCGGTCGGACAGCATCGCGGCTTCGTCGAGCGCGTGCGTGATCAACAGCACCGTCGCACCGGTCTCGCGCCAGACCTTGAGCAATTCGTCGCCCATGATGAGGCGCGTCTGCGCATCCAGCGCACCGAACGGCTCGTCCAGCAGGATCATGCGCGGCTGCATGACCAGCGTGCGCGCGATGCAGACGCGCTGGCGCATACCGCCGGACAATTGAGCCGGATAGGATTTGGCGAAGTCGACGAGACCCATCAGTCGCAGGGCATAATCGAGACGCCGCGCCACGTCGGCCGGATCGACGCCGGCGCGCCGCAAGCCGAAGGCGATGTTGTCGGACACCGTGAGCCAGGCGAAGGAGGCGTCCTCCTGGAAGACGACGCCGATGCCGTCCGGCACGCCGTCGAGCACCCTGCCCTCGAATTCGACCGTGCCGGTGGTCGGCCGCGACAGGCCGGCCAGCACATCGAGCAAAGTCGACTTGCCGCACCCTGACGGACCGATGACCGAATAGAATTCGCCACGGCGCAGGTCGAGATCGATCTCGGCGAGCGCGCGAACGCCGCCCGCCGGATCGCCATAGATCCGCGTCACACCGCGCATGCGCGCATGCACGGGTATACCGCCGTCGCCAAGAGCGGCGACGGCGTCGCTGCAAAACGCAGCCGTCACTGGAGGAAGCTCTTGTCGACCACCTTGCTCCAGTCGACCTTGCCGTCGACTTCGCCGACGATCTGCAAGCCCTTCACCATGTTGTCCATGGCGTCGTATTCGAACTCGCCTTCGCTCCAATATTTGATGGCGATCAGGTTCTTGATCGAGGCGAGAATGATCTTCTCGTCGGCATTGTAACGCTTCGCCACGATCTGCGCCGTCTCCTCCGGATGCGCATAGACGAACTGCACGGCCTTCTTGCGGGCCTGCACCAGCTTGCGCAGCTTGTCGCCGTGATCCTTGGCATACTCGACGGTCGTGACACCAACCGACTGCACCATGGCGGGCAACTCGTCCTTGACGAAGAAGACGGGCTTCAGCTTGCCCTGCACCTTCGGCCAAATCGGATCCATCACGGGCGCGGCGACGACCGCCTTTTGCTCGACCATCGTGAGGCCGGCGCCGATGCCGCCCGCCGCCACTGTCTGCATCTTGATATGATGCTTGTCGGCGACCATCGTCAGCAGCATGTCGGTGACAGACTTCGGCGAGGTGAAAGCGACCTTCTTGCCGTCGAGATCCTTGACCGACTTGATGTCGCTGTCGGCCGCGGTCGCCCACAGAATTTCGCCTGCCGTGCGCACGCCGGTGTGAATGATCTTCAGCTGGATGCCCTGCTTCATCGCGGCAATCGCCGCCGAGAGCGCAACTTCGCCATAGGGCAAGCTCGAGGCCATGACGTTGCGCATCGTCGTGCCGCCGCCGTGCGAGGTTATCACACCGTCAATGTCGAGGCCGGCTTCCTTGTAATAGCCTTTGTCGATCGCGACGGCGTACGGCGTACCGTATAGCAGAACGCCCCAATGGGTTACCGTGACCTGCTCGGCCCTCGCGGCGAGGGGCGCCACCATTACGACGGCGGCAACCAGCAGAAGCCTCTTCAGAATTGACATGACATCCTCCCTTGGAGCGGCCACCATTACGATGTTGTTGTGTGAATTGTCCGGCCGGCGACCCCATCATGAATACAGCCGAACATCGTGTCTATTGGTAAGTATGGATTCATGGCGCACTGCGGCGAACACTGTTCGCAGTCGGGGATGTTGTGTCCGCGCGCAGGCATGCGATAAACAACGAGACGAAACTCGGAGGACGGATCATGAGCCAGCAAGCGCAGAAGTTGCGCGCTCTTCTCGCCACCAATTCGATCATCCGCATGCCGTGCGCATGGGATGCGATCTCGGCTCGCATGATCTCGCAGGCCGGCTACGGCCTGACCTTGATGAGCGGCTTCTCCGTGTCCGGCTCCAAGATGGCAATGCCAGATACCGGACTGATCTCGTTTGGCGAGATGGTCGACCAATTGCGGCTGATCTGCCAGGCGGCGCCTGAACTGTTGGTGATCGGCGACGGCGACACCGGCTACGGCAATGCACTCAACGCGCAGCGGACCGTCCGCGAATATGCGCGCGCCGGGGCGGCCGCGATCATGATCGAAGACCAGGTCTCGCCGAAACGGTGCGGTCACACCAAGGGCAAGCAGGTCATCTCCAAGGCCGAGGCGCGCATGCGCATCCGCGCCGCGGTCGATGCCGCGCACGAAGGCGATAATGACATCCTCATCCTCGCCCGAACCGATTCGCGTGCGGTGCACGGCTTCGACGACGCTATGGAGCGCTGCTCCATCTTCGCTGAGGAAGGTGCCGACATCCTCTTCCTCGAAGCGCCCGAGAGCGTCGACGAGATGCGCGCCTTCTGCGCAGGCTTCAACGAGCCCAAAATGGCCAACATGGTCGGCGGCGGCAAGACTCCGATCCTGCCGCCGGAGCAACTGGAAAAGATCGGCTACCGCATCGCCGCCTATCCGGTGCTCGTCTTCAGCGCCGCGATCAAGGCGGCGCAGGCCGCGCTCGTGGCACTGAAGAACGGCGGCGCCGATCGCATACCCCAGGTCACCTTCGACGAGTTGAAGGCCCTGGTCGGCTTCGACGACTATTACGAACGGGAGCAGCGCTACTCCGCCGAGTGACGATCCAGGGATAGTCACATCGGCGGCGATCGTCGTCATCAGCCGATGTGACTCTTGTGGTTCTGCATGTACCACTCCGCGATCTCCTCGCGGGTAGCAAACCAGACGTCGTCGAACTGTTTCGCATAGGCGACGAAATCGCGCAGCGCGCGGATGCGGAACGGCTGGCCGATGACGTGGGGATGCAGGCCGACGTTCATCATGCGGCCGCTCTTCTCGCCTTCGCGGTACAGCCAGTCGAACTGCTCCTTGAACACCTTAAAGGCGTCATCGACGGTCAAACCCTGTCGCATGAACACGGTGAAGTCATTGACTTCCGACGTGTACGGGATCGAGACCATCGGCCTGCCCGAGCGCGTCTCGACCATGTAGGGCTGGTCGTCGTTCAGGAGATCGGTGACGAAGATCAGCCCCTCCTCGGCGATGAGATCGATGGTGTTGAGCGTCGACCGCAGCGAGCAGGACAGCCAGCCTTTTGCCGGCTTGCCACAGACGTCGCTGTAGACCTTGAGCGACTTGCGGATGACCTCGCGCTCCTGCGCCTCGTCAAACATATAGTCGGTGAGGAGCTCGGTCTGGACCCAGTTGTGCGCGACGATCTCCCAGTTCCGCTCGAGCGCGGCATCGATGACGGCGCGGCGCTCGAGCGCCATCTTGGCGTTCATGGTCGCCGTCGAGCGAATCTTGAACTCGTCGAAGATGTCGAATATGCGCCAGACGCCGACCCGCTGGCCGTATTCGCGCCAGGTGTAGTTCGGGTTGTCGTAGACATTACCCGGGAGATCGCCGCCGACGATGCCCGGGCCGCCTGGGTAATACGGCTTGTTGCTGTCCTTGACCGGATCCCAGTACTCGAAATTGGTGGTAAGCATCAGCGCGAGGCGCTTTCCGTTCGGCCAACGAAGCGGCTTACGGTGCGGCATTGGCACGAACGGATAGCGCATTGATGAGCTCCTTCGATCCGGCCGCGACGGCCGGACCGGCACTCAGGGTTTCGGGATGCCGGCTGCTTTCACCGCGTCGGCGAAGGCCTGCCGGTCATGCGCGAACACCTTTGCGACCTCCTCCTTGCTCTCGCCGCCGGGAATGATGCCGAGCTTGGTAAGGCGCGCCTGCATCTCCGGGGTCTTCACGAAGGCCGCTACTTCATTGCGCAGCTTGTCGACGACATCGTCTGGCGTCTTAGCTGGAACCATGAAGCCGTTCCACGAAGCGAACGAGAAGCCGGGAACGGTCTCGCCGACGGTCGGGATGTCGGGCGCCGCCGGGACACGCTTGGCCGTCCCCACGGCGATCAGCTTGAGTGCGGGATCGTCTTTCTGCGCCAGCAGTACCGACGTGTTGCCGAAATAGAAATCGACGTTACCGGCCTTCAGGTCGGTGATCGCCTGCGGCTCGCCGCGCGACGGCACCATTACGACATTGACGCCGGTCTGCTTGAACAGCAGCAGCGGCGCGAGGTCGCTGATGTTGTGCGTGCCGGCGGCGGCGAAGTTGAGCTTGCCGGGGTGCGCCTTGGCGTAGGCGATGAATTCGGCGATGGTGTTGACGCCGAGGCTGCGCTTGACGGCCACGACCTGCGAACCGGTGCCGACATTGGTGACCGGCTTCAACTCCTTGTCCGGATCGAAGCTCATCTTCTGCACGAGCGGCGTCAGCAGGATCATCGAGTTCGGCGTGAACATGATCGTGTAGCCGTCGGGCGCGGCATGAACGACCGCACCGCTCGCCAGGGCGCCGCCGGCGCCCGGCCTGTTCTCGACCACGAAGGGCTGGCCGAACTTCTCCGCCAGATGCTTCGCAGCGAGCCGCGCCATCATGTCTGTGTTGCCGCCGGCCCCGGTCGGAACCATGATCGTCACTTGCCGCGTTGGCCAGTCGGTCGCGGCGCGAGCAGAAAACGAACACAGGGACGTAGCGGCCAGTGCGGCGAGCAGAATTCTTCTATTGATCATTGTGTTTCCCCTTTGATGCGGTGCTTTTGCACTCGCGGTTGTGCGCCCCACTTGCGTCGATGCTCATGCATTCTTTGCACTTGCGACATAGCCGATGGCTTCGTTCTCGCCGACGACGTCAGCATACTTTGCGTTCATGTCGAACAGGTTGGCTTCGTGCGGGGCCTGATGCCGGTCGCCGCAGGCCTCGCGCACGACGATCGGGATAAACCCGTGACAGCAGGCGTCGAGACACGTCGCCCGAACGCAGCCGCTGGTGGTAAGGCCCGTGATGAGAAGCGTGTCGATGCCCCATGTGGTCAGCGTCGGCGCGAGCGAGGTGCCGAAAAAAGCGCTCGGATATTGCTTGGACACGACGAGTTCGTCGTCGCGCACGTTAAGCCCCGCCGGCCACGCCCCCATCGGACTGCCTTCGAGGAAGTGCCGCAACGGCTTGGCCTTCTGGTAGAAGCGGCCGCCGTTCAGTGCATGTTTCTGGTAGACGACATTGGTGTAGATCACCGGCACGCCGTTTTCGCGGGCGGCGTCGCGCACGCGGATCGCCGAGGCGAGCGCCGCATCGACGCCAGCGTATAGATCGCAGGACGGCTCGAAATAGGCCTGCACGAAGTCGACCAGGATCAGTGCCGGCCGCTTGCCGAAGCCGAGCCGGTTCTCATAGACGCCGCTGTAGTTGGTCTGGAGATCGCCGCTCAATGATCCGTTCCCTGCTCGTCCGCCCGCCAGCAAAATTTGTACGGACAAGTGCGATCGGTCAACGTGAATCTGACGCAGCAGGTTGCGACGGCGGTCGCGACAACCGCGTCTGCGCCTGTTCGGCCGATGCTGGCTGGGGTTAGGCGGCGGGGACCGTCTGGTAGATCCAGGGACGTGCCACGCGGTCATGACTCTGGAACGCGGCGATATCGGCGTCGCGCAGCAGGGTCATGGCGATCTCGTCCCGCCCCTCGAGCAGGGCCTGCCGCCTTTCGCCGTCGATCTGGAACTCGAGCTGCCGCCCGGCCGGCGTCGTAATGGTGCAGGATTGCAGATCGATCGCCATGGCCGGCGACGGCGCGCCGCCCAGTTCCTCGGCGATCCGGTCGACCTCCTCGCGCGGCAACCGGATCAGCAGGAGGCCGTTCTGGAAGGCGTTATTGGTGAAAATGTCGCCGAAGCCCGGCGCGATGACGCAGCGGAAGCCGTAGGCCATCAGCGCCCACACCGCCGACTCCCGCGACGAGCCGCAGCCGAAGTTCTCCGCCGTGACCAGGATTTTCGCGCCGCGATAACGTGGCTGGTTGAGCACGAAGTCGGGGTTTTCCGAGCCGTCGGCGCGAAAGCGGTAAGGTTCAAGTGCAAACGCGCCAAGTTCGTGGCGCTGATAGCCGATCAGCCTTTTGACCGGAATAATGGCGTCCGTGTCGATATTCGGCCGCATCAAGGGGGCGGCCAAGGCGCTGAGCTGCGTGAACTTCTCCATCAGGTCACCCGATCTTGCGCGCGTCGGCGATGCAGCCTGACAGGGCCGCCGCGGCCGCCATGGCCGGACTGGCCAAATGGGTGCGGGCGTTCGGACCCTGCCGGCCAACAAAGTTGCGATTGGTGGTCGACACCGAGCGCTGGCCCGGCGCGATGATGTCGCCGTTGACGCCGGCACACATCGAACAGCCTGATTTCCGCCATTCGAAGCCGGCGCTGAGGAAAACCTTGTCCAGCCCTTCGCGCTCGGCGGCGCGTTGCGTGGCCTCCGACCCGGGCACGACCCAGGCGCGGACATTCGGCGCGATCTTGCGCCCGGCAACGATGCGCGCGGCCTCGCGGATGTCCGAAAGCCGGCCATTGGTGCAGGAGCCGATGAACACCCAGTCGATCGGGGTTCCCTCGATCGCCGCGCCGGGCGCCAGGCCCATGTAAGCGAGGGCGGCCTCCATCGCCTTGCGGCGCTGCGGGTCGGACTCGCGGGACGGATCCGGGATACGTGAATCGACAGCGATCACATCCTGAGGGCTGGTGCCCCAGGTGACCTGCGGCGCGACTGTGTCGACGTCGATGCTGTGCTCAACGTCGAAGCGCGCGCCTTCGTCGGTCGGAAGGCCGCGCCAGCAGCCGAGCGCACGCTCGAACATGTCGCCCTGAGGCGCATAGCGGCGGCCCGCGAGGAATTCGAACGTAGTGTCGTCCGGCGCGATCATGCCGATCTTGGCGCCGAGTTCGATCGACAGGTTGCAGACGGTCAGCCGTTCGTCGATGCTCATCGCGCGAATCGCATCGCCGGCATACTCCACCGCATGGCCGCGCCCCGCCCCGGTGCCTATTTTCCCGATGGTGGCGAGGATGAGGTCCTTGGCCGTGACGCCCGCCGCCACCTTGCCATTGAAGTTGACGCGCATCGTCTTCGGTCTGGTCTGACGCAATGTCTGCGTCGCAAGCACATGCGCCACTTCCGTCGCGCCGATGCCGAAGGACAGCGCGCCGAGGCCGCCATGCGTGCAGGTGTGGCTGTCGGCGCAGACGATCGTCATTCCAGGCTGGGACAGGCCGAGCTCCGGGCCGATGACATGCACGATGCCCTGCCCCTCGGTGTCGAGATCGAAATAGGTGATGCCGAAAGCGTCCGAGCCTTCCTTCATCTCGCGCAGCAGGCGCTCGCTGTTCGGCGTCGAGTTGGCGCGGCGGCGGGGATCGGTTGCGACGGCATGATCGGGCACACCGAAGGTCAGCTCCGGATTGTGCGGCCTGAGCCCGCGGTCCGCGATCCGTTTGATGATCGCGCCCGCTTCGAGGTCGTGCATCAGATGACGGTCAATTGCCAGCAGCGACACGCCGCCGCTGAGTTCGGCGACGACGTGCGAGGCCCATATCTTGTCGAACAATGTTCGTGGTTGTGCTTGCGCGGCCATTCGCCTGATCGCTCCGTCCGACGTTCCAAGGCGGACGCAGCTTAGATAAGCGGCCGGGCTGAGACAATGCTGCCGGGAGTCAGCTCCCGGCCGCCTCAGGCGCGACGGCTTTTTTCAGGGCGAACCTGAGGCAGACTGAGCCGGGATCTTCCGCACGCGCGAGCGCACCGATCATGGTCACCCATTCCTCGTCGCTTGCCTCCGCCGCGAAGCGCTGCACGGCGTTGCGCGCGAACTCGCCCAGGCTCTCGCCCTCGGCTTCCGCCCGCACGCGCATGCCTGCCAGCAGATTGAGATCGCCGAGCGCCAGCACGGTCTCTTCGGCAAAGGATGGCGTATCAAAACGCGCAAGAACGTCGCCGAGCAGCATCGAACGGCTCCTTCAGTTCACGCGGTGCGCCTCGGCGCCAT
>DASTGR010000006.1:0-6674 GCA_035718885.1 Pseudolabrys sp. | reverse complement strand
CGCGCGGCCGCGGCATGGTGGAGAAGCTGAAGGAGCTGATCCCGCCGCACATGTTCCAGGTGCCGATCCAGGCCGCCATCGGCGGCAAGATCATCGCCCGCGAGACCGTGCGCGCGCTGCGCAAGGACGTCACCGCCAAGTGCTACGGCGGCGACGCCACGCGCAAGCGCAAGCTGCTCGACAAGCAGAAGAAGGGCAAGAAGAAGATGCGGCAGTTCGGCAAGGTCGACATCCCGCAGGAGGCGTTCATCGCCGCGCTGAAGGTGGATGTGTGATTCGCTGTGCGTGAGGCCGACGTCTACTCCGCCGCGCTCTCCACCGACCGCAATTCGCCAGCGTCCTTCATCTCGTCATGCAACGCGATCGGGTCCCAGTCGTAGCCGTTCGGCCACGTCAGCGCGCCGTCTTCGATGAATACGCGCGCGAAAAATGCGGGGTCTTTCAGCGGATCGGACATCGGCCCGGTCTTGTCGCGAATGAACGAAAAGTCGCGAACGCCCTTGGTCCCATCAGAGAACTCGACTTCAAGCTTGAAGCCGCCAAGCCTGCGAATGCCGACAACATCGATCATCATGTGTCGAGTCCCTCGATGCGTTCGACCTGTCCATCGGTCCGACAAGCGATCCAGTTTCTCATCAGTTCGGCGTGCCGCAACGCCGTCCACTCCTTCAGGATACGAGCGACGGTTGGCGGCACTTTACCATCGATCACCTCGCCATCGGCAATCGACACGCGCGCCCGGAAGCCTTGATACGTTACATGAAAATGGGGCGGATCGTGGTCGTTAAAGAACATCCGCACCGAAATTCCCAGAAAATAAGCAATCGTCGGCACTTGTCCCTCCCCGGATTGCCCCTCATGGGCCTGCCGTCCGGCGCCAAATTATGCCGCCGACGGCCGTCGCCGTCAGCGCGAATTTCGCAGACATTCGCTTCTAGTCTGCTATACCCCGCCCCTCGTTTTTCGCTCCCCCCAGCCCCGTCTCAATGATCCGCCTCGACTCCATCTCCAAACAGAACGGCCATCAGCTCCTCTTCGTCGAGGCCTCCGCGGCGCTCAACAGGGGTGAGAAGGTCGGCCTCGTCGGCCCGAACGGAGCCGGCAAGACGACCCTGTTCCGCATGATCACCGGCCAGGAGGCACCCGACGAAGGCCAGGTCGCGGTCGATCGCGGCGTCACCATCGGCTATTTCAGCCAGGACGTCGGCGAGATGGAAGGCCGCTCCGCCGTCGCCGAGGTGATGGAAGGCGCCGGCCCCGTCAGCGAGGTCGCCGCCGAGATGCGCGAGCTGGAAACCGCGATGGCCGATCCGGATCGCGCCGACGAGATGGACGCGATCATCGAGCGCTACGGCGAGGTGCAGCACCGCTTCCAGGAGCTCGACGGCTATGCGCTCGACGCGCGCGCGCGCGAGGTGCTGGCCGGACTTTCGTTCAGCGCGGAGATGATGGACGGCGACGTCGGCAAGCTCTCTGGCGGCTGGAAAATGCGCGTCGCGCTCGCCCGCATCCTGCTGATGCGGCCGGACGCCATGCTGCTCGACGAGCCGTCGAACCATCTCGATCTCGAAAGCCTGATCTGGCTCGAGCAGTTCCTCAAAGGATACGAGGGCCTGCTCTTGATGACCTCGCACGACCGCGAGTTCATGAACCGCATCGTCGGCAAGATCGTCGAGATCGACGCCGGCTCGCTCACCACCTATTCCGGCAATTACGAGTTCTACGAGCAGCAGCGCGCGCTCAGCGAAAAGCAGCAGCAGGCGCAGTTCGAGCGCCAGCAGGCCATGCTCGCCAAGGAGATCAAGTTCATCGAGCGCTTCAAGGCGCGCGCCTCGCACGCGGCGCAAGTGCAGAGCCGCGTGAAGAAGCTCGACAAGATCGAGCGCGTCGAACCGCCCAAGCGGCGCCAGACGGTCACGTTCGATTTTCCGCCGGCGCCGCGCTCGGGCGATGACGTCGCGATCCTGAAAGACGTGCAGAAGGGCTATGGCAGCCGCAGCATCTATGACGGGCTCGACTTCACCGTGCGGCGCAAGGAGCGCTGGTGCGTCATGGGCGTCAACGGCGCCGGCAAATCGACCTTGCTGAAGCTTGTGGCGGGCACGACCGAACCGGACGACGGCAGCGTGACGTTGGGCGCCAGCGTGAAGATGGGCTATTTCGCCCAGCATGCCATGGACCTGCTCGACGGCGAGCGCACCGTGTTCGAGGAGCTCGAATACGCCTTTCCGCAGGCCGGCCAGGGCTCGCTGCGCACGCTCGCCGGCTGCTTCGGCTTCTCGGGCGACGACGTCGAGAAGAAGTGCCGCGTACTCTCGGGCGGCGAGAAGGCGCGGCTCGTCATGGCGCTGATGCTGTACGACCCGCCGAATTTCCTCGTGCTCGACGAGCCGACCAACCATCTCGACATGGCGACCAAGGAAATGCTGATCGGCGCGCTCTCCGATTACGAGGGAACGATGCTGTTCGTGTCGCACGACCGGCACTTCCTCGCCGCGCTGTCGAACCGCGTGCTGGAGTTGACGCCCGAGGGCGTGCACCAGTACGGCGGCGGCTACACCGAATACGTCGCGCGCACCGGCCACGAGGCGCCGGGACTGCACAGCTAGCGACCCCGCTGGACTGCTACCCGAATTGAGCGGATCATCCGGCCGTCTTCAGCCGGGAGCCGCGCCATGCTGCGACGATCCGCCGTCCAGTTCGCCGCCGTCATTGCCTTCGTCCTTGCAGCCACCGCCGCACAGGCCGCAGACGTTCGCGTCATGATCTCGTCCGGCTTCTTCCATGTCTATTCCGAGCTCGGGCCGGCCTACGAGAAGGCGACCGGCAATCATCTCGTCACGACGCGCGGGCCGTCGCTCGGCGATTCGCCCGAAGCGATCCCGACACGGCTTGCCCGCGGCGAGGAGGCCGACGTCGTCATCATGGACGGCCACGGCGCCGACATGCTCGACCAGAAGCAGATGACCAAGCCGGGCAGCCGCATCAACCTGGCCGAATCCTTCATCGGCATGGTCGCGCGCTCGGGCCAACCCAAGCCCGACATCTCGACCACCGAGGGCTTGCGCAAGGCGCTGCTTGCGGCGAAGTCCGTCGCGGTCTCCGACAGCTCGAGCGGCACATATCTGTCGACCGTCGGCTTCAAGAAACTCGGCGTCGCCGAAGAGGTCGCGAAGAAGCTGCGTAAAGTGCGCGGGCCGCCGTCGGGCGAACCGGTCGCGGCGGTCATCGCACGCGGCGAGGCGGAGATCGGCTTTCAGCAGGTGGCGGAGCTCATCCACACGCCCGGCGTCGATTTCGTCGGCACCGTGCCGGCCGAGATCCAGCCGCCGACCTATTTCGTCGGCGCTTTGCCTGCGAAGGCGAAGCAGCCGGAGGCCGCGGTCGCGCTTCTGCGCTTCCTGTCGTCGGCAGAGGCCGCGCCGATCATCACCAAGGCCGGGCTGAAGCCTCTGGCTCCAAAGTAGAGCGAGCCGATCAGACCGACGGCGTCTCGCCGCGCAAAATCGTGGCGAACACCGGCATGTCGATATTGCCGCCGGACAGGATGACGCCGGCGCGCTTGCCTTTCAGGCGCGCCCTCTCCTGCATCAGCGCGGCGAACGCGGCCGCGCCAGCGCCCTCCGCGGTGTTGTGGGTGGCGGTATAGAGGATGCGCACGGCTTGCGCGATCTCGTCCTCGCTGACGCTCACCACGCGCGCAGCACCTTTCGCAATGATGTCGAAAGGCTCGGGCTGCGGCTCGCGGCAGGCCATGCCGTCGGCGAAGGTGCGCGCCGTCTCGGTCGCGACAGGCCGGCCCGCCTCCATCGACAGCGCAAAAGCCGGTGCGTTTTGCGCGACGACGCCGACGATCTCGGTCCTCAGCCCCATCAGGTCGCGGACGCTGATCAGGCCGCAAATGCCCGAACCCATGCCGATCGGCACATAGACGACGTCGAGATCGGCGACTGCGGTGAACAGTTCGTGCGCATAGGTGGCGACGCCCGTGACCAGTTCCTTGTGAAACGAGGGCACGAAGTGATAGCCGCGATTGTGCTGGATCTGCGCGGCGACCAGCCGGCTCGCGTCGAAGTCCTTGCCCGCCGTGACGAGTTCGCCGCCGAAGGCCTCCATCGCGGCGTTCTTTTCGGCCGAATTGCCTTCGGGCACGACGATGACGGCCGGCAGGCCGAGCCGCCGCGCCGCGATTGCCACCGACTGTCCGTGGTTGCCGCGCGTCGCGGTGACGAGGCCCCGCGGCAGCTCAGCGCCGCGCCGGAGCGCCTCGCCGTAGACCAGCCCGCCGCGCGCCTTGAACGATCCGGTCGGCGTATGGTTTTCGTGCTTCACCACGACCTCGCAACCGGCGCGGCGCGCGAGCAGCGGCCATGCATAGGCCGGCGTCGGTGGCACCAGAGTGCGCACGACAGTTGTGGCGGCTTCGAGCTCGTCGAGCGTGAACAGCGGCATCGGGCTGTTGTAGCGCGCCGCGGCCGTATCGCAAACCGTCAGCCGGCGCATTCGTCGTCGCGCATCGCGACGAACACCATCACCACGGCGATGACCATGACGAAACGGAACGCGCTCGGCACGCCGTTCCACTGCTGCGACTGCCACATGCCGAACCATTCGCCGCCGATCGTCATGAAGCCGACCTGCCAGAGCAGGAAGCCGAGCGTCAGTCCGGCGATGGCGTAGGCTTTTGCGCGGTTGAACGAAACCGCAGCCGCCGACAGTTTGCGTACCATCGCGGCCGCACCGATCCAGCACAGGATCGCCGTGAGCACCTCCGCAGTGATGATCATGGCGTAACCAAAGTGCTGGAGCGCCGGGCTCGTGATCGCGCGGTACGTGATGGTGGAATTCGGGAAGATGCTGTCCATCGCCAGCACGTGCTGCACGAAGACAAGGTTGGTCCCGTAGTCGGTGATGTTGCCGAAGGCGACGAGTGTAGCGAACAGCGCGATGGCGGCGACGGCCACGGCCTTGGCGATGCGGATTGCGAGCATGGCTCCCCCGAACATGCGACGCGCTCAATATAGCGCATCGACCGGAGCGGGCGATCCTCTATAGTCCGCCTCCGATGAGCGATACGGACACCAAGGCAAGTCTCGCGGACGCGGTCGCCTGGCTCGCGGCATGCGACACGCTGCCGGCGCAGGTCGAGGCCAAGGCGCGGCTTTTGATGCTCGACACGCTCGGCTGCCTGATCGCGGGGCTTCAGCACGACGACGTGCAGCGTTTCGGCCAAGCCTTGCGGCTTGCCTTTGCCGGCGCGCTGACGTGGCCCTCGTCCGGCATTGCCCTCGGCGCTGCCGGCGCCGGCGCGCTCGGCGCCAGCGCCGCCTGCTGGGACGAGGCCTGCGAAGGCAATGCCGCCGCGCATGGACGTCCGGGCCTGCCCGTGGTGCCGGCTGTGCTCGCGCTCGCGGCGGAACGAGACCTGCGTCTTGCCGACGTGCTCATGGCCATTGCGGCCGGCTACGAGATCGGCGCGCGCGCCGGCGAAGCCTGGCGCATTCCGCCGGGCTGGCACGTCGACGGCAGCTGGCATTCGCTCGGCGTCGCCGCGGCCGCCGCGCGCCTGACCGGCGGACCGATGCAGGCGGCGATCGAAGCGGCCGCCTGCCAGATTCCGGCGAGTCTTTATCTGCCGATCACCGCCGGCTCGGTCGTGCGCAACACCTACGCTGCGCACGCCGTGCTGCTCGGCCTGATGGCCGCGTCGGCCGCGGAAGCCGGCTTCGAGATGCCGCGAGGCGCGTTCGAGGAAGGCCGCCGCCGCGTCCTGCACACGACCGGCGATGCGGCGCCCTCCCCCGCCGGGCACTGGACGCTGCTCGACGGCTATCTCAAGCCATACGCCGGCGTGCGGCACACGCACTACGCCGTCGCCGCCGCGCTGACGCTGCGTGCGCGGTCCGGCTTCGCGCTCGACAAGGTCCGCGGCGTCACGCTGCGCACTTATGGCGAGGCGGTTCAGTATTGCGGCAATCGCGCGCCGAAGACACCGATCCAGGCCCAGTTCAGCCTCTCCTATGCGGTCGCCGCCGCGCTCGTACTCGGCGATCTCGCGCCGGAAGCCTATGCCGATCTCGGCGATGCAACCATCGTTGGCATCGAGCGCCGTGTTGCAATCGAGACGGAGTCCGGGCGGACGCATCGCGGCGCAACGCTGACGCTCGACCTCGGCGACCGCGCGATCTCCGAGACCGTCGACACCGTCGCGGGCGACGCGACAATGCCGATGCAGCGCGACGCGGTGCTGGCCAAATTTCACCGCTACACGGACCGGGCGCTCGGCCAAAGCGAGGCCGAGGCGCTCGCTGCCTTCTGCCTCGATGGCAAAAGCGATGAGCCTGTCCGCCGGTGCTTTACTTTCGCGCACAAGCGGTGACACTGCGCCTGACGTTAGGCAACGGGGAGCACGCGATGACGCAGCAGGACAACTCGTCGTTCGGATCGCGCTGGTCGCGCCGCAGCGTGCTCGGCGCCGCGCTCGGCGCGCCCTTCGCGCTGAGCGCCCGCGCCGACGACTATCCCTCGCGCCCGCCGCACATGATCGTGCCCTTCGCCGCCGGCGGCCCGACCGACGTGCTCACGCGCATCGCCGCCGAGCAGGTCGGCCCGCGCCTCGGCCAGCAGGTCATCGTCGAAAGCCGCACGGGCGCCGGCGGCAACATCGCCGCGGA
>DASTGR010000005.1:0-12500 GCA_035718885.1 Pseudolabrys sp. | reverse complement strand
TCGTCGGCTTCCTGCAACACACCAAAACCTGGCACGACGCCTTCGCCGTGTTCACGACGCCGGCGATGGCACCGGTGACGACGTTCCTGGTCGAGTACGGCCATCTGGCGATCGGCCTGTCGTTGCTGTTCGGCCTGATGGTGCGCGTGTCGGCCGCCTTCGGCGTCCTGCTCATGATCGTCTACTGGTTCGCGCACATGGACTGGCCGTTCATCGAGAACACCAACAATTTCGTCGTCGACTACCATCTCGTCTATGCCGGCGTTCTCACCTACCTGATCGCCAAGAAGGCCGGACACGTATTCGGTCTCGACGCTTGGGCGGAGAACCTGACCTTCGTGCGCGAGCATCCCGCGCTCAAGCCGCTGGTCGCCTAGACCTTCGCGTCACGTCATGCGGATAGCGGGCAGGGACCACCTGCCCGCTATTTGCGTTTGACGGGTGCCTTGCGGCGCTTGCGCGCCGTCCACAGCGCGGCGATCCGCTTGCGGAAAGCCTTCGGCTTCTCGGCGAACAGGCGCCCGGCGAGCCGCGACGCCCTGGTGAGATGCGTTTGGCGCCGCACGGCGATCGCCGGCGTCAGCCGCGAGCGCCACCGTGCCAGGGGCGCATGCGGCGCGATGAAGGCAGTGAGCACGCTCAGATCCTGACAGGCGCCGAGCCGGTTGCGCAGGCGCTGCGCCTCTTCGGCCCAGGCCTTGGTGACGCGCGGCCACAACGGCTCGATCAGCTCCATCTGGTGGCGGTGCTCGACGACCCGGCGGCGCAGCTCGTGCAAATGCGCGGCATCGACGCCGCTCCAGTCGTCCGGGTTGAGACCGCGCGCGCGGCCGAACGTCACCGAAAGCGCGTCGGCGATCGCCCCGAATCCGATCTCCGCGAGCGGCCAGGCCTCGATCGCCTGCGTCGCCTCGCCGATATAAGCGGCGATGGCGTCACGCGTCGCTGGCGTCAGACAGGCGCTTTCGGCCGCGGCGCGGGAGACAATGAGCCGGTCGCGGATCGTGCCAAGCGTTCGCGGCGACAGCGTCGGTGCGTGCTTCGCCAGGTCATCGATCGCGTCCAGCGCGCCTTGCGCGTCGCGCGCGCCTGAAAGGCCGCGCATCAAGCTGCGCGCCCCGGTCCGCATTTCCTCCGCCGGCGCGCCGATTGACCCTGCAATCAGCCGCAGGAAGGCCCGCCAGCGTTTGAACGCCCTGCGCAGCGCATGCACGCGTTCGGCGTCGCTGAGCGCCGGGTTCTCGAGCGCATCCCGGGCGATCGCGAGCATGGCGCGGCCGGCGCCGGCGAGATGCCCGCCGAAACCAGCGCCCGTGCCGCCGTTCACCCCCGCCATGGCCGTTTTCTCCCGCGGTTTCATGACAGTGTCATGAAAAAGATGCCTCCGGCACCTTCCATTCCGCGCCCCCGGTTGCTAGATAGCCCTCGCGACCGGCGGGGTTTCGTGTCCCCGCCTTCGTATTTTGGCGCGGGGTGGAGCAGCCCGGTAGCTCGTCAGGCTCATAACCTGAAGGTCACAGGTTCAAATCCTGTCCCCGCAACCAAAATTCCGGGCCTCCGGGACGGCCCGAACCCTTCCGAAATATGAGGACTATTCGCCGCGGCGCAGTTCCGCGCGGCCGGCGTTGTTGCGTGCCCTTGCGTCCTCGCATGGCCGGCCGGCCCCATCGCAGGCCGGCCGTGCGAGGCATCGGTGGCTCAGTAGGCTCCGATCGCCTTCGGCAGCCACAGCGACAGCGCCGGGATGAACGTCACCAGCATCAGCACCACGAACATCACGCCGTAGAACGGCCAGATGCCGCGCATGACGTCTTCCAGCTTCACCTTGCCGACGGCGCAGCCGACAAACAGCACCGAACCGACCGGCGGCGTCAGCAGACCGATGCCGAGGTTGAGCAGCATGATCATGCCGAAGTGCACCGGGTCGACGCCGAGCTTGACCACCACCGGCAAGAGAATCGGCGTGCAGATCAGGATCAGCGGCGCCATGTCCATCAGGCAGCCGAGCACCAGCAGCATGAAGTTGATCAGCATCAGGATCACGTACTTGTTCTCGGACACCGAGAGGAAGAAGGCGGTGATCTTGGCCGGCATCTGCATCAGCGCCATCACGTAGCCGAAGCTCGAGGCCATCGCGATCAGCGTCATCACCATGGCGACGGTTTTGAGCGTGCGGTGCACCAGCTCAGGCAGGTCGCGCCAGCGGTAGTCGCGGTAGATGAACATCGTCACGCAGAAGGCCCACACGCAGGCGACCGCACCGGCCTCGATGGCGGTGAATACGCCGAGCAGGATGCCGCCGACGATGATGATGATCGTGATGAGGCCCCACAGCGCCTCAACGCAAATACCGACTGCTTCCTTGAGCGGAACCGAGTCGCCTTTCGGATGGCCGTCGCGATAACCGATGGCGATGACGAGCACGATGAGCGAGAAGCCGAGCAGCAGGCCCGGGATCACGCCGGCCATGAACAGGCTGATGATCGAGATCGTGCCGCCGGTCGCCAGCGAATAGATGACCGCGTTGTGGCTCGGCGGCACCAGGATCGCTTGCAGTGAGCCGCTGATCGTCACGTTGGTGGCGAAGACGCGCGGATAGCCGACGCGCTCCATCTGCGGGATCAGCACCGAACCGATCGCCGAGGTGTCGGCGACGGACGAGCCGGAAATGCCCGACAGGAACGTGGTGGCGATGATATTGACGGCGGAAAGGCCGCCGCGCACGCGGACCAGCCCGACGATGACGTTGGCGAGGCCGACGAGGCGGCGCGCCATGCCGCCTTCGGCCATGATCGCGCCGGCGAGCACGAAGAAGGGGATGGTCAGCATCGCCACCTTCGAGACGCCGTTGGAGATCTGGAGCATCACCGCTTCGGGCGGGATCCCGATCCAGAGCGCGCCGGCGAGCGCGCCGAAGCCGAGCGAATAGGAAATCGGCATTCCCAGCACGAAGCAGAGAAACAGCGTTCCGAGGAGAATGAAGAGGTCCATGGCTGCCCGCGCTTATTCGAATGCTACCGGCGCAACGTGCGGATCAGCCTCCGCGCGCGGCCGGCCGATGGTGAGATGCTCGATGATGAAGAGCAGGGTGAAGAAGCCGCCGATCGGGATGGGCGAATAGGCGAGGCCGACGCGCAGCCACGGGAATTCCGCGATCGAGTTGTTCCACGTCGCTTCGCAGAGATAGTAGCCGTAGATCACCATGAAAATCGCCATGACCGCCATGGCGATCTCGACGAGGAAATCGGTGACGCGGCGTACGTTCGGCGGGAAAGTGTCGACGGCGACCGAGACGTTCATGTGCAGGCCGAGCCGATAACAGGCGGCGGCGCCGAAGAAGGTCACGACGACAGTGAGCAGCACCGCGGCCGTTTCCGGCCAGGAAGAAGCACTGTTGAGCACGTAGCGGGTGAACACCGCCCACGGCATGATGAAAGAGATCACCACCAGCGCGATGCCGGCAATGAGGACGCACAGGAAGTAGGCGGCGTCCATCGCCTTTCTATAGAGCCCGGCCATCGCCCGCCCCCGCTTGCTTAAAGCCGATCCCGAGACAGCGACGGCGTCACGCCTTTCCTTCAAGGGCAGGCGTGACGCCGCGTTTTTGTCTTACTTGGTGTCCTGGATGCGCTTGATCATCGCCTGGTACTTGGGACCGTACTTGTCCCACACCGGCTTGACCGCGGCCTGGAAGGCCTTCTTGTCGGCGTCCGAGACCTGGATAATCTGGATGCCGGCCTTCTTGGCCTTGTCCATCGCATCAGCCTCGTACTTCTCCCAGAGCGTGCGCTCTTCCATCTGGGCTTCGCGCGCGGCCTTCTTCACCGCGGCCTGCTCGTCCTTCGACATGGAGTCGAAGATCTTCTTCGACATCACAAGCATCTCCGGCACGATCAGGTGCTCGTCGATGGTGTAGGATTTGGCGACCTGGTAGTGGTTGTCGAAGACGAAGCTCGGCGGGTTGTTCTCGGCGCCGTCGATGACGCCAGTCTGGAGCGAGGAGAACACCTGGTCGTAGCCGAGCGGCACGCCGTTCGCGCCCATTGAGTTCGCCATATCGACGAACATCGGATTGCCCATCACGCGGATCTTCTGGCCCTTGAGGTCGGCCATGTTATGGACCGGCTTCTTGGTGGTGTAGAAGTTTCGTGCGCCGGCATCCATCCAGCACAGGCCGACGATGCCCTTGCCGCTGTTGGTTACCTTGTCGAGCAGGTTCTGGCCGATCGGGCCGTCGATCACATGGCGCATGTGCTCGGTGTTGCGGAAAACGTAAGGCAGGTTGAAGACGTTGAGATCGTCGACGACCGGGCCGAGCGCGCCGACGGAGACGCGGGCGAGCGCGATGGCGCCGACTTGAGCCTGCTCGATCGCCTCCTTCTCGCCGCCGAGCTGCATCGACGGGAACATCTGTACCGTCACGCGGCCGTTCGTCGCCTTCTCGAGCTTCTTGCCCATGCTCTCGACCGCCGCGACGGTCGGATAGCCTTCGGGATGCACGTCCGAAGCCTTCAGCACCAGCTTCGACTGCGCGCTGGCGGAACCCAGCATGAGCGCCAGCGTGGCGGCGGCGACGCCCGCAGCAACAAAAGTCTTCTTCATCGTCTTCATCATGATCGTTTCCTCCTCGATCGGGATCGTTGCGTGTCCTCGCGACCTGTCGCGCGGCGGAGAGGGCCGTCGGAGGCCCGCCGCCGGGGCGCGGTTGAAAATGGTCCGCGCCGCCTTGGCGTTTCAATCGTCAGGTCATATGATGACCTGACCACCCGGATGTGTGTCAAGCCTTTGCCCAAGCGATCCGCGAAAAAACTCCAGTTGCTCCAGCCGCTCGACGCCCCGCGCGGGCTGACGGCGCAGCTCGTGGCGCGGCTGACCGCGGACATCACCAGCGGCAAGCTGACGCCGGGCTCGCGCCTGCCGACCGAGCAGGAAATGATCGCGGCGACCGGCGTGTCCCGCACCGTGATCCGGGAGGCGGTGGCGGCGCTGCGTGCCGATGGCCTCGTCGTCACCCGACAGGGGGTCGGCGCCTTCGTTGCCGACCGCGTCAGGCGGCCGTTCCGGGTGGATTTCGACGAGAAGTCGACGCTGCGCGAAGTGCTCAATGTCATGGAACTGCGCACCGGCGCCGAGGTCGAGGCCGCCGGTCTCTGCGCTGAACGGGCGGCGGCGGCTCAGGTCAAGAAGATCGTCGAGCGTTACCAGGCGATCGAGGCGGCGATCGGACGCGGCAACAACGCGGTCGACGAGGATTTCGCCTTCCATTGCGCCATTGCCGACGGCACCGGCAATCCGCAATTCCGCCGCTTCCTGGAATATCTCGGCCGCTTCATCATCCCGCGCCGGACCGTCTGGGGCTCGACCAAGCCCGCAGCGCGGCGCGTCGATCTCGAGACCTTCCAGCGCGAGCACAAGGACATCCTCGACGCCATCAAGGCGGGCGCCGCGGAAGACGCCCGCGCCGCCATGCAGCGGCATCTCCTCAACAGCCGCCGCCGCTACGAGCTGATCGCCGCCGAGCAGGGCACGGCCACCCTTCCAAAAAACGCAAGTGACACACGAGTATCGTCATGAAGAAAGTTCTGCTGACCGGCGCGGCCGGCGATGTCGGCACGCGGCTGCGCAAGCTGTTGAAGGGCGTCTATAGGCTGCGCATCAGCGACATCCGGCGTCCGACGGACCTCGGCGACGACGAGGAGTTCGTCGCGGCCGACCTCGGCGACTATGGCGCGGTCGAGAAGATCGTCGACGGCATCGATGGCATCATTGCGCTCGGCGGCTTCTCGGTCGAAGGCCCGTGGCAGACCATTCTCAACGCCAATATCGTGGGCTGTTACAACCTGTTCGAAGCTGCCTACCGCGCCAACGTCAAGCGCGTCGTATTCGCCTCCTCGAACCACGCCATGGGCTTCTATCCGCGCAGCGAGAAGATCGGAGTCAATGTCACGGTGAAGCCGGATAGCCGCTACGGCATCAGCAAGGCCTTCGGCGAGGCGGTCGGCTCGTTCTATGCCGACAAGCATGGCATGAGCGTCACCTGCCTGCGCATCGGCAACGTCAACGACAAGCCGATCGACGTGCGGCGGCTGTCGATCTGGCTCAAGCCCGAGGACCTGGTGCAGTTGATCCGCATCGGCCTGGAGCACCCCGATATCCGCTTCGAGATCTTCTACGGCTGCTCGGACAACGCCGCCGCGTGGTGGGACAACAGCAACGCCCGCCGTTACGGCTACAAGCCGACCGGCGTGGCAGAGACCTTCCGCAACGAGGCGGCGGCGGCCCAGGCGAAGATGACGCCCGACCCCGTCGGCGACCGCTATCAGGGCGGCAGCTATTGCAGCGACGAGTATGACGCCGACAAGCGGCGGTGAGGCCTCCCGGACACGCGCTCCACACTATCGCTTGATCGCGCCTCCACGGCCGTTCGCCAATGTTGCGCGAGCCGTTATTGCTGCGCAAAATAGCCGCGAAACAACAGCGAAAAGAATGGTATTTCCGTATGCGTAAGCCTTCCGAGCAGCCCTCCAAGATCGAGACGCTCAGCCGCCGCACGATCCTCGTCGCGTCCCTGCCGCTTCTGCTCGCGGCCTGCGGCCGCCAGGGCTTCGACGTGCTGTCCGGCGGCGACTACGGCACCGTCAATGACGGCGACTACACGGTTCCGGCGGTGGAATCGATCGATCCCAGCCTGATGCGGGAAGAGGTCGCCTGGCGCGGCAGCGAGAAGGCCGGCAGCATCGTCGTGAAGATCCCGGAGCGAAAGCTCTATCTCGTGCTCAAGGACGGCCGCGCGCTGCGCTACTCGGTCGGTGTCGGCCGCGCCGAGGCGCTCAATTTCCGCGGCAGCGCCATCATCGGCCGCAAGGAAAAATGGCCCCACTGGACGCCGACCGCGACCATGATGGCGGCGATGCCGCGCTACCGCGCCTATGCCGGCGGCATGAAGGGCGGGCTGGAGAACCCGCTCGGCGCGCGCGCGCTTTATCTCTATCGCGACGGACACGACACCTATTTCCGCCTGCACGGCACCAACGAGCCGGACAGCATCGGGCATGCCGTGTCGAGCGGCTGCATCCGCCTGCTCAACCAGGACATCATCGACCTTTACAACCGCGTCCCTGTCGGCGCGCACGTCACCGTGATCCAGGGCTGAGGGCGGACCCCGCGTTCAGCCGCGCAAGCGCGCCCAGTTGATCGGCGGCAGCACGCAATCCCGCGCCGGCAGCACGGCGAGCGAGATCGACGTCCACGGCTCGTCGCGCTTGAGCCTCAGCAGGACGAGCAGCCTGCGCCAGGCCCAGCGCGGCATGGCGTCCATCACGCCAAGTCCATCCACCACCTCGCCATCGTTGACGTAGATCGGCCTCGGCCGCGCGCGCTCGATGAGCGCGCGCGCCGGCGGCGACATCCGGCTCAGCCAGGGCAGATAGATCACCGCCGTCTGCGCCGCGCAGCCAAACTGGACGAACGTCAAAAGTGCCTCGCCTTGCGCGATTTCTCTGCGGCCTGCGAGATTCAGACCGGCCTGCTGCATGACGTCGATGAGACGCGTTTGCGGATCATAGGGGGGCGCCGCATCCGGTGGACGATTGAATGCGAGCCAGGCCGCCGCCAGGATGATCGCGCCGGCCGCGGCATGGAAGACACGCGTCATCACGCCGCCGGCCGGCGCTGTTTCCGCGTCGCCATGGCCGCGAATGCGCCGACGAGCACCATATAGCCGACGGCGAAGACCGCGCTGCCCGCGCCGTCGTGCCAGAACTGGTGTTCCTCACGGCTGATCGAGGTGAGCACGAGCCGCACGAGGTTCACGCCGAAGGTCGCCAGCAGCAGCCCGGCGAGCCAGCCGAAATCGGAGCGCCGCCAGCCCCGCCGCAGCGCGAGAACCACGATGACGAATCCGGGCGCGACCGCCGCGGCCGCATACGAGGTCGTGCATCCCCAGACGACGTTGACCCCGAAGTCAGCCGCGGGGCGCATGATGAAAGTGCCGGCGCCGACGACACCAAAGCCGGCGAGGTTCATCACGTGACGCGTAAGCCACGCATCGCCCAGAGCCGATGCGTCGTGCAGCCATATGAAGGGGCCGGCGAGCATAAGATATTGCGCGATGAAGGCGAAAAGCCCGATCGCGAACAAACGGTAGGCGGGATCGCGGCCGAACCGGACCAGGACGAGCAGCGTCAGTAGCCCGGCGGAAAAGATCGGCCGGCTGGTCGCGACCAAGGTGAGGAACGCCGCGCTGGCAAGGATCGCCGCGGCTTCGAGGGGCCCGATCTGCGGCGATCGGTCGCGCAGATCGATCAATCGCCCAATGAGGACGAGCTCGAGGCATTCGAGCGCCGAGATGTGCTGATAGAGTGTATCCCATCCGCCGCTGAAGGTTATGAATTTGAACCGGGCCCATTCGAACAGGGTGAACGCGGTCAGCCAGCCGACGACAGCAAGGCGCGAGACCTGCGGCGCGCTGACGGTCAACCTGTCGAGGCCCAAGCTCGCTCGATCCTGAAGCGACATGCGGCTCTACTGCATATTGCGGTGGATGGATTCGAAAGATATAAAATTATACTTCAGAAGAGCGATGGTTGCCAACCATGTGGCTTGCGCGCATTTGTGCGCTCAGCCGTCCTGCCGGACGCCCCAATGCTCGAAAGGACGATCCTGTTCGCCGGCGCCGCTTTTCTGGCGGCTCTGATTCTGGAAGTGTCGATTCGGCGGCAAGTCCTGCCCTTTGTCATATTCTGGCGCGGCTGGACGCTGTCCATCCTGCAAATCTTTCGGGATCCCGGCAATCTTCTTCAGGTCTTCGCTCTCATCGCGATCGGCTCCCTCGCGCAGGAATACCTTGCCGTTCAGGCCCCGCCGGGCGCGACAGGCCTCGTCGTCGCGGCCGTCGCCTGGCAGGCCGCGATGGCGCTTGCCCTCGCGCTGTGCGCCGCGCGCTTCCATTTGACGATCGTGCCCGGCGTCTTCGCGGACGCGGAATACGAGCGGATGAGGCTGCCGCAATGGCGCCGGATCGCCGCGCCGGTGGCGCTGGTCGGCGGGACGGTCTGGCTGCTCGGCTACGGCGTGACGGTTCTGTCCAACCTGCTCGTGCTGAACAGCCCGGCCGGGATGATCTCGGTCTCGGCGATCGGCATGGCCTTGTTCGCGCAGGTCCTGCTGACGCCGCTGGCGCTCATTCGGCCGGCGATCGCCTGCGGCGCGAAACAGCCCATCGCCAACGGTCTGCGCCTGGCGATGCGCAAAATGCCGCTACTGCTCTTCCTCGTCGTCGTTCTGGCGCTGCCGCCGTTGCTGCTGCAATTCGGCCTCGGTCTGCTCCAGGCGTTCGCGGGCCTGGGCGAGGCGGGCCATGCCTTTGCCTCAGCGGTGATCGCCGTCTTTGGCGTGCTCCAGTTTTTCGCTTACGAGGCGGTGACGCTGATCGTTCTGCGCGACGCGGTGCGGCCGATTGTCGATCCGCATGCGATCAGCGGCCTGCGGCCGTGATCGCCTTGTCGATTTCCGCAGCGAGTTCCGGATCAGGCTTGAGCGTGGCGGCGGTCTTCAGTTCTGCCGCGGCTTTGGCATTCTCGTGCCGTGCCAGATAGCTCATGCCGAGATGGTAGCGGACCGCGGCTCGATCGGGTGCGGCCGCCGCAGCGCGCTCGAGCAGGGCCGTCGCGGCTTCGTAATCGCCGCGGCGGTAGCTGACCCAGCCGCGCGTATCGGTGAACTGCGAAAGGTCCGGCCCGTCGAGCATCGCGGCCAAGGTCGCGGCCCGGTCGAGGCTCGCCCGATCGCGCCGATAGTCCGCGAGCAGCACGGCGAGATTATTGGCGGCCACAAGCGCGCCCGGATTGGTCCGAAGCATGTCTTCGTAAACGGAAATGGCCTCGTCATACTGTTTCGCCATCTGTAGCGCGATGCCCAGTTCGAACTGCACCAACTGGTCGCCGGGCACGGCCCGACGACCCGAACGCAGCACGGCGATGGCGTCCTCGGTCCGGTGATCGCGCATGTCGAGCCGTGCGAGCGCCAGATAACCACTGTTGCTGTGCGGCTCACGTTCGATCGCCAGCGTGAACCTGTCGCGGGCCTTGTCCGGCTGACCGTCCCCGTCCTCGATCCAGCCGAGGAGCACGAGCGCCTGCGCGTCGGCCGGGCTGCGGCCGATTTCGGCTTCGAGAATTTGCGCAGCCTCGGCGGTCTTGTGCGCGGCGACAAGCGCGGTGGCCAGTGCTGTCGCCGATCCGGCGCCCGGGTGTTGTTGCGCGAGCCTGCGGTAGGCATCGACGGCCTTGTCGAATTCGCCGCGGCCGATCAGGGCGGCGGCCGCAATCTGACCGGCGAGCGGCTTCGACGGTTCAAGCGTGCGGATCGCCGCGGCCACGGTATCGGCCTTGTCCCACTGGCGCAGGCTCAACTCGACCTGCGCCAGCCGTCCGAGGACGTCGAGGTTTTCGGGCCTGCGATTGTGCAGCGTGATCAGAAATGGTTCGACGTCTTTGCTTCTGCCGTGCCGCTCGAGAAATTGTGCATAGTCGAGACCGATATCGCTATCGAAACCGGACACATTTATCGCGGCACGCCAGGCCTGGTCGGCCCGGGCGAACTCGCCAGCGCGCTCGTAAGCACGCGCCTTGAGCAGCCAGAACGGCGGCGATTCGAGAGCCGACCAGATTTGGGCGCCAAGCTGCATCCCGGCGCCGGTATAGGCGAAGCCATACGCGCCGGCATGCGGCGTCCGCGGGTCGCTTGCGCGGATCAGCGCCGTGGCTGCGCAGAAGGCGATCAAGCTCAGTCCGAGGCCGGCTTGGAGGAGGGCGGATTTCGTCGAGGCGTGCATCCAGCTCATGCGGCCTCCGAACCGCTGTGACAGGGCGCGCGCAAGTAAGGACGGCGGCGGCGGAATTGTACAGCGTTGCATGAAGCGGGGCGGGCAGGCGCCGCATTCATAAAAAATGCTTATGTCGTATCGCAATTTGTATTTGTCGCGTTCGGCGAAGTTCTAATTCGGTTTGAATGCCGGGCCATGGCCGTATTATCGGGCTCCCGGCGCGCGGAGGACGAAGGTGCCTGACAAGCGGCGTCTCGCCCTCGTGCTGCCATGAGGGCACGCCCGCAGCGGGACCGGTGAAATTGCGCGAATTCCGGCCGCGCCTGAACCGCAAGTTGCTCTCCCGGCCGCGTCAACCGCCGCGTCGGCGCGCTTGCGCCCGGCCGCGCGCGGAGTAACAATCCAGTTAGTTAGAACAGAAAAGGCCGGGAGAACGCCTCATGCGCCAAAGCGCCGATCGCGTCCTGACCACCCATGTCGGCAGCCTGCCGCGGCCGGCCGATCTCGTCGCGATAGGCGCCGCACGTCAGCGCGGCGAGCCGATCGACGAATCCGGCTACCGCGCGCGCGTGGCGGAGGCCGTCGCAGCGATCGTCAAGAAGCAAGCCGATCTCGGCATCGATGTCGTCAGCGACGGCGAGATGAGCAAGCCGAGCTTCATCACGTACATCAACGATCGCCTCGGCGGCTTCGAGGTCGACTCGGCCGACCGCAACCAGAGCCCGTGGGCCGGGTCGCGCGAGGTCGAGGCCTTTCCGGACTTCTACGCGCCGCAGCTCAAGAACGTGCATACGCGGCACAAGCATCTCATCTGCACCGGACCCGTCACCTACAAGGGCGCGGTGGAGCTGAAGGCCGACCTCGACAATCTCAAGGCGGCGCTCCGCCATGTGGATGTGACCGAGGCTTTCGTGCCCGCGACGTCGGTGTCGAGCATCGAGGACTGGAACCGCAACGCCTATTACAAGAGCGAGGAGGACTACCTGTTCGCGCTCGCCGAGGCGATCGGCCAGGAGTATCGCGCCATTGTCGATGCCGGATTTCTGCTCCAGGTCGACGACCCGCACCTCGTCACCTACTACGTCTGCCATCCCGGCAAGAGCATGGACGAATGCCGCAAGTGGATCGCCTTGCGCGTCGAGGCGATCAACCATGCGCTGCGCGGCATCCCGAAGGATCGCGTCCGTTTTCACACGTGTTATGGAATCAATTTCGGCCCGCGCGTGCACGACATCGAGGTCAGGCACATTCTCGACATCCTCGGACGCATCAAGGCCGGCGCGTTTTCCTTCGAAGCCGCCAATCCGCGCCACGAACATGAATGGACGAGCTGGCGTGACGCCAAGGTGCCGGACGACGTCATCATGATCCCGGGCATGATCACGCAGTCGAACGTGATGGTCGAGCATCCGGAATTGATTGCGCAGCGCTTGGGCTACTGGATCGGCGCCTTCGGCCGCGAGCGGGTGATCGCCGGCACCGACTGCGGCTTTGCCAGCTTCGCGGGCAATGACGAAATCCACGAGAGCATCGTCTGGGCCAAGTTCCAGGCGCTTGTCGAAGGCGCGGCGATCGCGTCGAAGCGGGCGAAGGCGGCCTGACGGTTCACGAAGAGACTGGCAATTCGGGGTAGTCCATCCATGGCGCATCGAATCAAGACCACCACCGTCGGCTC
>DASTGR010000004.1:0-11284 GCA_035718885.1 Pseudolabrys sp. | reverse complement strand
CGCCATGGCGAGGCCGGCGCCGTTGACCATGCAGCCGATCGAGCCGTCGAGCGCGATGTAGTTGAGGTCGTATTTCGACGCCTCGACTTCCTTCTCGTCCTCTTCCGTCAGGTCGCGCAGCGCGACGACGTCGGAGTGGCGATAGAGCGCGTTGCCGTCGAAGCCGACCTTGGCGTCGAGGCAGATGATCTTCGCGTCCTTGGTCACGACCAGCGGATTGATCTCGAGCAGGCTCATGTCCTTCTCGGTGAACGCCTTGTAGAGCTTGGGCAGCAGGCCCTCGATCTGCTTGGCGAGATCGCCGGACAGCTTGAGCGCCTGCGCCACGCGGCGGCCGTGATGCGGCATGATGCCGGTTGCCGGATCGACGGAGAAGGTGAGGATCTTCTCCGGCGTGTCGTGCGCGACCTGCTCGATGTCCATGCCGCCTTCGGTCGAGACGACGAAGGCGACGCGCGAGGTCTCGCGGTCGATCAGCGCCGAGAGGTAGAACTCCTTGTCGATGGCCGAGCCTTCCTCGATGTAGAGGCGGCCGACCTTCTTGCCCTGCGGGCCGGTCTGGTGCGTGACCAGCGTCGAGCCGAGAATGCGGGCCGATTCCTTCTTCACGTCGTCGACCGATTTGACGACCTTGACGCCGCCGGCCTTGCCGCGGCCGCCGGCGTGGATCTGCGCCTTCACGACCCAGACGGGGCCGCCGAGATCGTTGGCGGCCTTCACAGCCTCGTCGACGGTGAAGGCGGGAATGCCGCGCGGCACGGGCACGCCGAATTCGCGCAGCACGGCCTTGGCCTGATATTCATGGATATTCATGCGGCGTCCCTCGGCCTCTCTCCCTTGTCCCGGGCGCGACGCGGGATGAAATCACGCGTCGCAGAACCGGGACCGTTACAACTTCAGTCTTCGTTACGGTCCCCGACCAGCGGTGCACCGCAAGCGCGCTGCACCGCATCCGGGACACGCACACTCACGCCAGGTTCGGCGCGATCTTCTTGCAGGCCTCGATCAGGCCCTGCACCGACGCCGCCGACTTCTCGAAGGCCGACTTCTCGGCGCCGTTGAGATCGACCTCGACGATGCGTTCCACGCCCTTGGCGCCGATCACGACCGGCACACCGACATAGAGGTCCTTCATGCCGTACTCGCCGTTCAAATAGGCGGCGCAGGGCATGACGCGCTTCTTGTCGAGCAGATAGCTCTCCGCCATCGCGACGGCCGACGCGGCCGGCGCGTAAAAGGCCGAGCCGGTCTTCAGCAGGTTGACGATCTCGGCGCCGCCGTTCGCGGTGCGCTTGACGATCTCGTCGATGCGCGCCTGCGTGGTCCAGCCCATCTTGACGAGGTCCGGCACCGGAATGCCGGCGACCGCCGAATAGCGCGTCAGCGGCACCATCGTGTCGCCGTGGCCGCCGAGCACGAAGGCGGTGACGTCTTCCACGGAGACATTGAACTCGTCGGCGAGGAAATAGCGGAAGCGCGCACTGTCGAGCACGCCGGCCATGCCGATGACCTTCTGGTGCGGCAGGCCGCACGACTTCTGCAACGCCCACACCATCGCGTCGAGCGGGTTGGTGATGCAGATGACGAAGGCGTTCGGCGCGTATTTCTTGATGCCGGCGCCGACCTGATCCATGACCTTCAAATTGATGTCGAGCAGATCGTCGCGGCTCATGCCCGGCTTGCGCGGCACGCCGGCGGTGACGATGCAGACGTCGGCGCCTTCGATCGCGTCGTACGAATTGGTGCCGGTGAATTTCGCGTCGAACTTGTTGACCGGCGAGGACTGGGCGATGTCGAGCGCTTTGCCCTGCGGCACGCCTTCCGCGACGTCGAACATGACGACGTCGCCGAGGTGCTTCAAACCGACGAGGTGGGCCAGGGTGCCGCCGATCTGGCCGGAGCCGATCAAGGCAATCTTGTTACGGGCCATGGTGGGAAAACTCTCAAAGCTGATGTGCTGCCGCGGAGCGCGGCCGCGTGGTGGTTAAACCCTTAGGCTTGAGGCGACAAGGCACCCCATGGGCGGCGCCGCTGTCTGGTATACATAATACCAATCGCAAGTGACGGCTGGTGTCCAGCAGTTTCGTGCGTTTTCGGGAGCCAGTGCGGCAAGATTCGTTTGTGCAATGCGGTAGTTATGCTGCGGGCGCGAAAGGGCTGTCGGGTTTGCGGCGTCCTTATTCGTGCCCTCTCCCCTCGTGGGAGAGGGCACATTGACGGGCGCCGCGACGATTAAGAGCCGCTCACCGCTTCCGCGTCACGGCGTCCTGCATGATCTCGAGCTGGATCTGCTGGATCTCGGCGAGCCGCTCCCACTGCCGCGTCAGGATGTGGTCGACCTTTTCGTGCAGGTGGCGGATTTCCAATTCCGCCTTGAGGTTGACGCGGTAGTCGTTCTCGGAGCGCAGCCGGTCCTTCGCCTCCTGCCGCTTCTGGCTCATCATGATGATCGGCGCCTGCACGGCGGCCAGGCACGACAGCACCAGATTGAGCAGGATGAACGGATAGGGATCGAACTGGTCCTTGCCGACGACGATGGCGTTGAACGCCATCCACGCCACCAGGACGACAAAGAAGAAGATCAGGAACGACCAGCTGCCGCCGAAGGTCGCGAGATGGTCGGACAGCCGCTCGCCGAAGGTGCGATGGCCCTCGAACTCGGCCTGGATGTTCTCGGCCAGCGTCTCGTGATCGGCGAGGCTCTGCACGACCTCCTGCTCGAGATTGGTCAGCTCGCCGCGCTCGCTGCGCAGGAGCTCGCCGACATAGGCTGAGCGGAAGTGATCGAGGTCGTCGATGCAGATGAAGCCCTCGGCCGGCAGGTCGGGGTAGGTCTCCTTGATGCGGTCGAGCAGGCTCGGCCGCACCACGTCGAGGCGAGCGATGTCGCGCGCCGGCTTTTCCTTGCCGCAGATCACGCACGTGAAGCGGACCGGCCGGGCGCGTCGCCTGGCCGCCGGCACCGACGTGCCGTTGTCGGCCGGCTGGCCGTTCTCCTCGACGGGAATGTCCTGGTTGGCCATGCGCGGCCCTCACCGATTTCGCAAAAACGCCCCGCGCCCTTTTGCGCGCGGCAATCGCGGCTGGCAATCGAAAAAGCACGTAAACGGCGGCGCAGAGTAAACGGCGTCAGGTCTCGACAATGCCGCCGGTGCCGCTCTGGTCGGCATGCGCGCGGGCGCCGTGCGGCAGAGCGAGATAATCGCTCGAGCGCATCTCGATCAGCCGCGATTCCGTGCGCTTGAACTCGAGCGCCTCGTAGCCCTGGTCGGCGGTGTAGAGCTCGTTCGGCTCGGCCTCGGCGGAGGCGATCAGCTTCACGCCGTGATCGTAGAGCGTGTCGATCAGAATGATGAAACGCTTGGCGGCGTTGCGGTCGGCATAGTCCATGACCGGAATGTGGTCGACGATCAGCGTGTGGAATTCGCGCGCCAGCCGCAGGTAGTCGTTGGCGCCGAGCGGCTGCTCGCACAATTGCGCGAAGGCGAAACGGGCGACGCCCATCGCCGCCTCGGGGATGCGCAGCACGCGGCCGGCGAGGTGCATGTCGACCGGCTCGCCCTCGAGCATGCCGGTGAGCTTCTGCCAGGCGATGTCGAGCGCGACCTCGGCGTCCTCGTCGGCCGGGACGTACCATGTGGTGACGCCCGACAGCTTCTCCAGCCGATAGTCGGTGCGCGCGGCAAGCCGCACGACGTGGACGTGCGCCTCGAGCAGCTTGATGAAGGGCAGGAACAGCGCGCGGTTGAGCCCCTCCTTGTAGAGGTCGTCCGGCGCGACGTTGGACGTCGCGACCAGCACCACGCCCTGCTCGAACAGGCGGGTGAACAGGCGGCCGAGAATCATTGCGTCGGCGATGTCGGTGACGTGGAACTCGTCGAAGCAGAGGAGCCACGTCTCCTCGGCGATTTCGTCGGCGACGTGCCGGATCGGGTCGCCATTGCTGAGAGTGCCGAGCTTGAGCTGGTGCCGCACCTCGCGGATGCGCGCGTGCACGTCGGCCATGAATTCATGGAAATGCGCCCGCCGCTTCCGCCGCACCTCGCTCGACGTGAAGAACAGGTCCATCAGCATGGTCTTGCCGCGGCCGACGTCTCCGTGGACGTAGAGGCCCTTCACCGGGCCGGGCGTCTCGCGGCGCGAGAACAGCCAGCCGAGCGAGGACGACTTGCGCGACAGGCGGAGCTGCGCCAGCGACTTCTCGAGCGCCGTCAGCCGACGGACGAGTTCGGCCTGGGCGGGGTCGGCCTCGATCTTGCGGGAGGCGACGAGCGCGGCGTAGCGGGTGGCGAAAGTGTCGGGCATGAACCGGCGGGCGGGTCGCGGCTTTCAGCCGCGCGGGCGAGAGGTCGAATGCACCGTGGCGCGGCGCTTCCAGTAAATCAAACCCGGGGCGATTCGGGCCGTTTTCGCGGTTTTGCTGCACCCTTTGGTGCAGCATGACCCGTGCATGTTGCGGTGCACGCGCAGCAATTGCTGCGTCCATGCTGCGGGCAGGCGCGCAGCATGGGCTGCAGCAATACCCTTCTGCCGGTCGCTAATCCGTTGAAGAGGCATGCGTTTTACGCGGGACAGGGTCCCGGGGTCGTTTGACCGAGGTCATATTTTGTTGCAACGCACCATATAGGGTGCACGCAAACGAATCGCGCAAGCTCAATGCCGCGATCGCCTGGCCGGAAACGCGCTCCGAGGGTCCCATTTCAGGAGACCCGACAATGAACGACCTTCTTCCCCCCGGCGGCCTTGTCCGCAAGCTGTGGCCCGGCGAAGCCGAGGCCTATCGCGATCATCTGCTGCGGCTCGATGCCGAGAGCCGGCACCGGCGCTTCTCCGGCGCGGTCGGCGACGATTTTGTTGCGCAGCATGCCCGCAGCATCGGCGAGTTCGGGACGGTCGTGTACGGCTTCTTCCTGGATGGAACCCTGCGCGGCGCCGCCGAACTGCGGCCGGCCGCGCCCTTCGCGCGCGATGCCGAGGCCGCCTTCAGCGTCGAGCAGCCGTGGCAGAGCCACGGCGTCGGCACCGTGCTGCTCGAGCATATCCTGCTCGCCGCGCGCAACCGCGGCATCACCGCGCTCGCCATGCAGTGCCTCGCCGACAACCGGCGCATGCAGCAGCTCGCACGCAAGTTCGCCGCCGAGTTCAAGTTCGATTTCGGCAGCGTCGTCGGCGAGGTCGACCCGCCGCGCTTCACCGCGCTGTCGCTCGCCCGCGAATGGACCGAGGACATGTGGGGCGTTTTCAACGCCATACTCGACGCGCAGGCGCGGCTGGTGAGGGCGAACTGACCTTGTCGCCACCGGGCTTGCCCCGGTGGCCCCGCTTAGGCGGGCACCGTGCCTCCCTAAACGAGATGGCCGGGTCAAGCCCGGCCATGACGGCTCGGTTGTTCAGTCGCTGAGCGGATAACCCTGCTCCACCACATACGGCCCGCCGCCGGTCGAGGCGCGCGACGAAAACAGCACGAAGCGCGCCACGGAAAAGTCCGGCGTGCGGAACAGGCCGCGCGCGGCGAGATAGTCCGCCACGTCGCGGCTCGACGATGTGCGAAGGCGCGCCAAAGTCACGTGCGGGATGTATTTGCGCCCTTCCGGCGCCAGCCCGATGCGCTGCATCAGCCGCTCCTGCTCGGCCTGTAAGTCCATCAAGGCCTGCGGCGTCGCGGCTTCCGCGACCACGGCGCGCGGCTTGCGGCCGCCGAACGAGGTCAGCCCGGTAAAGCGAAGATCGAATGCTGCGCGCCTGATCCCGGAAAGCGCGGAGGCGGCCTCGTGCGCGGTCGAGTCGTCGATGTCGCCGAGGAAGCGCAGCGTGATGTGATAATTCTCGACATCGATCCAGCGCGCGCCGGGCAGGCCGCCGCGCAGCATCGACAGCTGCTGGCCGATCGCCGCGGGGATCTCGATGCCGGTGAAGAGACGGGGCATGAATTCTATTTCTTCGCTTCGCGCGCCTTGGCAATGAGCTCTTCGACCGAAGGCAGGATGCGCTGAACGATGATGTCGACACCGGCCGCGGTCGGATGCATGCCGTCGCCCTGGTTGAGCGCGCGGTCGCCGGCGACGCCGTCGAGGAAGAATGGATAGACGATCACCGGATGCTTCGCCGCGAGCGCCGGATAGATCCCGTCGAAACGCTTGGCGTAGTCCGCGCCCATGTTCGGCGGCGCCTTCATGCCGGCGAGCAGCACCGGGATGTGGCGGGCAGCGAGCTTCACCAGAATGGCGTCGAGCGCCTTCTCGGTCAGCGTCGGGTCGAGCCCGCGCAGCGCGTCATTGGCCCCGAGCTCGAGGATGACGGCGTCGGTCCCGTCCGGCACCGACCAGGAAAGCCGCTCCAGCCCGCCCGAGGCGGTGTCGCCGGACACCCCGGCATTGGCGATGGTGGCGTCGATCCCCTTGGCCTTCAGCGCTGCCTGGAGCCTGGTCGGGAAGGCCTCGGCCACCGGCAGGCCGAATCCGGCCGTAAGGGAATCTCCCAGCGCGACGATCCTGACCGGCTCGGCCCGAGCGAGAGCCGGCGCGAAAAGGCACGCGATCGTGACCAGGACGGCCGCGATCCGCTGGACCGGAACGGTCCTGTTCCCATATGAGCGGGACTGTGGACGGTGACCCTTCATGAACGACCCTTCGACGACACCGGCAATCGCCCTCGCCGGCGTCAACCTCTCGCTCGGGCAGGGCGCCGCCCGCGTGCATATCCTCAAGGACATCGACCTGCATATAGGCACGGGCGAGGCGGTTGGCCTGGTCGGGCCGTCGGGGTCGGGCAAATCGACGCTGCTGATGGTCATGGCCGGACTGGAGCGGACCGATACCGGCACCGTGACGGTCGCCGGCGCGACGCTCAACAAACTGGACGAGGACGCGCTCGCCCGCTTCCGCGGCCGCAATGTCGGAATCGTCTTCCAGTCCTTCCATCTGATCCCGACCATGACGGCGCTGGAGAACGTCGCCGTGCCGCTCGAACTCGCCGGCCTCGCCGACGCGCATGAGCGCGCGCGGACCGAGCTTGCCGCCGTCGGCCTCGCCGCGCGTCTCGACCACTATCCGGCGCAGTTGTCGGGCGGCGAGCAGCAGCGCGTCGCGGTGGCGCGCGCGCTCGCGCCCAATCCCGCGATCCTCGTCGCCGACGAGCCGACCGGCAATCTCGACGAGGATACCGGGCGGCAGATCATCGATTTGCTGTTCGCCGGGCACGCGCAGCGCGGCACCACTTTGGTGCTGGTGACGCATGATACCGGCCTTGCCGCGCGCTGCGGCCGCGTCGTCCGCCTGCGTTCGGGCCGCGTGGAGGCGGGGGAGTGAGCCGCGCTCGCGCACACCTCTCTTGTACCTCCCCCTGCAAGGGGGAGGTCGGCGAGCGAAGCTCGCCGGGTGGGGGTGCGTGTGAGAGGTGACCCCACCCGACCCGCCGTCGCTGCCGCTCCGGCGGGCCACCCTCCCCTTTCAGGGGAGGGAAAAGCGAGATTCCTCCCCCTTCGCTTCGCGCTGCGAGAGATGCGCGCGGGCCTGCGCGGCTTCTACGTCTTCATCGCCTGCATCGCGCTCGGCGCCATGGCGATCGCCGGCGTCTCGTCGCTGGCGGCGAGCCTGTCCGACGGACTGTCGCGCGAGGGCCGCGTCATTCTCGGCGGCGACCTCGCCTTCAGCCTGATCACGCGGCAGGCGAACGATCAGGAATTGGACTTCCTCAAGAGCCACGGCGACGTCTCGACCGCGGCGACCCTGCGGGCGATGGCGCGCACGGCCGACGGCCGCGCCACTCTCGTCGAGGTCAAGGCGGTCGATAGCGCGTATCCCTTGTTCGGCACCGCCGAGCTCGATCCCAGGCAAAATCTCGACGCCGCGCTCGCCGAGCAGAACGGCGTTTACGGCGCGGCGATCGACACGACACTCGCCGAACGCTTCAATCTCAAGCCCGGCGATACGCTCACCGTCGGCGACGCGCATCTCCTCGTGCGCGCGATTCTGACGAGCGAGCCAGACAAGCTCGCCGGCGGCATCGGCTTCGGCCCGCGGATCATGGTGAGCCGCGCCGCGCTCGACGCCAGCCACCTCGTGCAGCCGGGCAGCCTCGTGCGCTGGCATTATCGTTTGCGCCTGCCGGCGAATGCGGCGACCGACGCCGACGTGCGCGCTGTCGCCAACGACGCGCGGGTCGAACTGCCGCAAGCCGGCTGGGAGGTCCGCACGCGCTCGAACGCCTCGCCGCAATTGCAGCGCAATGTCGAGCGCTTCACGCAATTCCTGACCATTGTCGGCCTGACCGCGCTGCTGGTCGGCGGCGTCGGCGTCGGCAATGCGGTCAAGAGCCATCTCGACCGGCGGCGCGAGTCGATCGCGACGCTCAAGGCGCTTGGCGCATCGGGCCGCACCGTGTTCGCGGTCTACCTGACGCAGGTGATGATCCTGGCGCTGATCGGCGGCGTCATCGGCATGGCGCTCGGCGCCATCCTGCCGTTTGGCGTCGCGGCGGCGTTCCGCGCGATTCTGCCGCTGCCGCTCGAGCCGGCGGTGCATGTCAGCGAGCTTTTGCTGGCGCTTGTCTACGGACTCCTGACCGCGCTGGCCTTCGCGCTGTGGCCGCTCGGCCGCGCACACGACGTCGCCGTCGGCGCCTTGTTCCGCGACATGGTCACGCCGCAGGCGCAGCGACCGCGCGCGATCTACATGGTGATGACAGCCGTTGCCGCCGCGGTGCTGGCGGCGATGGCGGTGCTGCTCGCGTATGACCAGCGCGTCGCGGTCATCTATGTCGGCGCCGCCGCTGCGGTGTTCCTGCTGCTGCGCCTCGTCGCGCTCGCCGTGATGGCGGTGGCGAAGCGCGCGCCGCATGCGCGCTCGACCGCCCTGCGCATGGCGGTCGCCAACATCCACCGGCCGGGCGCACTGACGCCGACTGTCGTGCTGTCGCTGGGACTGGGCATCGCGCTGCTCGTCACCGTGGTCGAGATCGACTCAAACTTGCGCGACCAGTTCGCGCACGAACTGCCGCAGCGCGCGCCGTCCTTCTATTTCCTCGACATCCCCTCGACCGAGGCGCAAGGCTTCGTCGACTACGTGCAGGCCCGCGCGCCGGGCGCCGCGATCGAAGACGTGCCGATGCTGCGCGGCCGCATCATCGCCGCCGGCGGCACCGCGGCCGAGCACATCAAGCCGAAGGACGAGGCCGCCTGGGTGCTGCAAAGCGACCGCGGCATCACCTATTCCAACACGGTGCCGGAGGGCTCGAGCCTCGTCGCCGGAGAATGGTGGAAGCTCGGCTATGACGGGCCGCCGCTGGTCTCATTTGAAAAGGGCATCGCCGACGGCCTGGGCCTGAAGCTCGGCGACAAGGTCACCGTCAACGTGCTCGGCCGCAACATCACCGCGACCATCGCCAATCTGCGCCGGCTCGACTGGCAGAGCCTGAGCATCAATTTCGTCATGGTGTTCTCGCCCAACACCTTCACCGGCGCGCCGCATACACACCTCGCGACCCTGCGCTTCGCCGACGGCGGCTCGACCGCCGAAGAGGGCGCCGTGCTGCGCGCCGTCGCCGAGCATTACCCGACCGTGACCACGGTGCGGGTGAAGGACGCCCTCGACGCCATCGGTGCGCTGGTCGCGCAATTGCTGGTGGCGATCCGCGGCGCCAGCGCCATCACGCTCGTCGCCGCGGCGCTCGTGCTCGGCGGCGCGTTGGCGGCCGGGCATCGCCACCGCGTCTACGACGCCGTCATCCTCAAGACACTGGGCGCGACGCGGGGCCGGCTCATCGGCGCCTATGCCATCGAATACGGCCTGTTGGGCTTGGCCACAGCCCTGTTCGGCGTGCTGTCGGGCTCGCTGTCGGCCTGGCTGATCGTGGTGCAGCTCATGCACGTCGGCTTTACCTGGCTGCCGATGCCGGCGCTGGCTTCCGCGGCAGGCGCGGTCGCGGTGACGGTCGTGCTGGGCCTCGCCGGCACCTGGTCGGCGCTCGGCCAGAAGCCGGCGCCCGTTCTGCGAAGCCTTTGAGGCATCGCGACATTCGGCCGCGTCCCCTCCCCCGCTCCCGCCCGGCCCCGATTTGCGTTATGCTCCCGGCCGGGGAACGTTAAGGTTTGGCAAGGAACGCCGCCTTCAAGGGGCCATATCTGGCACCGAGACTCGTCCACCACTACATGAGGAACACGGGTAGCGCCGCGACCGGCGCACCCGATGTGTGACCGGCGAAGAGCCGGAAACAACAGAGGGAATACTTCGATGTCGGACTACGACCGCAACTACGCTGCTCGCGGCTTCGGCGCCGCGCAGTCGGCCGCGATCGATGCAGGCCTGCGCGCCTACATGCTTCGCGTCTACAACTACATGGCCGCCGGCGTCGCACTCACCGGCGTCGTCGCCTATTTCGCCTTCCAGGCGGCCGGTGGTGACGCGATCCGCCTGGTCCCCGGCGGCATCGTCGGCGCGACCGCGTTCGGCCAGATGATCCTCGGCGGCTTCACGCCGATCCTGTTGATGCTGGTGACGCTCGGGCTGGTGTTCTTCCTGAGCTACCGGATCAGCAGCCTCCAGCCGAGCACCGCCTTCGGCGTGTTCATGCTGTATGCGGCGCTGCTCGGCCTCGCGCTGACGCCGATCTTCGTCGTCTACACCGGCGCTTCGGTGTCGCGGACCTTCTTCATTTCCGCGGCCTCGTTCGGCGCGCTGAGCCTCTACGGCTACACGACGCAGCGCGACCTGTCGCCGATCGGCTCGTTCCTGATCATGGGCGTGTTCGGAATCCTGCTGGCCTCGCTGGTGAATATCTGGCTCGGCAGCCACGGCCTCGCATTCGCGATCTCGGTGATCGGCGTTCTCGTCTTCGCCGGCCTGACCGCCTACGACACGCAGCGGATCAAGGAGATGTATTCGAGCTATGACGACGGCACCGTCGCCGGCCGCAAGGCCGTGATGGGCGCGCTGTCGCTCTATCTCGACTTCATCAACCTGTTCCTGTTCCTGCTGCGCTTCATGGGTGATCGGCGCTAACGCGCCAGCGACAGAACAAAGACGACGAACGCCCGGGCCTCACGCCCGGGCGTTTTTGTTTGGCCACTATGCTGCCCCGTCATTGCCGGGCTTGACCCGGCAATCCATGATGCGGCTCAAGACGGCACAACCGTACTGATTAGCGGGGTGCACCTCATCAGGATGCGCGGGTCGAGCCCGCGCATGACGAGCCTTGGAAATGTCTGACCTCCGCATCCGCCCCGCCACACCCGCCGACATCCCGCACATCGTCCGTATTTACGCCCCGGCCGTGGAGACCGGCTCGT
>DASTGR010000003.1:0-2435 GCA_035718885.1 Pseudolabrys sp. | reverse complement strand
GGCACGCCGGGACGAAGCGCGGCTTGAACCGCCGGGAGGAGAAAGAACGCGCCGCATCTCCGACGCTTCCCCCCGGCCACCGCATCCCGCCCCGCGTCTGGAGACGCTTGATCAGACGCCCCTCGGTAACGGGGCGGGACGCGCGGGATATAAGGCTATCATCATAGGAATGTCAACAGTCCTATCAAAAGAATTTGTGCTGCGGTGCCGTACGCCGTCATGGCCGGGCTTGTCCCGGCCATCCCGATCAGTCGGGCACGTGCCTCCCTAAGCGGGGTCCCCGGGCCAAGCCCGGGGACGACAGCACGGATAATTCGTCCCGGCGACTGAGCCTTGGCGAAGGAGGCCCGGGACCCATACTCCGTACGCTATCGAGACGGCACGGCGTATGGGTCCCCGCCTTCGCGGGGACGACAGGATGCAGTGTGCTACGCTTACACAATGACCGCCCTCACCTTCTCCCTCGACCCGCAGCTCGAACGCGACACGACGCCCGTCGTCGACCTGCCGCTGACACGCGTGCTGCTCTCCAACGACGCCAACTACCCCTGGCTGATCCTGGTGCCGCGACTGCCGGGCATCGTCGAGCTCATCGACCTCGAAGAAAACGCGCAGATCCAGTTGACCGGCGAGATCGCGCGCGTGTCGGCCGCGCTCAAGGCGGTCACGTCCTGCGACAAGCTCAACGTCGCCGCCATCGGCAATGTCGTGCCGCAGCTGCACGTCCATGTCGTCGCGCGTTACCGGACCGACATCGCCTGGCCGAAGCCCGTCTGGGGCGCGGCGCCGGCGAAGCCCTACGACGAGGCGGCGCGCGCAAAGCTCGCTGCAAGCTTGCGCCAGGCACTGCAAATGACTTCGTCGTGACCGGGCGCGGCGCGCCCCGCATTGCACTCGCCCGCGCGCCATGCGATTTTCCCCGGACATGCCGCCCCGCCCCGATCTCGGCCCGAAACCGCACCTCGGCTACACCGAAAGCCGCATCGACCGCGCCGCCGAGCGGCGCACCGATGCGGACGGCATTGCCGCGCTGGCGGCCGATCGGCACGCCGCCGCATACGTCATCGGCGGCGAGATGATCCTCGCCAGAAAGGGCGCGCCGAACGAGCCGCTGTTCACGCTCGATCAGGCCCGGGCGCTCGGCGCTCCGACCGAAACCATCTTTCTCGGCCTCGACAATGGCGCACCGCGTTTCGGCATTGGCATCGCCCCGGCCGTGGCGGAGGAATTGAAGGCGCGCGACGATCTTCTCGTGACCGACCTGCGCTCGATCGCGGTGCAGGGCCTCGTCGCGGCCGAGCACCTGCCGCCGATCGCGGAGGCGAAGGCGATCCTGCACTGGCACGCGCGGCATCGCTTCTGCGCCAATTGCGGCACGCTCACGAGCACGGTCGACGCCGGCTGGCGGCGCGACTGCCCCAACTGCAAGACGCAGCATTTCCCTCGCACCGACCCGGTCGTCATCATGCTGGCGATCGACGGCGACAACTGCCTGCTCGGCCGCTCGCCGCGCTTTGTGCCGAGCATGTGGTCGTGCCTTGCCGGCTTCATCGAGCCGGGCGAGGCCATCGAGGACGCGGTGCGGCGCGAGACGGTCGAGGAGGCCGGCATCGTCTGCGGCCGCGTCAGGTATTTCGCGACGCAGCCCTGGCCGTTCCCCATGTCGCTGATGATCGGCGCTTTTGCCGAAGCGAAATCGCGCGACATCAAGATCGACACCACCGAGCTCGAAGGCGCGCGCTGGTTCTCGCGCGACGAGGTCGCCGACATGCTGATGCGCCGGCACAAGGACGGGCTGACCACGCCGCCGCCGGTCGCCATCGCGCATCACATCGTGCGCGCCTGGGTCGAGGGCGAGGCGTCGTTTGACTGAACGCAAGACGATCCTCTGCGCCGGCGGCGCGGTCCAGGACATCGTCATGCGCGTCGAGCATTTCCCCGCCCCCGGCGCCAAGATCCAGGCATCCGACGTCGTCACGACGATCGGCGGACAGGCCGGCAATGCGGCGGTCGCGCTGGCGCATCTCGGCGCGCGCGTGCGCTATGCCGGACCGATCGGCTCGGCCGAGGACGCGGTGGCGAGCTTCGTCCAGGCGGCGCTGGAGCGCGAGGGCATCTATTGCGCCGGTCTCATCCGCGTGCCGGGCGGGACGTCGTCGCTGTCGCTGATCCTCGTCGATGCCATCGGCGAGAAGACGGTAACGACGCGGCGCGGCATTGGGCTTAACGGTGTTGCACCGTCCAACGCCGATGCTGTGGTGGCGGGCTGCGACGCCGTGCTGCTCGACAACCGCTATCCCGATTTCGCGCTGCCCGTGGCCATGGCGGCACAGGCGCGCGGCCTGCCGCGCGTGCTCGACTTCGACCGCGCCGCGGCGGCGGACGATCCGCTGCTCATGGCCTCGACGCATGTCATCGCCTCCGCCGACGCGCTG
>DASTGR010000002.1:0-6154 GCA_035718885.1 Pseudolabrys sp. | reverse complement strand
GCCCTGCCGGTCGGCATCATTGCCACCGCCTTCGCCGAGCAGATCCACCGGCGCGACTTCATCGTCACCTGGGCGATGATCGCGCGCGTGCCGCTGTTCGCCGAGCTCGACGCCGCAGAAATCACCGACATCATGGAATTGTTGCGCGCGCAGGTCGCCGAGGCGGGGCAGGTGATCGTGCGCGCCGGCGAGCCGGCGCATTCCATGTATTTCATCACCTCCGGCGAGGTCGAGATCGCCGTGCGCCATGAGCGCCTGCGGCTCGGAGTCGGACAGTTCTTCGGCGAGGTCGCCGTTCTGCGCCGCGCTCGGCGTTCGGCGACCGTGACGGCGCTGTCGCGTACGAGTCTTCTCGTGCTCGACGCGCAGGACCTGCACGCGCTGATGCAGCGCGATCCGCGCGTCGCGGAGCGCATCAAGGACGTGGTGGAGAAGAGGGTCGGCCACGAAGTGGTGACGCCCAAGGGCGACATCGTGACCGAGGAGATCGAGTAGGGCACCTCTCCCCGCTGCGCGGGGAGAGGTCGATCCGCCGACGCGTGAGCGGAGGCGGATCGGGTGAGGGGGCGCTTCCGCGATTCTGAGCGCGATGAAGCGCCCCCTCACCCGGTTCGCTTCGCTCGCCACCTCTCCCCGCTGCGCGGGGAGAGGGAAACTACGCCATCGCCTTCTTCAAATTCTCGTCGATCTTGTCGAGGAAGCCGGTCGTCGACAGCCAGTGCTGGTCGGGGCCGACGAGCAAAGCGAGGTCCTTGGTCATGAAGCCCGCCTCGACCGTGTCGACGCAGACCTTCTCCAGCGTGGCGGCGAACCTGGCCAGCGCCGCGTTTTCGTCGAGCTTGGCGCGGTGGGCGAGGCCGCGGCTCCAGGCGAAGATCGAGGCGATCGAGTTGGTCGAGGTCTGCTCGCCCTTCTGATGCTGGCGGTAGTGGCGCGTGACGGTGCCGTGCGCGGCCTCGGACTCGACGATCTTTCCGTCCGGCGTCATCAGCACCGAGGTCATGAGCCCGAGCGATCCGAAGCCCTGCGCGACGATGTCGGACTGCACGTCGCCGTCGTAATTCTTGCAGGCCCAGACGTAGCCGCCCGACCATTTCAGCGACGACGCGACCATGTCGTCGATCAGGCGGTGCTCGTACCAGATCTTCTTGGCGGCGAACTTGTCCTTGAACTCGGCATCGAACACCTCCTGGAAGATGTCCTTGAAGCGGCCGTCATAGACCTTGAGGATCGTGTTCTTGGTCGACAGGTAGACCGGATAGCCGCGCGACAGGCCGTAATTGAACGAGGCCATGGCGAAATCGCGGATCGACGGATCGAGATTGTACATGGCCATCGCGACGCCCGAGTCCGGAAACTGGAACACTTCGTGCTCGATCTTCTGTCCGTCGGGCGCCACGTAGCTCATGGTCAGCTTGGCGCCTTTCGGCACCGTGATGTCGGTCGCGCGGTACTGGTCGCCATAGGCGTGGCGGCCGATGATGATCGGCTGCGTCCAGCCGGGCACGAGGCGCGGCACGTTGCGGCAGATGATCGGCTCGCGGAAGATGACGCCGCCGATGATGTTGCGGATCGTGCCGTTCGGCGAGCGCCACATCTTCTTGAGATTGAACTCCTTCACGCGGCCTTCGTCCGGCGTGATGGTCGCGCATTTGACCGCGACGCCAACTTTCTTGGTCATCTCGGCGGCGTCGATGGTGATCCGGTCGTCGGTCTCGTCGCGCTTCTGAATCGAGAGGTCGTAGTAGAGAAGGTCGATGTCGAGATAGGGATGGATCAGCTTGTCCTTGATGAGCTTCCAGATGATGCGGGTCATCTCGTCGCCGTCCATCTCGACGACGGGATTGGTCACCTTGATCTTCGTCATGTCGGGAAACTCGTCTTTCGAGAACCGGCGCGGGACGCGCATGAAAAAGCCCGCCGCGTGCGACCGCGGCGGGCTCTATAGCATCGGCCAGGGTGCCGAGAAAGCCGCGTCAGAGCGTGTCGAGCGCGTCGTTCAGCGTCTTGCTCGGCCGCATCGCCGCCGATGTCTTCTTCTGGTCGGGCAGGTAATAGCCGCCCGTGTCCACCGGCTTGCCCTGGGCGGCGAGCAGTTCGGCGTTGATCTTGGCCTCGTCGGCCGCAAGCTTGTCGGCCAGCGGCTTGAAGCGTGCGGCAAGCGGCGAGCTGTTGTCGCGCCGCGCCAGCGCCTTGGCCCAATAGAGCGCCAGGTAGAAATGGCTGCCGCGATTGTCCAGCTCGCCGACTTTGCGCGCGGGCGAGCGGTTGTGCTCGAGGATCTCGCCGTTGGCCTCGTCGAGCGTCTCGGCAAGCGTCTTCACATCCGGATTGCCGCTGACCTGCGCCAGATGCTCCAGCGAGGCGCCCAGCGCGAGGAATTCGCCGAGCGAATCCCAGCGCAGGTAGCCTTCGCCCTTGAACTGCTCGACATGCTTGGGCGCCGAGCCGCCGGCGCCGGTCTCGAACAGGCCGCCGCCCTGCAAGAGCGGCACGATCGACAGCATCTTGGCCGAGGTGCCGAGCTCCATGATCGGGAACAGGTCGGTCAGGTAATCGCGCAACACGTTGCCGGTGACCGAAATGGTGTCCAGGCCCTTGCGGATGCGCTCGAGCGAGAACTTCGTCGCCTCGACCGGCGCCATGATGCGGATGTCGAGCCCCTTCGTGTCCTCGTTCTTGAGGTACTTCTCGACCTTGGCGATGAGCTGCGCGTCATGAGCGCGGTTCTTGTCGAGCCAGAACACCGCAGGCGTGTTGGTCAGGCGCGCGCGGCGCACGCCGAGCTTGACCCAGTCCTGGATCGGCGCGTCCTTGACCTGGCACATGCGGAAGACGTCGCCGGTCTCGACCTTCTGGGTCATCAGGACCTTGCCGTCCGCGGCCACCACGTTGACCGTGCCGTTCGCAGGGATACGGAAGGTCTTGTCGTGCGAACCGTATTCCTCGGCCGCCTGCGCCATCAGGCCGACGTTCGGCACGGTGCCCATCGTCTTGGGATCGAACGCGCCGTTGGCCTTGCAGTCGTCGATGACGGCCTGGAACAGCGTCGAGTAGCAGCGGTCCGGGATCGCAGCGAGGCAGTCGTGCAGCTTGCCGTCGGCGCCCCACATCTTGCCGGACTCGCGGATCATCGCCGGCATGGACGCATCGATGATGACGTCGCTCGGCACGTGGAGGTTGGTGATGCCCTTGTCGGAATTGACCATGGCGAGGCCGGGACGCTTGGCGTATTCGGCCTGGATGTCCGCCTTGATCGCCGTCTTCTCGGCCTCGGGCAGGGTTTCGATCTTGGCCATCATCTCGCCGACGCCGGTGTCGGGATTGACGCCGAGCTTGGTCAGCGTGGCGCCGTGCTTCTTGAACACGTCGGCGAAGAAGACCTTGATGCAATGACCGAACAGGATGGGATCGGAGATCTTCATCATGGTCGTCTTGACGTGCAGCGAGAACAGGATGCCGTCCTTCTTCGCCGCTTCGATTGCGTCGGCGTAGAACGCGTCAAGCGCCTTGGCGTTCATCACCGCGCAATCGATGACTTCGCCGGCCTGAATCGGCACCTTGTCTTTCAGCACGGTGGTCTTGCCGCCGGCTTCCACCAGCTCGATGCGGGCGCTCGTGGCGGCAGCGGCGGTGGTCGCGACTTCCGAACCGTAGAAGTCGTTGGCCGTCATATGGGCCACGCGGGTCTTCGAGTCCTTGCTCCACGCACCCATCTTGTGCGGATGGCTTCGCGCATAGGCCTTGACGGCGCCGGCGGCGCGGCGGTCGGAGTTGCCCTCGCGCAGCACCGGGTTGACGGCGCTGCCAATCACCTTGCCGTAGCGCGCCTTGATGTCCTTCTCGGCGTCGGTCGTGGGATTCTCCGGATAGTCCGGAACCGCGTAGCCCTTGCTCTGCAACTCCTTGATCGCGGCCTTGAGCTGCGGGATCGAGGCGGAAATATTGGGCAGCTTGATGATGTTGGCTTCCGGCTTCATCGTGAGCTTGCCGAGTTCGGTCAGCTCGTCGTTGATCCTCTGCTCCGGCTTCAGCTTCTCGGGGAAGTTGGCGATGATGCGGCCGGTCAGAGAGATGTCCTTCAGCGTCATCTTCACGCCGGCGGTGGCCACGAAGGCCTCGACGATCGGCAGCAGGGAAAAGGTCGCGAGGCCCGGGGCTTCGTCGACCTTGGTCCACATGATTTCGAGATCTGACATGCTTCGCACCTCTGGTCGCGCTCGTTGAAAGCCGACCGCACGCTGGACATTGATGGGAATTCGGTGCGCGCCCTATAGCATCCGCCCAAAGCCGGTTAAAGCCTCGTCCGCCGGGACAAAAGACATGTGCCGGACGGGCAAGAATGCGTCCGGCGGCCGGCCGGCTTTCGCCGCCGCTTGACGGCCGCGGCGCGCTTGGGCAGGGGCTGCATTGGGGCCTGTGGGCCACTTCAAGGAGCATCGCCGCATGCCCGGCGCCGGGACCGACAAGACCAGACGCTGGCTGACCACCCCCGCACCCGTCGTGGTGCTGGTCGAACCGCAGATGGGCGAGAACATCGGCGCGTCGGCACGCGCCATGGCGAATTTCGGGCTCTCGGAGCTTCGGCTGGTCAAGCCGGTGCAGGGCTGGCCGAACGAGCGGGCGAAGGTGATGGCGGCGGGCGCCGACCGGGTCCTCGACGGCGCGGTGGTCTATGACAGTCTCGCCGATGCGATCGGCGACTGCTCGTTCGTGCTGGCGACCACGGCACGGGCGCACGACCAGTCGAAGCCGGTCGTCTCGGCGGAGCAGGCGGCCAGCGAGATGGTGCCGCGCATCGCCTCCGGCGAAAAGGTGGCACTGATCTTCGGCCGCGAGCGGTACGGGCTCGAGAACGACGAGGTCGGGCAGGCCGACCGCATCCTGACCCTGCCGGTCAACCCGGCCTTCGCCTCGCTCAACCTGGCGCAGGCGGTGATCGTGGTCGCCTATGAATGGTTCAAGCTTTCCGGCACCGGGATGCCTTTCACCACGGCCGAGCGCTCGCCGCCGGCGCAAAAAGAGCAGCTCGCCGCCTTCTTCACCAATCTGGAAAAGGAACTGGAGAAGGTCGAGTTCTTCCGACCCGAGGAGAAGCGCGGCGTCATGCGCGTCAACCTGCGCAACATCTTCCAGCGCATCGCGCCCACGCAGCAGGACGTTCGCACGCTGCACGGCGTGGTCAATGCTCTGACGCACGGGCGCAAGGGTTCCGCGCGCGGCGGCGTACTCGACGGCGACGAAGCGTCGCGGCTGCGCGCGCTCATCAATGCGCAGGGGCCGGTGGCGGGCGACAGCGCGCCGCGCGGATTGGCGAAGCTCCTGCGCCGAAATCCGACCGAGGCGGAGCGCCTGCTCTGGCAGGGGCTGACCAACGACCGCCGCTTCGCCAGCCGCGGCTTCAAGCGGCAGGTGCCGGTCGGCGCGCATATGGCGGACTTCGTGTCGTTTCCGCTGCGCACCGTCATCGATCTCGTGCCCGCGCAGGAGCCGGTCGAGGCGGTCGCGCGCCGTGTGGAACGAGGCGCCTGGCTTGCCGCGCACGATTACCGCGTCATCACCGTCGCGGCGGCGCAGGTCGAGAAGGACGTGAAGGCGGTGCTGGACGATCTGGCGCCGCGCGTGAAGGCGGCGGACTAGTCCTCGCTAGAACGCGTCGCGCGCACCGCTGGCCTTGAGCGGCAGCATCCTGAGCGCCGCCGACGAGCCTTCGCGCACCAGGCTGAAATCGCTGCCGACCGTCATAAAGCGGAAGCCGCGTTTGGCCATGTCGAGCGCGCGCTGCGCGTCGCGGCAGTAGATGCCGGGAATCTTGCCGGCGCCGATGGCGGCGGCGCAGATCTTGTCGATCGCGGCGTTGACCTCGGGGGCCTCGATGTCCTGCGCCTTGCCGGCCGACAGGGAGCTCGACAGATCGTAGGGCCCGATGAACAGTGCGTCGATGCCGGGCGTGCCGGCGATCGCCTCGGCGTTCCTGAGCGCCTCCGGCGTCTCGATCATGGCGAAGGTGAGTGTGCCGTCATTGGCCGCCGGCAAATACGCGGTCGGCGGCATCGCCCCCTGCAACATGGTGGCGCGCGGCGGCCCGAAGGAGCGCTCGCCGAGCGGCGGATATTTGGCGGCGGCGGCAAACCGCCGCGCGTCGTCGGCGTTG
>DASTGR010000001.1:0-20038 GCA_035718885.1 Pseudolabrys sp. | reverse complement strand
CATTAGGTTAGGAACCCGATCGGACCCATTCCCGCGATGTTTGTTGCTGTTGTCGCCATCCTTACGGCCGTCATCTGGCTCGTCCTGCTGCTCGGCCGGGGCTTCTACTGGCTGAGCGCGGTCAGGGACGACGAGCGCGTTCCGGCGCCCGAGCGCTGGCCATCCGTCGTGGCAATTGTTCCGGCGCGCAACGAGGCGGCGGTGATCGGCGAGAGCGTCGGCTCGCTGCTGCGCCAGGACTATCCCGGGCAATTGGCGGTGGTCGTGGTCGACGACGATTCCAGCGACGGCACGGCCGCGGCGGCGCGCGCGGCCGCAGAGGGCAGCAGCCGCCAGCTTTTCGTCTTCAAAGGCCAGCCGCTGCCGGCAGGCTGGACCGGCAAGCTCTGGGCGCTCAAGCAGGGCATTGCAGCGGCCGAGCAGGCCGCGCCCGACATGCTGCTCCTGACCGACGCCGACATCGCGCACCGGCCGGACTCGCTCTCCTGGCTCGTCGCCAAGGCGGCGCGGGACCACACGGTACTTACCTCGTTCATGGCCAAGCTGCGCTGCGAGAGTCTCGCCGAGCGCAGCCACGTGCCGGCCTTCATCTATTTCTTCGAGATGCTCTATCCGTTCGCCTGGGTGCGCCAGCCGGAGGCGCGGACGGCGGCCGCCGCCGGCGGCTGCGTGCTCATCGAGCGCTTCGCGCTCTATCAGGCGGGCGGCATCGACTCGATCCGCAACGCGCTGATCGACGACTGCTCGCTGGCGCGGCGGCTCAAAGCCGTCGGCCCGATCTGGCTGGGCTTGACCGAGCGCGTGCACTCGATCCGGCCCTATCCGCATTTCGCCGACGTGCGGCAGATGATCTCGCGCTCGGCCTATGCCCAGCTCAACTTTTCGCCCTGGCTCCTCGCCGGAACGCTCGTCGGCATGGCGCTGACCTATCTCGCCGCGCCGCTGCTCACGATCTTCGCCCGCGGCTGGCCGGAATTCGTCGGGCTGGCGGTCTGGGTGGCCATGGCGGCCTCTTTCGTGCCGACGTTGCGCTTCTATCGCCTGTCGCCGATATGGGGTATCGCTCTGCCCGGAATCGCCATGCTGTACGCGTTCTACACCTTCGACTCGGCCTTCAAGCACTGGCGCCGCCGCGGCGGCCAGTGGAAGGGGCGCGTGCACGTAAATGCGGCGGGCCTCTAGATGACGACGGCCGCCGATCTCCGCTCCGGCAAAGGCTCGGGCGACGAGAATTTCCCCGTCGCTTCGCGGCTGATCGCGCCAAGGCACCGGCCGGCGGTTCTCGCCTTCTACGAGTTCGTCCGCGTCGCCGACGACATCGCCGATCATGCCGAACTCGCCCCGCAGGAAAAGCTGGAAAGGCTCGACCGCCTCGAGGCGGCGCTGCTCGGCGAGCACGATGCCGAGCCCGAAGGCGTGCGTCTGCGCGCGGTCCTGCGCGAGCGCGCGCTGTCGCCGGTGCATGCGCAACACCTGTTGCGCGCGTTCCGGCAGGACGTGACCAAGCTGCGCTACGAGAGTTGGGACGACCTGATCGATTATTGCCGCTATTCGGCGATGCCGGTCGGCCGCTTTGTGCTCGATGTGCATGGCGAATCGCAGACGACATGGCCGGCCAACGACGCGCTGTGCGCGGCGCTCCAGATCATCAATCATCTCCAGGACTGCGCCAAGGATTATCGCGATCTCGACCGCGTCTACATCCCACGCGATGCGATGGAAAAGCACGGCGTCACGGTGGGGGCGCTCGCCGCTAAGCGCGCGAGCCCGGATCTGATGCGCTGCGTTCAGGACCTTGCCGCCCACACCGCGCTCCTGCTCGAGGAGAGCCGGGTGTTCTCGGCGCAGATCGCCGACCGCCGTCTGGCGATGGAGGTCGCCGCCATCCAGTCGCTCGCCGACCGGCTGATCTCGCTCTTGCTGACGCGCGACCCCTTGAGCGAGCGCGTGCATCTCTCCAAATTTCAGATGGCTCTCGTCGGGTTGACTGGCGCGACCGGCGGCCTCGTACGCTGGCTGATCACGCGCGCCACGCCGTCTTCCGCTTTTGCGCGCTGAGTAGAACCGATGACCGCCGCCGCGATAGAGCCCCAGACGGCCGCCGCGACCCGCGCCAGCGGTTCGTCGTTCTATTTCGCCATGCGCATCCTGCCGGCGGCGCAGCGCGACGCCATGTTCGAGATTTATTCGTTCTGCCGCGCCGTCGACGACATCGCCGACGGCGACCTGCCGCGCGCGCAGCGCTCCGCCGATCTGGCGCAATGGCGCCGCGACATCGAGGCGCTCTATGCCGGCGCGCCGCCGCCGGCGCTTTCCTCGTTGGCGCGCGCCGTGAAGCAGTTCGGCATGCGCAAGGACGACTTCCTCGCCGTCATTGACGGCATGGAGATGGACGCTGTCGAGGACATCCGCGCGCCGGACTTCGACAAGCTCGATCTTTACTGCGACCGTGTCGCCTCCGCCGTCGGGCGTTTGTCGGTGCGCGTCTTCGGCATGGGCGAAGCGGACGGCATCGCGCTGGCGCATCATCTTGGCCGCGCGCTGCAACTGACCAACATCCTGCGCGACATCGACGAGGACGCGGGCCTCGGTCGCCTCTATCTGCCGCGTGAAGGTCTCGCCACCGCCGGCATCACCTCCACCGATCCCGTCACGGTCGCCGCGCATCCCAACCTCGACGCGGCCTGCCGCATGGTGGTCGAGCGCGCGCAGATGCATTTCGCCGAGGCCGAGACAATCATGGCGCGGTCGCCGCGCCGCGCGGTCAAGGCGCCGCGCATCATGGGCAAGGCTTACCGCCGCATCCTCGACACGATGGCCGCGCGCGGCTTTGCGCCGCCGCGCCAACGTGTCCGTATCAGCAAACCCTATCTCATCGGAATCGCATTGCGTTATGCCTTCGTCTGACACCGGCACCGTTCACATTATCGGCGCGGGGCTTGCCGGCCTTGCCGCCGCCGTGCGCCTGACCGCGCAGGGGCGCCGCGTCGCCGTGCACGAGGCGACCGGACAGCCGGGCGGCCGCTGCCGATCCTATTACGACCACGTCACCGGCATGGTGATCGACAACGGCTCGCATCTCCTGCTGTCGGGCAATCACGCCGCACGCGCGTACCTGAAGGCGATCGGCGCCGAGCATCTGCTCGAAGGCCCGCCCTCGGCCGAATTTGATTTCATCGACCTTCCGACCTTGAAGCGCTGGACCGTGCGCTTCAATGACGGCCAGATCCCGTGGTGGATCTTCGACAAGAACCGCCGTGTGCCCGACACGCGCGCACGCGATTATCTCGGCCTGATGCGGCTGATGTTCATGTCCGGCGACAAGCCGCTCTCCGAGCTCGTTCGCTGCGAAGGGCCGCTCTACGACCGCCTGCTCGAGCCGCTCTTCCTTGCAGCGCTCAACATCGATCCGCTGAACGGGTCCGGCAAGCTCGCCGGCCAGATCGTTCGCGAGACTTTGGCGCTCGGTGGCCAGGCCTGCCGGCCGCTGATCGCGCCCGGCGGCATCGGTGACGCCTTCATCGCGCCGGCGCTGCGCACATTGCGCGAGCAGGGCGTCGAGGTGAGCTTGCAGCATCCTCTGCATACGCTCGAACTCGAAGACCACCGCGTGCGCGCGCTCGACTTCGGCGAGGAGACGATCGTGCTCGCCGAAGGCGACCGCGTCATCCTCGCCGTGCCGGCCTTCATCGCCACGGCCATGGTGCCGGGCCTGTCGGCGCCGACCGCGTTCCGCAGCATCGTCAATGCGCATTTCCGCATCGATCCGCCGGCCGGTGCGCCGCGTATGATCGGGGTGGTCAACGGCACGACCGAATGGATCTTTGCGCTGCCCGGCCGCGTCGCCGTCACGGTGAGCGATGCCGGTGAGCTGGTCGACGCGCCGCGCGCCGATGTCGCGCAGACGATCTGGAACGAAGTGGCACACGTGCTCGGCCTGCCCGACACGCTTCCGCCGTGGCAGATCGTGCGCGAACGCCGCGCCACCTTCGCCGCGACGCCGGAGGAGAACGCCAAGCGGCCGCAGCCTTCGACGCGCTGGCGCAATCTCGTTCTCGCCGGCGACTGGACCGACACCGGCCTGCCGGCGACCATCGAGGGCGCGGTGCGCTCCGGCCATCGCGCCGCCGAACTTGTCGCGGGGCAGGGGCGTTCGCAGAAGGCCGCATGATGCTCGATCCCGCCCGCACCAGTCCCGACCCGCAAGCGCTCGACCGCGCCATCGACGGCGCGTGCGATGCGCTCTACCGCACGCAGCAGGCCGACGGCCATTGGGTCTATGAGCTGGAAGCCGACGCGACAATTCCCGCCGAATACGTACTGCTGCGCCATTATCGCGGCGAGCCGGTCAATGCGGAGCTCGAGCGCAAGATCGGCGTCTATCTGCGCCGCATCCAGAGCGCGACGCATGACGGCTGGCCGCTGTTCCAGGACGGCGCGTTCGATATGAGCGCGACGGTGAAGGCCTATTTTGCGCTCAAGACCATTGGCGACGACATCGGCGCGCCGCACATGAAGCGTGCGCGCGAGGCGATCCTCAAGCGCGGCGGCGCGGTCAACGTCAATGTCTTCACCCGCATCATGCTCGCGCTGTTCGGCATCATGGACTGGAAGGCCGTGCCGATGATGCCGGTCGAGATCGCGCTCCTGCCGCAATGGTTTCCGTTTCATCTGACCAAGATCTCGTATTGGGGCCGCACGGTGCTCGCGCCGCTGCTGGTGCTGTTTGCGCTTCGCCCGCGCGCCGTCAATGCGAAGGGCATCACGCTCGACGAACTGTTCCTCCAGCCGCCGCTCACGATCGGCCCGCCGGTGAAGGCGCCGCACCAGAATGCCGCGATCTTTGCCTTCTTCCGCGGCGTCGACGTCATCCTGCGCAAGACCTTCACCGATCCGCCGGAGAAACTGCGCGCGCGCGCCATTGCGAAAGTCGTCGACTTCGTCAGCGAACGATTGAACGGCAAGGACGGCCTGGGCGCGATCTTCCCGGCCATGGCGAACGCCTGCATGATGTTCGACGTGCTCGGCGACAAGGAGAAGGCGGCGATCGCCCGCGACTCCGTCGAGCACCTGCTCGTGATCAAGGACGACGAGGCCTATTGCCAGCCCTGCGTCTCGCCGGTGTGGGACTCGGTGCTGGCGGCGCAGGCGCTGCTCGACGTCGGCTCGGACGATGCGGTCGCGCATGCGCGCAAGGCGCTCGATTGGCTCAAACCCCTTCAGGTGCTCGACGTCGAAGGCGACTGGATCGTGCGCGCGCCGGGCCTGCGGCCCGGCGGCTGGGCGTTCCAGTATGCCAACCCGCATTATCCCGATCTCGACGACACCGCGGTCGTCATCATGGCGATGGACCGCGCGCAGAAGATCGACGGCGACAAGCACTACGAGGCGGAAATCGCGCGCGCCGAGGAATGGGTGCGCGGCATGCAGAGCAGGAACGGCGGCTGGGCGGCCTTCGACATCGACAACATCTACGAGTACCTGAACAACATCCCGTTCGCCGATCACGGCGCGCTGGTCGATCCGCCGACCGAGGACGTCGGCGCGCGCTGCGTGTCGGCGCTGGCGCAGCTTGGCGCGAAGCCGGACGATCCGAACCTCAAGCGCGGCATCGATTATCTGCTCGGCAAGCAGCTCGACGACGGCAGCTGGTACGGCCGCTGGGGCCTCAACTACATCTACGGCACCTGGTCGACACTGTGCGCGCTCAACGCCGCCGGCCTGCCGCACGACCACCGGGCGCTGCGCAAGGCCGCGGCGTGGCTGATCTCGATCCAGAACGAGGATGGCGGCTGGGGCGAGGACGGCGATAGCTACAAGCTCGCTTACACGGGCCACGAGAAGGCGCCGAGTACGGCGTCGCAGACCGCGTGGGCGCTCATGGGTTTGATGGCGGCGGGCGAGGTGTCGCATCCGGCGGTGGCGCGCGGCGTCGATTACCTGATGCGCACGCAAGGCGACGACGGCTTCTGGGAGGAAGAGCGCTTCACCGGCACCGGCTTCCCGCGCGTCTTCTATTTGCGCTACCACGGCTACCGGAAATACTTTCCCCTCTGGGCGCTGGCGCGCTATCGCCGCCTGCGCCAGACAAACGAGCGCTTCGCGTTTGGGATGTAGGAAGATCTGTCGCCACCGGGCTTGTCATCGCAAGTCGGGTTTACCCGACTTGCGGATAATGGTCGGAAGTCGGGCAAGCCCGACTTCCGTGGCCCCGCTTGCGCGGGCACGGTGCTCACCTAAGCGAGATGGCCGGGACAAGCCCGGCCATGACAAGAAGCAAAATGCCCGGCACGAAGGCCGGGCATTTGTATTTCAGCGATGTGAAGAGACTTATTCCGCCGCTTCCATCGGCTCGGGCGCCGCCTTGGCGCGGGCCTTGTCCTCGCGGATCTCCGTGAGCTTCTCCTGCACGTGGCGGGAGAACACGAACTCCGGCGGACGCTGGTTCGACAGGTCGATCTCCGGCGCCATCGGGCCTTCCGTGTTCACGCCCTTGCGCGACAGCTTCAACAGCTTCAGCGGGTTCGAGATCGAATCGTTGACCGCGGTCGCCTCGAAGCCCGAGTGGACCATGCAGTCGGCGCACTTCTCGTAATTGCCGACGCCGTAGCTGTCCCAATCGGTGCCTTCCATCAGCTCCTTGAAGGTCTTGGCGTAGCCTTCGCCGACCAGGTAGCAGGGCTTCTGCCAGCCGAACACGGTGCGCGTCGGGTTGCCCCAAGGCGTGCACTTGTAGGTCTGGTTGCCGGCGAGGAAGTCGAGGAACAGGCTCGACTGGCTGAACGACCAGTTCTTGCCGCCATTGCCGCGCTTGAAGATGTCGCGGAAGAGCTGCTTGGTCGTCGTGCGATTGAGGAAGTGCTGCTGGTCCGGCGCGCGCTCATAGGCGTAGCCGGGCGACACGGTAATGCCGTCGACGCCCATCTCCATCACGCTGTCGAAGAAGTTCGCCATCCGCTCCGGATCGGCATTGTTGAACAGCGTGCAGTTGATGTTGCAACGGAAGCCCTTGGCCTTGGCCGCCTTGATCGCCGCCACGGCGCGGTCGTAAGTGCCTTCCTGGCACACCGACTTGTCGTGATCCTGCTTGTCGCCGTCGAGATGCACGGACCACACGAAGTAGGGCGACGGCTCGTAGTCCTTCATGCGCTTCTCCATGAGAAGCGCATTCGTGCACAGGTAGACGAATTTCTTGCGGGCGATGATGCCCTTGACGATCTGCGGCAGCTCCTTGTGTAGGAGCGGCTCGCCGCCGGCGATCGACACGACCGGCGCGCCACACTCGTCGACGGCCTCAAGCGCGTCGGCGACCGAGATGCGCTGGTTGAGGATCTCGTCCGGATAATCGATCTTGCCGCAGCCGGCGCAAGCGAGATTGCACCGGAACAGCGGCTCCAGCATCAACACGAGGGGATAGCGTTTGCGTCCGGCGACACGCTGCCGGACGACGTAGCTACCCACAATCAACTTCTGCAAGAGAGGAATGCCCAAGACTTCCGTCCTTACCTATTTTGCTGGCGTTCCTGACCTGAAGCAGTTCGACAGGAACGCGGAACTCCATATTCTCCTCGCGCCCAGGGAGCAAGGACACATCGACCGGACCGAACTTTCGTAGGGCCTCGATCGCATCCATCACCATCACCTCGGGCGCGGAGGCGCCGGCGGTGATGCCCACCGATTCGACCCCCTCGACCCATTCCGGCTTGATCTCGGTGCCGTTGGCGATCAGGTGGGTCGGAATACCTGCTTCCAGCCCGATTTCGCGCAAACGGTTGGAATTCGAGCTGTTGGCCGCCCCCACCACGAAGATAACGTCCACCAGCTTGCTGAGTTCGCGCAGCGCCATTTGGCGATTTTGTGTCGCGTAGCAGATGTCCTCGGTGCCCGGACCGACGACGTCAGAAAATTTCCGATAGAGGGCCGCTATGATGCCTTTCGTGTCGTCGACCGACAGCGTGGTCTGGGTCACGTAAGCGATCGGGGTCTCCGGCGCCAGGTTCAGCGCCTCGACCTCCTTCTCGTTCTGCACCAGCAGCACCTCGCCGGGGATCTGCCCGAGCGTGCCCTCGACTTCCGGATGACCGGCATGGCCGATCAGGACGACGGTGCGGCCCTTCCGGAGGTAATGACGCCCTTGCGTGTGCACTTTGGACACGAGCGGGCACGTGGCGTTCAGGACATGCAGACCGCGCTCCTTGGCGTCGAGCTCGACCTTCTTGGCGACGCCATGGGCGGAAAACACGGTGATCCCGTCCGGCGGGACTTCGGACAGATCCTCGACAAACCGTGCGCCGCGCGCCTTCAGCGCGTCGACCACCCACTTGTTGTGGACGATCTCGTGGCGGACATAGACGGGTGGGCCGTATTTCTCGAGCGCACGCTCGACGATCTCGATGGCGCGAACCACGCCGGCGCAAAAGCCGCGTGGCTGCGCAAGAATAACCTTCATCGAATGGCTCCGTTGCCGCCTTCGGCCAGAACCGGCTGCAAGGCGGGGCTGCGGGTGCTGAACACCTCGAACACCTTGGCGACGATGCCATCGGCGTCGAGCCCAGCCTTGGCGTACATGGCCGCAGGGGAGTCCTGGTCAATGAATTGGTCAGGCAAAACCATCGAACGGACCTTGAATCCTGGCTGTTCCAGCGCCCCGGTTCCGGCAAGGAACTGTAACACATGGGAACCGAACCCGCCGAGTGCCCCCTCCTCGATGGTTATCAGCAGCTCATGATTCCTTGCGAGGCCAGAAACCAGTTTGGAATCAAGCGGTTTGGCGAAGCGGGCGTCGGCCACGGTTGTGGAAATGCCCTGCGCGGCCAGCTTGTCGGCAGCTTTGAGGCACTCCTGGAGACGGCCGCCGAGCGAGAGCAGCGCCACGGTAGTGCCTTCTCTCACCACCCGGCCTTTTCCAATCTCAAGTGGTTCACCACGCTCCGGCAACGGTAACCCGATGCCTTCGCCGCGCGGATAGCGCAGGGCTGACGGCCGATCGTCGATCGCCGCCGCGGTGGCCACCATGTGCGCCAGGTCGACCTCGTCGGCCGCCGCCATGATGACGAAGCCCGGCAGGCAGCCGAGATAGGCAAGGTCGAAGGACCCGGCATGGGTCGGGCCGTCGGCGCCGACGAGGCCGGCGCGGTCGATGGCGAAACGCACCGGCAGGCGCTGGATGGCGACGTCGTGCACCACCTGGTCATAGGCGCGCTGGAGGAAGGTCGAGTAGATCGCGCAGAACGGCTTATAGCCTTGCGTCGCCAGCCCTGCCGCGAATGTCACGGCGTGCTGTTCGGCGATGCCGACGTCGAAGGCGCGCTGCGGAAAATGCTTCTCGAAGATGTCGACGCCGGTGCCGCCGGGCATGGCCGCGGTGATGGCGACGATCCTGTCGTCCTTCTGCGCCTCCTTGACGAGATATTCGCCGAACACCTTGGTGTAGGACGGCGCGGACGACGCGGATTTCTTCTGCTTGCCGGTGGCGACGTCGAACTTGACGACGCCATGGTACTTGTCGGCCGAGCTTTCCGCCGGCGCGTAGCCTTTGCCCTTCTGCGTGCGCACATGCACGAGGATGGGGCCGGCATCAGCGTCGCGCACATTTTGCAGAACGGGGACGAGCTGGTCGAGGTCGTGGCCGTCGACCACGCCGACGTAATAGAAGCCCAACTCCTCGAACAGAGTGCCGCCGGTGACGAAGCCGCGCGCCAATTCTTCGGCCTTGGCGGCGCGCTCCTTGATGAATTCGGGCAGATGCTCGGCCACCTGCTTGCCGAGGTCGCGCAGCGACATGAAGGTCGGGCTCGACAGGAGCCGCGTTAGGTAGTTCGACATGGCGCCGACCGGCGGCGCGATGGACATTTCGTTGTCGTTGAGGATGACGATGAGGCGCCGGCCATGCGCGCCGGCATTGTTCATGGCCTCATAGGCCATGCCGGCGGAGATCGCGCCGTCGCCGATCACCGAGATGACGTTGAAGTCGTCGCCCGACAGGTCGCGCGCGGTCGCCATGCCGAGGCCGGCCGAGATCGAGGTCGAGGAATGCGCGGCGCCGAACGGGTCGAATTCGCTCTCGGCGCGCTTGGTGAAGCCGGACAGGCCGCCGCCCTGCCGCAAGGTGCGGATGCGCTCGCGCCGTCCGGTCAGGATCTTGTGCGGATAGGCCTGATGGCCGACGTCCCAGATCAGCTTGTCACGGGGGGTATCGAAGACGTAATGCAGCGCGACCGTCAGTTCGATGACGCCGAGGCTGGCGCCGAGATGGCCACCGGTGACGGCGACGGCATTGATGGTCTCCGCCCTCAACTCGTCGGCAACCTGCTTGAGCCGGCCGGGCTCGACCTGACGCAGGTCGGCGGGGGTCCGCAGGGTTTGCAGGATGCTCGAAGGGCGAAGGCCGTCGATCGTTGAAACGGGTGCTGGCATTTGGGACTTCACCCCTTACTGACAAAGCGCGGGGGGCGAGGTCCCGGCCCGGCGCAAGTTCTGGACTGCCCCCCTGGCGGTCTCGTCATGCAAACGCCTCGAAAAGGCGTTCGATGGGGGATAATAGTGGTCGCTCTTAATGGTTCCCCCACCTGGACGTATGGAAACCCGGGTCATGGAACTGCTGCCGGGGCGAGTTGAATAGGTCTATCGCTCCATGTTGGTCGCCGCAGTCTCCCGGGTGGTTCAATTTTGCACCCGCTATCCCTGGCTGGTCATCGTCGCCGTCGTGGCCCTGACGTTGGCGTCGAGCGTCTATACGGTGACGCATTTCGCCATAAATACCGACATCACCAAGCTTATTTCGCCCGACCTGGCCTGGCGGCAGCGCGACAAGGCGTTCGAAAAGGAGTTCCCGGGCCATTTCGCCTCCACCCTGGTGGTGGTCGATGCGCCGACCCCGGAGCTGGTCTCGGCGGCGACCAGCGAGCTCGTGAAACGCCTGGACGGGCATCCTGACCTGTTCGAGGCGGTCGAGGACCTGGCGGGCGGGCCTTTCTTTGCCCGAAACGGCCTCATGTTCCAGCCGACCGAGCAGGTCGCCCAGTTCACGCAAGGTTTGGGAACCGCCGCGCCGCTGATCGACGTGCTGCATGGCGATCCGAGCCTGCGCGGGCTCCTGTCCGGCCTCAATCTCGGCCTTGCGGGGGTCGCTCAAAACAAATTGACCCTCGACCAGATGACCCGGCCCATGACGATGGCGGCCGGCACGCTCGATGACGTCCTTGCCGGCAAGCCAGCGACCTTCTCGTGGCAGGAGATGCTCAGCGGCGCCAAGCCGACGGCAAGCCAGATCCGCCGCTTCGTCGAGGTCGATCCGGTGCTCGACTTCTCGTCGCTCGAACCGGGGCAGAAGGCCGACAGCGCGATCCGCAAGGCGGCAGCCGACCTTCACCTGAAAGAGCGTTTCCAGGCGCGGGTTCGCCTGACCGGCACGGTGCCGATGGGCGACGAGGAATTCTCGACCGTGCAGCAGGGCGCGAGCGTCAACATCATCGGCACGATCGTGATCGTGCTGATCATCCTCTGGCTGGCGCTGAAGTCGAAGCGCATCATCGCCGCGGTCTTCATCAATCTGTTCGCGGGGTTGGCGATCACCGCTGCGCTCGGTCTGCTGATGGTCGGCGCGCTCAATATGATCTCGGTCGCCTTCGCCGTTCTCTTCGTCGGCCTCGGCGTCGATTTCGCGATCCAGTTCTGCGTGCGCTATCGCGCCGAGCGCCATGAATGTCACGATCTCAAGGAGGCGCTCGGTCGCGCCGCGTCCGAGATCGGCGTGCCGCTGACGCTTGCGGCTGCCGCCGTCGCGGCCGGCTTTCTGTCGTTCCTGCCGACGGACTACCGCGGGCTCTCGGAGCTCGGCCAGATCGCCGGCGCCGGCATGTTGATCGCCTACGCCACCAGCATCACGCTCCTGCCTGCGCTGATCACGGTCATGAATCCGGTCGGCGAGCCGGAGCCGGTCGGTTATGCGGCGCTGGCGCCTGTCGACGACTTTCTTCAGCGCCATCGCATCGGCGTCGTCGCCGGCACGGTCGCGGTTGCGCTTCTCGGCCTGCCGCTTCTCTACTGGCTCTCTTTCGACTTCGATCCGATCCATTTGCGCAGCCCGAAGGTCGAGTCGGTCGCGACCCTGCTCGACGTGCAGCGCGATGCCGGTGTCGGCGTCAACGCCGTCAACGTCGTCGCGCCGAACCTCGCCGGAGCCGAGAAGATCGCCGCGCACCTCAAGACCATGCCGAAGGTCGACCGCGTCATGACCTTGCAAGGCTTCATTCCCGACGATCAGCCGCAAAAGCTCGCCGCGATCCGCGATCTCGACGGCAAGCTCGGCAAGATCCTGCGCTCGCCGCCGGACGAGGACAAACCGACCGACGTCGAGAATGCCGAGGCCTTGAACAAGACCGCGGCGCGACTGAAACAGATGGCCGGCAATGCAAGCGGGCCGGGCGCGGACGCCGCGCGCGGGCTGTCCGATCGGCTGTCGAAGCTGGCGAAGGCCGACGCGTCCGTCCGTCAGCGGGCAACGGATGCGTTCATCGTGCCGCTTCAGGTTGCGCTCGGCGAACTCGCCGGCTTCCTTCAGGCTGGGCCTGTCACCGCTGACAACGTCCCGGATGCGCTGAAGCGGCAATGGATCGCCGCCGACGGCAAGGCGCGGGTGCAGGCGGTGCCGAAGGGTGATCCGGACGACACCGACGTGCTGCGCAATTTCGCGCAGACGATGCTCGACGCCTATCCGAACGCCGTCGGCGGACCGATCTCAATTCTGGAATCCGGAAAGACCATCGTCTCGGCCTTCGTGCATGCCGGCATTTATGCGCTCTTGTCGATCGGAGTGATTCTCTGGATCGTGTTGCGGCGGTTCGGCGACGTGTTGTTGACGTTGGTGCCGTTGCTGCTGGCGGGGGTGGTGACGCTGGAACTGTGCGTGCTCATCGGCATGCCGCTCAATTTCGCCAACATCATCGCGCTGCCGCTGCTGCTCGGCGTCGGCGTCGCCTTCAAGATCTATTACATCATGGCCTGGCGCGCGGGGCAGACGAACCTCCTCCAGTCGAGCCTGACGCGGGCGGTGATCTGGAGCGCGCTGACGACCGCGACCGCCTTCGGCAGCCTGTGGCTGTCGAGCCACCCAGGCACGTCGAGCATGGGCAAATTGCTGGCGTTGTCGCTGTTCTGCACGCTCGGCGCGGCGGTGCTGTTCCAGCCGGCGCTCATGGGCAAGCCGCGGAGCGATGGCGGCGAAGGCGAAGCCTCAGCGCCGCGCGAGTCCTGAGCAGACCTGCGCTGGCGATTCCTGCGTGATTGTCCGTTTCGCCCGGCCGGCGCCGTTCGTCGTGTGCGCCGGCTCGCGCTGCGCGGTGTCGGCGACAGCGGGTGCCGCGGCACGGCTCCATGTCTCGCCGCCGCACATGATGCCGAGCACGCAGCCTTCGACCCGCAGGCGGCCTGCGCCGTTGAGCTTGATGTGGCTATCGTAGGTCTGGCCGTCCTCGGCGTTGTAGATGCGGCCGCGCCATTCGCCGGCGCCGTCGGGTTTCAGCGCCCGAAGCACCGGCATCCCCAGGGTCGGACGCGACCGAAGGGCGGGGTTCGGGTTCTTGCTGTCCACGCCTGGCGTCTTCTCCCACGCCACCACGCCCCAGTACTGCCCGCCGCAGTCGACAATGCGGATGAGCGCCTTGCCGTCTTCGACGCGCCAGATGCCGGTCGGCCCTTCCTGGGCGCCCAGGGCCGGGATGACCGAGAATGCGACGGCGGCGCAAGCTGCCGCGGCGGCGGGTCGAAGGCGGGAAACCATGGCAAACCCCTGATCGGCCATGCGAAGATGCTGGCTCAAGCGGAATGCGGCAAGGGCCGATTGGTTCAACGGCGCAGCCGGTCCGGGGCGATAGCAGCCACAAATCGCGTTGGTGGAATGGAACTCCACGGGAACTTTGTTGTTTAAATGGCTCTTGTCCGTGGCGGGGTAAGCGCGAGGCGAGGGGGTTCATGCTGCAATCCATAGTGCTGCCGAGGCCGCCAGCGCCGGTGCCGCGGACCGAGCCGCTCGGTTTCGTGTCGCTGTTGCGCGTGCTGGCGACCAATCCCCTGGAAGCCTGGACCGAAGCGCATTTCGAGGAGCCCGTCGTCGCCGGCGGTCTGCCGTTCGGCCGCGCGATCGTGGTCAGCGCGCCAGCGGCGATTCGCCGCGTGCTTCTCGACAATGCCGGCAACTACGAGAAGGACTGGATGCAGCGGCGCATTCTGTCCGCGGGCCTGTCCGACGGCCTGTTGAGCGCCGAAGGCCACCAGTGGCGGGTGCAGCGGCGCGCGCTCGCGCCCTTGTTTTCGAAACGCAGCGTCATGAATTTCTCCGGTGCGGTTGCCGCCGAGGCGCAGGCGCTGGTCCAGCGCCTCGGCTGCCGGACTGGAACGACGATCGACGTCTCGGCCGAGGTGACGGGCCTCACGCTCGCCGTGCTCGAGCGCACCATTTTCTCCGACGGCGTCGGCGCCGACCGCGAGGAAGTGCGCCTTGCCATGCAGCGCTATTTCGAGGTGGCGAGCCGCATCGATCCGTTCGACATTCTCGGCCTGCCCGCGGCCATTCCGCGGCCGCGACGGCTCACCGTCTGGTCGACGCTGCGCTTCTTCGAGAAGACCATCGACCGCCTGATCGAGACGCGCCGCCGCCGACTGGCCGATGCGCAGGATGACGTGCCGCAGGACCTGCTGACGCTGCTCCTGCACGCGACCGATCCGCAAACCGGCGCGCGTCTGTCGGAAGCTGAGGTGCGCGCCAATGTGCTCACCTTCATCGCCGCCGGCCACGAGACCACGGCCAATTGCCTGACCTGGTCGCTCTATCTGCTGTCGCTCTCGTCCGAGTGGCGCGAGCGCCTGCGCACCGAGGCGGAGCGCGAGATCGACAATGGCGATCCGGCGACGCTCGCCGACCGGCTTGTCGAGACGCGCGCGGTGATCGACGAGGCCAACCGCCTCTATCCGCCGATCAGCGCCATCAGCCGGGTCGCCCGGGCCGAGGATCATCTGTCCGGCCATGAGGTGAAGCGCGGCACGATGGTGGTGATCGCGCCCTACGTGCTGCACCGGCACCGGGCGCTGTGGACACAGGCCGACGTCTTCCATCCGGAGCGCTTCCTGCCGGGCTCCCGCGAGACGATCGACCGGTTCGCCTATCTGCCTTTCGGCGCAGGCCCGCGCGTCTGCATCGGCTCGGCCTTCGCCCTCCAGGAGGCCTGCGTGACGCTCGCCATGCTGGCGCGGCACTTCGACTTCGCGCTGGCTCCCGGCCACACCGTCCGGCCTGTTCAAAAGATGACCTTGCGCGCCGATGGCGGTATGCCGATGATCTTCCGGCGCCGGGGCTGAGGGACGGGTGCGGCTTTCCTGAGTGAACCTTTGGGCGCAGTAATGCGACGTACGTCATGATTCCGCGCAGGCTGGCTGCGCAAAGAACAGGGCGACACCCATGCAACGGATCGTTTTTGCGGCCGCGTTCTGCCTGATGGCCGGCGCGGGCCCGGCCATGGCGGGCGACGCGTTCAATCGCCTCGCGGGCCAATGGCAGGGCAAGGGCACGATCGAATTCTCGAACAAATCCAAGGAGACGCTGCGATGCCGCGCCTCCTACGACGTGTTGCAGGGCGGGGCGAACCTGCAACTGGCCATCCGCTGCGCCGGCGACAGCTACAAGATCGAGCTGATGGGCAATGCCAACGAGGCCGGCGGCAAGATCAGCGGCAGCTGGAGCGAGGCGACGTTGAACGTGTCCGGCACATTGGCGGGCAGGGCCGACGGCTCGACCATCCACGTCACCGCGGCGAGCCCGGCATTCACCGCGGCCTTCGGCCTGGTCACGAATGGCGGCCGGCAGACGGTGTCGATCAGGTCGCAGACGCCCGACTCGACAATCCACGGCGCCACGATCTCGCTCGCGCGGAATTAGCCCTTCGGCACGCGCTTGTGCCGCGGCCCGGACAGATGCCGGCCGCCGGCACGGCGCATCAATTTGCTCAGCGTCATCGCGACCGGCCGCAGGATGAACAGGTCGGCGACCAGCGCCGCGATCATCGCGAAGGCGGACAGCCAGCCGAACAGCCTGAGCGACGGCAGGCTCGAGAACACCGTCATGGCGAGCCCGCAGGCGAGCACCGCCGAGGTCAGGATCAGCGGCGGGCCGACCAGCACGGTCGCGCGCTCGACGCCGACGCCGGGATCGTCCTCGACGGTATCCTCGATCTGCAACCGGTTGAGGAAGTGGATCGTCGCCGACAGGCCGAGCCCGAACGAGACGGTCAGCGCGATCACGCTGGCGAATTGCAGGCCCATGCCGAGCGCGAGCAGCAGCGCGCCGGCGGCGACGATCGGGAAGATGCCGGGCAAAATGCTCACCAGCATCACGATCGGCGAGCGGAAGGCGACGCCGATGAAGGCGGCGACGAAGGCGATCTCGACCGTCAGGCCCCAGCTCAGGCGGTCGATCATCACCGCCGAGTTGCGCGCGGCGATCGCCGACAGGCCGGTCACCGCGATCGTGTAGCCGGGATATTTGGCGCGCACGCGGTTGAGCTGGCGGTCGAGCGAGCGGATCACCGGCAGAAGCTGGCTGGCGTCGATGTCGGGCACGCGGCCGTTGACGATCACCGCGTCCTCGTCGGCGGAGATGAAGCGCCGCGTCAGGTATTTCGGCAGGATGTCGACATAGCTCTTGAGCGTCGCCACGTCGGTGATGTGAAGCTTCTCGGCCAGCCAGTTGCGCAACGTCTGAAGCGACCAGACATTGCCGACGCCGGCCTGCTTCTCGACCATGGCATGGACGTCGGCGATGGCGCCGAGCGTTTCGGGATCGTAGAGCGATTTGCCCTTCGGGATCTCGATCAGCACGTCGATCGGGTTGGCGCCGGTGAGCTTGGCGTCGAGGCGGTGCGCGGCCTGTACGGCCTGCTCGCGGTCGGGCAACTGGTCGGCGAGGCGGTAGCGCGGCTCGAGCTGGAGATAGACGACGCAGAGCGCACCGACGACGACGACGCTGATCAATGAATAGAGGCCCGGCCGCGTCACCATCTGCGTCGCGATCCACGAGCAGAAGCGGCGCAGGAAGTTCAGCCCGGTGTCGGCGCTGCGCGCTTCTTCCGCGAAGCGCGACACGTTGCGCACCAGGAGCATGCCGAGCAGCGGCACCAGCATCAGCACCGTCACCATCGCCACGATGACCGCGACGAGGCCGGCCTCGCCGAAGGCGCGGATCAGGTCGGATTGCGAGAACATCAGCGCGATGAACGACACGCCGGCGGTGCCGTGCGTGAGCACGCAGGCGGGACCGACGATGTACAGCGCGTTGCGGAACGCCGCCGCCTTCGAGTCGCCGGCGATCAGCCGGTCTCTTGCGGCAAAGGTCAGCTGCATGGAGTCGGAGAAGCTGATGACCATGATGAGCGGCGTCATCACGTTCAGGAACATGTTGAGCCGGAAGTCGAGCCAGCCGAGCGTGCCGAGCGCCAGGAGGATCGCGGCCAGGGGAGGGCCCGCGGCGACGATCATGAACGAGATGCGGCGGAAGAACATCACCGCGATCAGGCAGCCGGCGATGAAACCGAGCGAGTTGTAGATGAGGCGGTCGCGCTCGATGGCGTTGCGGATCTCGAGCTGCATCACCGGCACGCCGGAGAGCTCGGTTCGCAAGCCGGCGCCTCCGAGATCGTCGTGCACGGTCGAGCGCACGTCGCCGATGATCTTTGCGAGCTTGCCGTTGTCGACCGCTTCCGGATCGAGCGCCAGCACGAACAGCGCGAGCTTGCCGTCCTCGGAGATCAGTTTGCCGCGGATGATTTCATTCGACAGGACGCGCTTGACCAGCGCGTCATAGTCGGGACCGGTCGGCAGCGTCTGCGGGAACAAAGGCGGCGGGACGCCGCCGCCGACGGGCGGCGGCTCGCGCGCGGAGAACAGCGAGATCAGCCCGCGCGTGCCGTCGATGAGCTGAAGGTCGATGGCGGTGTCGCGCAGCTTCTCGAGCGACTCCCGCGCCATCAATTTGTCGCCCTCGATGACGACCAGCACGTCGTACTCGCTCGCCGGGAAGCGGTGCGTGACCTCCTGGTAGACCTTGTATTCGGGCGTGTCGGACCGGAAGAGCTGGCTCAGCGAGTCGTCGACCTTGAGCCGCTCGAAGCCGACGGCGCCGAGGACGAGCAGAGCCAGGAAGGCGACCGCCACCGCCCATGGATACCGGATCGGCAGGAGGCCGATGCGCTCGATGCCGAGCGCCAGGTTGCGCGGTCCCGAGACCGGCAGATGCTCGCCGCCGCCGGAATCGATCATGCGGAGCGCCCCGGGCGCAGGGTCGGCGGCAGGCACGGACGCGACTGCAAGGACGTGCTCCTTGAACGGGACAGGGGCCAGACGGGCCTCGCGGAGTGCCCCGTCACCGTTCGGTTACCGGCCGCGATAGTGGACAACGGCGGCGGGCGGTTCAAGGTCCTCGCCGCCGCAGCCACCAGCTTTCAACGCCGCGGAATTGTTCTGGAAAAGCCGTTCCCCATCCGGTCCGGCATGCGTTAGGGTGCCGCCTCGCTCAAAGCGCGGCGCCGGTAGCTCAGCTGGATAGAGCACCAGACTTCGAATCTGGGGGTCAGGGGTTCGAATCCCTTCCGGCGCGCCACTTGCCCGCTGACGGCAGACTTCGCCACGCGCGGCCTGCCGGCGCCCAGTCGGTCGCGACGATGATTGGCGCTTTGGCCCGGCTTGGCCTAAAGCATCCCCGCATCCAATCGATCCGCCGGATACCGCGCGTGCGCGACACAGAAGCGCACGGGCGAACCGCGTCGAAGCCAAAGGCCGTCATTTCGTGACATTCCTGCCCGCAAATTCGCAGATCGCCCGTGCCCTGACCGAGCGCAGCTATACCGAGGCGACGCCCGTGCAGGCGGCTGTGCTGGACGCCGCCCCCGACCGCGACCTCCTGGTGTCGGCTCAAACCGGATCGGGCAAGACCGTCGCATATGGGTTGGCGATCGCGACGAACCTTCTTGGCGGCAGCGAGCGCTTCGCCGCGGCCGCCAAGCCCCTAGCCCTCGTCGTCGCCCCGACCCGCGAGCTTGCCTTGCAGGTGCAGCGCGAGCTTGCCTGGCTTTATCAGTACACGGCCGCGCGCGTGGTCTCCTGCGTCGGCGGCATGGACCCGCGCCGCGAACAGCGCGAACTCGAGATCGGCGCGCACATCGTGGTCGGCACGCCGGGGCGGCTGTGCGATCACCTGCGCCGCGGACGTCTCGACGTCTCGGAATTGAAGGCGGTGGTTCTCGACGAAGCCGACGAGATGCTCGATCTCGGCTTTCGCGAGGATCTGGAGCTCATTCTCAAGACCACGCCGGAAGCGCGCCGCACCTTGCTGTTTTCGGCGACCTTGCCGCGCGGGATCGTGGCGCTCGCGAAACAGTTTCAGAAAAACGCGTTGCGCATCGAGGTCGCCGGCGGCGAAGGCGGCCATGCCGACATCGAGTACCGCGCCGTCAGGATCGCCACGCAGGACGCCGAGCACGCGGTCGTCAACGTGCTGCGCTATTTCGAATCGCCCAGCGCGATCGTTTTCTGCAACACGCGCCGCGCGGTCAATCATCTGCAAGCGGCGCTGCTCGAACGCGGATTTTCCGTGGTCGCGCTGTCGGGCGAGCTGACGCAGGGCGAGCGCACGCACGCGCTTCAGGCGCTCCGCGACGGACGCGCCCGCGTCTGCGTCGCCACCGACGTGGCGGCGCGCGGCATCGACCTGCCGAACCTCGGCCTCGTCATTCACGCCGAATTGCCGAACGATGCGGAAGTCCTGCAACATCGCTCGGGCCGCACGGGTCGTGCGGGCCGCAAGGGCGTGAGCGTGCTGCTGGTGGCGCCGGCGCGCCGCCGCGCCGCCGAGCGGATGCTCGATCAGGCCGGCGTCGACGCCGTCTGGGGAATTGCTCCGCAGGCCGACGAAATCCGCAAGCTCGACCAGCAGCGCATGTTGCAGGATGCCGTCTTCACGGAGGAGCCGACCGAAGACGATCTGACCCTGGCG